>JBOHHM010000090.1:0-23456 GCA_050725495.1 Burkholderiaceae bacterium | reverse complement strand
AATCCGTCGATGAACTGAAAACCCGCATCCTCAAGGGGATCGCCGAAATCAACGCCTCACCGGTCGTGTTCCGATGGAACAAGTTCGACCTCGGCGTGGTTTGATATGTATTTGTATTGATGGAACGAACTACTAGTGGGTGTCCGAACTCAGGGCCGACAGCAAGGCAGCCAGCAGGATCAGGCCGCCGCCGAGCCAGATCCGGCTGCTCAGTTCGGCCGCGTCCAGGGCCACAGACGAGGCGCTGGCAAACACGACTTCCGACAGCATGATCAGTGCCGTGCCATGGGCGCTCAGCCGGGTGGCACCGTACTGCATGGCCAGGTTGCCGGCCAGAAAGGCCAGGCTGAGCAGTACCGCCAGTACGACCCACGCGGCCATGGGCAGGGGCGGTGGGTTCACAACGCCCTGCGTCATGCCCAGCAGGGCTGCGCCCGTGGCCATCAGCGCGCCGCCGCCGAACATGGCCATCACGCGCGACGCGGCCGGCGCGGCGTGCAGCTTGCGCAGCACGATATTGGTCAGCGCAAAGCTCAGGCCCGCGATCAGCGCCAGCCAGTCGGCCGCGCTGTCGGGCCAGGGCCAGGGCGACTGCGGCGCCTTGAGCACGATCACCACGCCGGCGAGCGCCAGCGCCATGCGGGCCAGCGAGGCCGGGTGGGGCTTCTCGCCCAGCAGGGGCCAGGCCAGCAGCACGGTCCACAGCGGCATCAGGTAGAACAGCAGCACCACGCGCACCACGTCGCCCACCGTGACAGCCCAGTTGAAGCCCAGGTTGGTCAGGCCCGCGGATGCCAGCAGCAGCCACAACAGGGGCTGGCGCGCAAAGCCGCGCCAGGCCGCGGGCTTGGCGGCCAGCAGGCAGCCCAGTGACAGCAGGTAGATCAGGGCCGTGGCCCACAGCGGATGCAGGCCCTGGCCTTCGAGTGCGCGAAACGGCCACCAGGACACGCCCCAGACGAAGGCATTGAACGTCAGGGCCAGGGCGGGGAGCAAACGCTGCATCGAGGATCGAGGTCTGGTAGCCGGGCCGCGCGAGCCGGCGCCCACACAGCCGCTAGTCGTGGATGTGGTCGTGGCGGGTGGCGGTCAGCAGGTGCTCGACCTCGTCGCGGTACTTGATGCAATTGTGGTGGTGCCAGCGCTGGATCAGCCACATCACACCGGCGACCACGAGGCCGAAGGCCGTGATCGCGCCAAACGCCGACAGGCCCAGCCCCGTGGAGAGACTGTAGAAGGCCCCGAGGCCCAGGATGCAGGCCTGCTCGTTGAAGTTCTGCACCGCAATCGAGCGGCCGGCACCCATCAGGTTGGCGCCGCGGTGCTGCAGCAGCGCGTTCATCGGCACGACCAGAAAACCGCCCAGGCCGCCCAGCAGGATCAGGAACGGGGCCGCGATCCAGACATTGCCGATGAAGTTCATCAGGATCACCAGCACGCCCATGGCAATGCCCAGGGGCATCACGCTGGTGGCCATGTCCAGCCGCATGCGCATCGACGCCACGACCGCGCCGACTGCCGTGCCGATGGCCACCACGCCGACCAGCGACGAGGCCTGCGTGGTGGTGTAGCCCAGGGCCGCCGCGCTCCAGGCCAGCACGATGTAGCGCAGGTTGCCGCTCACGCCCCAGAACAAGGTGGTGGTGGCCAGCGAGATCTGGCCCAGCTTGTCGCGCCACAGTCGGGCGTTGCAGGTCCAGAAGTCGTGCAGCAGGTGCAGCGGGTGGCGCGGCAGGGGCCGCATTTCGACGCCGGTATGGGGAATGCGGGTGTTGAACCAGGCGGCCAGCACGTAGACAAAGATCAGCACGAAGATCGCAGCTTCGGCCGCCGTGTCGAGGCCGATGTCCAGCACCGGAAAATCAAGCGACAGCAGCCAGCTCGATATCGCGGGCCCGACCAGCTGGCCGCCCAGCAGCACGCCCAGGATGATGGAGGCAATCGTCAGCCCCTCGATCCAGCCATTGGCCCGGACCAGCTGCGAGGCCGGCAGCAGTTCGGTGAGGATGCCGTACTTGGCCGGCGAGTAGGCCGCCGCCCCGAGCCCCACGATGGCGTAGGCCATCAGCGGGTGCGTGCCCCACAGCATCAGCAGGCAGCCTGCGACCTTGACGCCATTGCTGATGAACATCACCCTGCCCTTGGGCAGGGCGTCGGCAAACGCGCCCACGAACGGCGCCAGGATCACGTAGAAGAGGGCGAACATCGGCACCAGGGCGGCGCGCTGCCATTCAGCGCCGCCACTGGACTTGATCAATTCAACCGCGGCCACAAAAAGCGCATTGTCGGCCAGTGAACTGAAAAACTGGGCCGACATGATGGTGTAGAAACCGCGCTTCATGGATGGGCTGTCTGGGCCATCAGCTGGGCTGATGACCGGTAATTTTGAGACTGTCTCCTCGTGACAGGGGGTTATATCACGCCCGGCAATGCCAGAATCCGAAAAACCCGCCCCTCTGGACCCCTTTGCCATGCCCCGCCCGATCCAAGCCACCATCCATACCGAGGCCCTGCACCTCAACCTGGCGCGCGCCCGCCAGGCCGCGCCCGACGCCAAGGTCTGGGCCGTCGTCAAGGCCAATGCCTACGGCCACGGCATCGAGCGTGCCTATGCGGGCCTGCGCGGCGCCGACGGCTTTGCGCTGCTCGATCTCGCCGAGGCCGAGCGCGTGCGGGCCCTGGGCTGGCGCGGCCCCATCCTGCTGCTCGAAGGTGTGTTCGAGCCGCGCGACCTCGAGCTGTGCTCGCGCCTGGAGCTGTGGCACGCGATTCACTGCGACGAGCAGATCGACATGCTGGCCATGCACAAGACGCATCAGCCGCACCGCGTCTTCCTCAAGCTCAATTCGGGCATGAACCGCCTGGGCTTTGCCCCGCAGCGCTACCGCGCGGCCTGGACCCGGCTCAATGCCCTGCCCCAGGTCGAGGAGATTTCGCTGATGACGCATTTCAGCGATGCCGACGGGGCCAAGGGCATTGCGCAGCAGATGGAAGTCTTCAACGCCGTCACGCAGGACCTGCCCGGCGAGCGTACCGTCAGCAACAGCGCCGCGACCCTGCGCCATGCGGGCGATCCGCTGGTGCGCGCCGACTGGGTGCGCCCCGGCATCGCCGTCTACGGCAGCGCGCCCGACTTCCCCGAGCACAGCGCAGCGCATTGGGGCCTGCAGCCGGCCATGACGCTGGCCAGCCGCATCATCGGCGTGCAGGAGCTCGCGCCCGGCGACACGGTCGGCTACGGCTCTCACTTCGCAGCCGAGCAGCCGCTGCGCATCGGCGTCGTGGCCTGCGGCTATGCCGACGGCTACCCGCGCCACTGCCACACCGGCACGCCCGTGCTCGTGGGCGGCGTGCGCACCCGCATCGTGGGCCGCGTCAGCATGGACATGATCACGGTGGACCTGACGCCGGTCCCCGAGGCCCGCTTCGGCAGCAAGGTCACGCTGTGGGGCCGCGCTTCCAATGGCGCGGTGCTGCCGATCGACGAGGTGGCGCAGGCCGGCGGCACCGTGGGCTACGAGCTGATGTGCGCGCTGGCGCAGCGCGTGCCGGTGGTGGTGGACTGAAACGCGGGATCAATATAGCCCGCGCACCCGCGCGTGCAGCCTGGCCAGGCCCAGCAGCGCATCGGTGAACGGTGTCGGCACGCCGGTGATCTGGCCCAGCTCCCTGACCACGCTCACCAGCGCGTCGAGTTCGACCGCCTTGCCGGCTTCGACATCCTGCAGCATCGAGGTCTTGAAGGCGCCGAGCCCGAGCGTGACGGCATGGCGGTCCTCGGGCCGCTGGGCGATCGGGATGCCGATGCGCGCGCCGATCTCCTTGGCTTCGAGCATCACGCTGGAGATGAAGCCGCGCACCAGCTCGTCGCCCAGGATCAGGTCGGTGGTCGCGCCGGTCAGGGCGCTGACCGGGTTGACCGTCATATTGCCCCAGAGCTTGTACCAGGTGTCTTTCTGGATCTGTTCCGAGATCGGCGCCGCGAGCCCGGCCTGCTCCAGCAGCGCGGCCAGCGCCTGAACGCGTGCCGTCTTCTCGCCCGAGGGCTCGCCCAGGATCAGCTGGTTGCCGAAGCGGTGGCGCACAAAGCCGGGGCCGTTGAGCGAGCAGCTCGCATGGACCACGCAGCCGACGATGTGCTGGGCGGGGATGGCTCGCGCAATCGAGCCCTCGGGGTCCACGGCCTTGAGCCGTGTGCCGGCGTAGCGGCCGCCAAAGCCTTCGAAGAACCACCAGGGCACGCCGTTCATCGCGGTCAGCAAGATGGTGTCGGGCCCCAGCAGCGGCGCGATGGCCTGGGCGACCTCGGCCATGGCCGGCGCCTTGACGGCAACGATCACCAGGTCCTGCGCGCCGAGCTGCGCGGGGTCGCTGGCCGCCCGCACCGGCACGGCGCTGACCGCCTCGCCCTGCTGCAGGCGCAGGCCCTCGCGCAGCAGGGCTTGCAGTGTCGCGCCGCGCGCCACCACGCTGAGCTCGCAGCCGGCCTGCGCCAGCTTCACACCGAGCCAGCCGCCGATCGCGCCGGCGCCGTAAATGCAAACTTTCATGGTCAAAACCGCCTTCGGCCCTTATAAAACCTACGTTATCCGCTTCAATTTTGATAGCTTGTGTCGATCCGGTCGAGCTGCCGCACGAGGGCGTCTAACACATCCTGGCCGGCGCCAAACTGGGCGTCGAACTGGAACGAGTCGTGCGTGGTCTGGCGCGCTACCGCCTCGGGCACGGCAATCGCCGGGCCGAGCGGGCCTTGAGCGACCTGGATTTCGCAGGCGCGCTGCAGGGTCCACAGCCGCACAAAGGTCAGCGGCAAGCTCGGGCCCCAGGCCAGCAGGCCGTGGTTGCGCAGGATCACGACCGGCTTGTCGCCGATGTTCCTGAGCAGGCGCGGACCTTCGTCGGCATGGATGGTGATGCCCTCGAAGTCGTGGTAGGCCACCATGTCGTGCAGCTGGGCCGAGTAGAAATTGTTCTGCGCCAGGCCGCCCTGGGTGCAGGCCACCGCGACGCCGGCCGTCGTGTGCGTGTGCATCACGCAGTGCGCATCGGCAATGCCGTCGTGGATCGCGGCATGGACCGTGAAGCCGGCCGGGTTCACGGGCCAGGGGTTGTCGTCGAGCTTGTTGCCCGCGAGGTCGATCTTCAGCAGGTTGCTGGCCGTCACCTCGCTGTAGTGCAGGCCGAAGGGATTGATCAGGAACTGCGGGGATTTTGAAGCCCCTGCGGTAGCGCCGCCCGTGACGCTGTCGGGCAGGCGCACCGTGATGTGGTTGTAAATCATCTCGGTCCAGCCCAGCATCGCGAAGATGCGGTAGCAGGCCGCAAGTTCGACGCGAGCTTTCCATTCGTCGGGATGGATGTGGGGGGGCGGGTCTGTTTTCATGATTGCATTCATGCTGTGATCTCCAAAGGCGAAGCTTGGGCGTCGGCCGTGATGCCGGTATGCGCTCAGTAGGTCTTGCTCGCGGGTGCAGGCGCGGCCGTTGCCTTGAACTTCGCGGCCAGGGCGCTGCTGGCCTTGACCAGCAGGTTGGTGTCCAGCCCCACGGCGACAAAGGTCGCACCGAGCGCGAGGTAGTGGCGCGCCAGCGCCTCGTCGGGCGTCAGGATGCCGGCGGCCTTGCCCGCTTTCACGATGCGCGCGATCGCGTCTTCGATCGCGGCCTGCACTTGCGCGTGACCGGGGTTGCCGACATGGCCCAGCGAGGCCGAGAGGTCGGCGGGGCCGATGAACACGCCATCGACGCCCTCGGTGGCCGCGATCGCGTCCAGGTTGTCCAGCGCGGTCCTGGTCTCGGCCTGTACCAGCAGGCAGACCTGGGCATTGGCCTCGTGCACATAGGCCGGGTTGCGGCCCCAGCCCGAGGCGCGCGCGCCGCCCATGCCGCGGATGCCTCCCTTGCCGTCGTTCTGCGGGTAGCGCATCGCGCGCACCAATGTGGCCGCCTGCTCGGGCGTGTCCACAATGGGCACCAGCAGGGTCTGAACGCCCAGGTCCAGGTACTGCTTGATCAGTGCCTCGCCCATATGGCCGTGGCCCATGGGCACGCGCGCGATCGGGTGCGTTCCCGGGTAGGCCGCGATGACCTGCAGCTGGGCCAGGATGCCGGGGATGTCGTTGGGCGCATGCTCGCCGTCGATCAGCAGCCAGTCGAAGCCGGCGCCGGCGCAGATCTCGGTGCTGTAGGGGTCGGCCAGGCCGAGCCAAAGGCCGATCTGGGCCTGCCTGGCCTGCAGGGCTTGCTTGAAGGTGTTGACAGGTGTTTTCATACGAATCTGAAAGCAATCGAGCCCAGCGGCCCATAGTCGGCATGGAAGCAGTCGCCCGCGACGGCGCTGGTGGGGCGCGTGAACGAACCGCCGAGCACGACCTCGCCTTTCTCAAGGTACTCGTCCCAGGGTGCGAGCTTGTTGGCCAGCCAGGCCACGCCGGCAGCCGGGTGGTTGAGCACGGCCGCGGCCACGCCCGACTCCTCGATCACGCCGTTCTTGTAGAGCAGGGCGCTGACCCAGCGCAGGTCCACCGCATCGGGCTTGACCGGGCGGCCGCCGGTGACGATGGCGGCATTGGCCGCATTGTCGGCAATCGTGTCGAACACCTTGCGCGCAGCCTTGGTCTGACGGTCGAACTGCTCGATGCGCGCATCGATGATCTCGATCGCGGGCACGACATAGTCGGTCGCGTCGAGCACATCGAAGATCGTGACGTTCGGGCCCTGCAGGCGCTTGCCGAGAACGAAGGCCAGCTCGACCTCGACGCGCGGCGCGATGAAACGGCTGGCCGCAATGTCGCTGCCCTCGGCGAAGAACATGTCGTCGAGCAGCGTGCCGTAGTCGGGCTCGCTGATCTGGCTGGAGATCTGCATGGCGCGCGAGGTCAGGCCGATCTTGTGGCCCTTGACGACGCGGCCCTCGGCCAGCTTGAGCTGGACCCAGGCTCGGGAAACAGCGTAGCCGTCCTCGACCGTCATTTCGGGGAAGCGCTTGGAGAAATGCTCGAGCTGCACGCGGGTCTTTTCGCTTTGGTGCAGTTCGGCGGCGAGCTGGGAAATAAGTTCGGGTGTCAGCATGGTGTGGGACTTGTCATCCTGAACGAAGTGAAGGGTCTGCGTTGCCTTGGAGATTCTTCGCTGCGCTCAGAATGACAGGGTCAGGGGTTGTTGAATAGCCGATGGATGTTGCTGTGCTTGGCGTCGTACACCTGGCCCGGGCTTTCGTCGATTTGCAGCGTCAGGCCGATCGGCCTGCGTTCGAACATCGAATAAAAAAAGCCCTTGGCCCGCTCCAGAATGGCGTCACCTGCTCTCTTTTTAAGAGCATCCGGGCGTCCCGGCGCGATCCGCAGGTTCAGGTAGGCAAAGGCGTAGTCGCGCTGCCCGTCGGCCACCGCGTAGTGCGGCGCCGGGTAGGCGAGCACGCGGGTGCCACCGATCGGAAACAGCGGCTGCCCCTGCTCGTCCTTCTGCGCGACCAGCACGGCGGCGAGTTCGCGGCACAGGGCTGTCATGTCGGCCTCGGCATCGAGGTTGGCTGTGTACTGGATCACGAGGTGCGGCATCTCAGGCCTCCAGCGGCGTGACCGGGAAGATCGCGTTGATCTGCCCTGTGCCCGAGCTGCCGAAGTAGGGCGTGACGATCTCCACCGGCGCGCTGTAGCGGTCCCAGCCGAGCGCGCCCAGCAGCATGGCCGTGTCGTGCATATCGCCTTCGCCCCAGCATTTGTCGGCATACATCGGCAGCATGCCGACAAAGGTTTTCCAGTCGCCCTGTTGCCAGAGCTCGACCACGCGCCGGTCGACCTGCTCGAGGAAGGGGTCGTAGACCTTGTGCATGAACTCGGGCGCGCGGCCGTTGTCGGCGAAATGGTGGCTCAAGCTGCCGCTGGCGAAGATGGCCACCGTGCCGTCGTAGCGCTGCTCGATCGCGCGGCGCACCGCGAGGCCGAAGCGCCCGCTCTCGTTCAGGTCATGCCAGTCGCACCAGCCGCTCACGCTGACCACTTTGTAATGCTGATCGGCATTCATGTAGCGCATCGGCACCAGGGTGCCGTATTCGAGCTCCAGCGTGGTGTCGCTGTGGGCGCGGCTCTTCACGCCCATCTCGTTGGCGACCTCGGCGATCAGATGGCCGAGCGCGGGGTTGCCGGGGTAGGCATAGGGCATGTTCTTGATGAAATGCGGCAGCTCGTTGCTCGTGTAGGTGCCGCCAAAGCTCGGTGCGCAGTTGATGTGGTATTCGCTGTTGACCAGCCAGTGCACGTCGAACACGACGATGGTGTCGACCCCGAGCGCGCGGCAGCGCCGGTCGATTTCCCTGTGGCCGTTGATTGCGGCTTCGCGGCAGCCGAAGTTCGGCCCCGGGAGCTCCGACAGGTACATCGATGGCACATGCGTGATTTTTGCGGCGAGTGCGAGCTTGCCCATGATCAGGCCCCCCAATGCGGGATATGGTGAGAACCGAGCGAGACCGCGACATTCTTCGGCTCGCAGAACACCTCGTAGCTCCAGGTGCCGCCTTCGCGGCCCGTGCCGCTGGCCTTGGTGCCGCCGAACGGCTGGCGCAGGTCACGCACATTCTGGCTGTTGACGAAGCACATGCCGGCCTCGATCGCGGCGGCGACTCGGTGCGCGCGGCCGATGTTCTCGGTCCAGAGGTAGCTGGAGAGGCCGTACTGGATGTCGTTGGCCTTGGTCACGGCGTCGGCCTCGTCCTGGAACGGAATCAGGCAGGCAACCGGGCCGAAGATCTCTTCCTGCGCGATGCGCATGCGGTTGTCGACATCGGCGAACACCGTGGGCAGCACATAGTTGCCCTTCTTCACGCGGTCCGGCAGCTCGGGCGCGGCGAGCCCGCCGCACAGCAGGGTCGCCCCTTCCTTCGGCCCGAGTTCGATGTAGCTGCGCACCTTGGCCAGGTGGGCTTGGCTGATCATCGGGCCGATGACGGTCTTCTCGTCGAGCGGGTCGCCGACCTGGATGCGTTGGGCGCGCTCCGCGAACTTCTGCGCGAAGTCGGCGTAGATGCTCTGCTGCACCAGGATGCGGCTGCCTGCGGTGCAGCGCTCGCCGTTGTTGGAGAAGATCATGAATACCGCGGCGTCGAGCGCGCGCTCCAGGTCGGCGTCGTCGAAGATCACGAACGGGCTCTTGCCGCCGAGCTCCATGCTGAACTTCTTGAGGCCGGCGGCCTGCACGATGCGGTTGCCGGTCGCGGTCGAGCCGGTGAACGAGATCGCGCGCACATCGGGGTGGGCGCACAGCGGCTCGCCGGCGTCCTTGCCATAGCCGTGCACGATGTTGAGCACGCCCGCCGGAATCCCGGCTTCGAGCGCGAGCTCGCCCAGGCGCGCGGCCGTGAGCGGCGAGAGCTCGCTCATCTTGAGCACGGCCGTGTTGCCGAAGGCCAGGCAGGGCGCGACCTTCCAGGTCGCTGTCATGAACGGCACGTTCCACGGGCTGATCAGCGCGCAGACGCCGACCGGGTGGAACAGCGTGTAGTTCAGGTGCGTCTCGGTCGGGTAGGTATGGCCGTCGACCCGCGTGCACATCTCGGCGAAGTAGTAGAAGTTGTCGGCCGCCCGCGGGATCAGCTGCTTGGCCGTCTGCGCGATCACCTGGCCGCAGTCGTTGGTCTCGGTCCGCGCGATCTCCGGCACATGGGCCGCGATCAGGTCGCCGAGCTTGCGAACCAGCTTGGCGCGCTGCGGCGCGGGCAGCGCGGCCCATTTGGGAAACGCTTGCTTCGCCGCTGCGACGGCCGCGTTGACTTCTGCCTGGCCGCCAGCGGCGACTTCGGCCAGCATGTCCTGCGTGGCGGGGTTGACGGTTTCAAAGTAGTTGCTGCCTGCAACTGCCTTGCCGTTGATCAGGTGATCGACTCTCATGCGGGTCCTTCGATGGTGTTGTGCAGGGCGCCAATGCCCTCGATCTCGGTCACGACGACATCGCCCGGCCGGCAGTCGACCACACCATCGGGCGTGCCGGTCAGGATCAGGTCGCCGGGCGACAGCGTCATGAAGCTGCTGAAGTACTCGATCAGGAAGGGCACGTCGAAAATCATGTCGCGCGTGTTGCCCGATTGCGTGAGCCTGCCGTTGACCGTGGTCTGCAAGGCCAGCGCCATCGGGTTGGGGATGTCCGCCGCATCGACCCGCCAGGGCCCGAGCGGCGTGCAGCCGTCGCGGTTCTTCACGCGCAGGTTGGGGCGGTACCAGTTCTCCAGATAGTCGCGGATCGCGTAGTCGTTGGCGACCGTGTAGCCGGCGATGAAGTCATAGGCGTCGTCGCGCCTGACCTTTTTCGCGGTCCTGCCGATCACGACCGTGAGTTCGCATTCGTAGTGCATGAATTCCACACCGGCCGGCCGGCGCGTGAAGCTGCAGTGGCCGGCCAAAGTGCCCTCGCCCTTGAGGAACACCAGCGGCTCCTCGGGCGCCTTGAATGCGAGCTCCCTGGCGTGGTCGGCGTAGTTCAGGCCGAGCGCGAGAATCGTGCGCGGGCGCGGCGTGGGCGCCAGCGGCGGCAGCCAGCTGACCGCGTCCTGCGCCACGAGGCGGCCATCGGCGAGCAGCAGCTCGCCGTCGCGCTCGACGGCGTCTTGAACCATGCCGTCATGGACGACGCGTGCGTGCTTCATGGTGCCCCCACGCTTGTCACTTCGTGTACTGCGCTGCCCCCCGAGGGGGCCTTCGCGCCTTGGGACGGCCCGGCGGCGCTCATTGCCGCCTCCGCGACCAGGGTGTTGGTGAGCGTCTCAAAGCCCGGCGCTCTGATCTCGATGCGGTCGCCCACGCGGGCCAGCGGCCGGCCGGCGTCGCAGCCGAGCATCAGCACATCGCCGGCGCGCAGCGTCATGAACTCGCTCACATCGGCCAGCAGCTGCGAGGCGCTGCGCGCCAGGTTCGCAAAATCCACGGCCTGCCGGATCTCGCCGTTGATGAGCACCTGCAGCGTGAACCGGGCCGGGTCGCCGGCCTGGTCCGCAGGGACGGGTCGCGCGCCCACGCCGAGAAAGCCGTCGAGGCATTTGTACTTGACTGGCGGGCGGAAAAAGCTCGCATGCGGGATCGACAGGTCATTCATCAACACATAGCTTGCTGCTGATTTGATAGCGTCTTGCGACCTTCCTGTCTGGGCTGGAGGCCCCATCACCATGGCTATCGTGGCGCCGACCTCGACTTGCGGCACATGGGCGGGCACGGCGACGGCCGCGCCATCGGCGCTCCAGGTGTTGGCTGGCTTGACATAGAGCACGGGCGCCTTCGGCGCGGCCTTGTAAGGCGGCTCGCTCATCTGCGGCGCCAGCGCGGCGAGCTCGCCGCGAAAGTTCAGCAGCACGCCGTACACCGTGCCTGCGGGCATGAAGGGGGATGAGGGGTTCATGCTTGCTCCGGTTGGGGCTGCTCGATTTCAATGACGGCGTCCAGCAGCTCGTACAGCTGCGCGAGTCTGGGCTTGCCCAGGGACTTCTCCATCCAGTCGTAATGCGCCTCGATCGTGTGCGAGAGTTTTTCGACCAGTTTCAAGCCCTTGGGGGTGGCCTCGACCACGGTGCGGCGCTGGTCTTCGGGATCGCGTTCGCGGCGGATCAGGCCGTCGCGTTCCATGCGCGCCAGCATGCCGGTGAGGCTGGGCCCGAGGATGAAGGCCTCGCGCGCGACGCGGCCGGTCTCGACCGTGCCGTGCTCGCCCAGCACGCGCAGCACGCGCCACTGCTGGTCGGACAGGCCATGCTCGCGCAGGTTCGGGCGCGTATGGGCCATGACCGACTCGCGGGCTTGCAGCAGCAGCCGGGGCAGGTTACGGTGGGTGAAGGGCATGCTCATTTATTTAATATGTTAAATGATTTTGGGGTTTCCGCAAGTCCGGCGCCTAGGTGAAAACCCTGGGTCGCTATAGTTGGCAGCCCATGGCCAAAGAAAAAACCATCTACAGCTGCACCGAATGCGGGGGCGCCAACGCCAAATGGCTGGGCAAATGCCCTCATTGCGGCGCATGGAACACGCTGCTCGAATCGGTGGCCGAATCGGCCGCGCCGGCGAAAAACCGGTTCGCGGCGCTGGCCAGGACGGCCGAGATCGCGACCCTGGCCGAGATCGAAGCGACCGAGGTCGCGCGCACGCCCACCGGCCTCGAGGAACTCGACCGCGTGCTGGGCGGCGGCATCGTCGAAGGCGGCGTGGTGCTGATCGGCGGCGACCCCGGTATTGGCAAGTCCACGCTGCTGCTGCAGGCGCTCGATGCCTTGCAGCGCGCGACGCTGAACACGCTGTATGTGACGGGCGAGGAAAGCGGCGCGCAGGTGGCCTTGCGTTCTCGGCGGCTGGGGCTGGATGGCAGCCAGGTGAAAGTGCTGGCCGAAATCCAGCTCGAAAAAATCCTGGCCACGCTGGACGCCACGCAACCCGCGATCGCGGTGATCGACTCGATCCAGACCGTGTACTCCGAGCAGCTCAGTTCGGCGCCCGGCTCGGTGGCCCAGGTGCGCGAATGCGCGGCGCACCTCACGCGCGCGGCCAAGGCCAATGGCGTCAGCGTCGTGCTCGTGGGCCATGTGACCAAGGAGGGCGCGCTGGCCGGCCCGCGCGTGCTCGAACACATGGTCGACACCGTGCTGTACTTCGAAGGCGACACGCATTCGAGCTTTCGCCTGGTGCGCGCGATCAAGAACCGGTTTGGCGCCGTCAACGAAATCGGCGTGTTCGCGATGACCGAGCGCGGCTTGAAGGGCGTGACCAACCCGAGCGCGATCTTTTTGAGCCAGCACAGCGAGCCGGTGCCCGGCAGCTGCGTGCTCGTCACGCTGGAGGGCACGCGGCCGATGCTGGTGGAAATCCAGGCGCTGGTCGACAGCGGCGGCCCGAGCCCGCGGCGGCTCTCGGTCGGACTGGAGCGCGACCGCCTGGCCATGCTGCTGGCCGTGCTGCATCGCCACGCCGGCATGGCCTGCATGGACCAGGATGTGTTCGTCAACGCGGTCGGCGGCGTGCGCATCAGCGAACCGGCGGCCGATTTGAGCGTGATGCTGGCCATTGCCTCCAGCCTGCGCGGCAAGGCCCTGCCCAAGGGCTTCATCGCGTTTGGCGAAGTCGGCCTGGCTGGCGAGGTGCGGCCCGCGCCGCGTGGCCAGGAGCGACTGAAAGAGGCGGCCAAGCTCGGTTTCAGCGTGGCCGTCGTGCCCAAGGCCAACCTGCCCAAGAAGCCGATCGACGGCCTGAGCATCCACCCGGTCGAGCGGGTCGAGCAGGCGATGGAAGTGGTGCGCAGCCTGGCCTGAGTCGCCACGGGGCTGCCACGAGCATCCGCAATCCCCACAGGACCGATGCCGGTGCAGACATATGACAATCGCGGCATGAACTTCCAGAGAATCCTTGTACCCCTTGCCGGCGTCGTGCTCGTGGCCGTCGCCTACCGCACCTACGGCTGGGGTGGCGTGGCCATCGCGGCGGGCGTTGTGGTCATGTGGGGGCTGCTGCACTTCACGCGCATGATGCAGGTGCTCAAGCGCGCCGCCGACCGGCCCATCGGTTACGTCGGTAGCGCCGTGATGCTCAACGCCAAGCTCAGGCCCGGCGTGACGCTGCTGCATGTGGTGGCGATGACCCGGGCCCTGGGCGAGCTCCAGTCGCCCAAGGACACGCAGCCCGAAATCTTTCGCTGGACCGACGGCAGCGCTTCGCATGTGACCTGCGAATTCCTCAACGGCAAGCTCGTGAAATGGGAGCTGGTTCGCCCGGCAGCGCCCGAGGAAACAACAGCGCCGCCCGCGCCGTAGAATCATCTGTTTTGCAGAACCACCCGCGAAGGACGCATTGCATGAGCCCCGTAATTCCCTCGATGGCCGATCGTGACGGCAAGATCTGGATGGATGGCGAGATGGTGGACTGGCGCGACGCCAAGATCCACGTGCTGACCCACACCCTGCACTACGGCTGCGGTGCGTTCGAAGGCGTGCGCGCCTACAACACCGTCAACGGAACGGCCATCTTCCGGCTGCAGGAGCACACGGACCGCCTGTTCAACAGCGCCAAGATCCTGCGCATGAAAATCCCGTTCACGAAAGACGAAGTGAACGAGGCGCAAAAGGCCGTGGTGCGCGAGAACGGGCTGCAGAGCTGCTACCTGCGGCCGCTGAGCTGGATCGGCTCGGAAAAGCTTGGCGTGTCGCCCAAGGGCAATACCATCCACCTGATGGTCGCGGCCTGGGCCTGGGGCGCCTACCTCGGCGAGGAAGGCATGAAGCGCGGCATCCGCGTCAAGACCTCGAGCTACACGCGCCACCATGTCAACATCACGATGACGCAGGCCAAGGCGGTGAGCAACTACACCAACTCGATTCTGGCCAACATGGAAGCCACAGACGAGGGCTACGACGAAGCCCTGCTGCTCGACAGCGCGGGCTTCGTCAGCGAAGGCGCAGGCGAGAACATTTTCGTGATCAAGGATGGCGTGATCTACACGCCCGACCTGTCGGCCGGCGCGCTCAACGGCATCACGCGCAACACCGTGTTCCACATCGCCAGGGACTTGGGGCTGGAGATCGTGCAAAAGCGCGTCACGCGCGACGAGATCTACATCGCCGACGAGGCCTTCTTCACCGGCACGGCGGCCGAAGTCACGCCGATCCGCGAGCTCGACCGCGTCGAACTCGGCAGCGGCTCGCGCGGCCCGATCACCGAGAGAATCCAGAACGCGTTCTTTGACATCGTCAACGGCCGCAATCCCAAATACGCGCACTGGCTCGCCAAGGTGGAATGAGGATCGTCATGAGCAAAGCCATCGTTGAACTGCTGGCCAAAGACCTCAACGCCCAGGGCGGCGTGTTCTGCCCCAGCCCCCTGGCCGACATGAAACTCTGGAACAGCCATCCCAAGGTCTACCTCGACGTGGCCCGCACCGGCGAAGCCAAGTGCCCTTACTGCGGCACGGTCTATCGCCTCAGGGCCGGCGAAGTGGTTGGGCACCACCATTGAGCACGGGCGTGCGCAGGCATCTCGATCTGGGCTGCGGCACACAGCCGCGCAACCCCTTTGCCTGCGAGCAGGTGTTCGGCATCGACATTCGCAGCGGGCTGATCGCGCCCGGCGTGGTAGAGATTGTCCCGGCCAACCTGAGCCTGCAACCGATTCCGTTCCCGGACAACCACTTCGACTCGCTTTCGGCCTACGACTTCCTCGAGCATGTCCCGAGGGTCACGCTGGACGGCCACCAAGGGCACTGCCGTTTTCCGTTCATCGAGCTGATGAACGAAGTGTGGCGCGTGCTCAAACCGGGCGGCATCTTCTACGCCGTGTTTCCCGCATTTCCACATTCGCTGGCGTTTTGCGACCCCACGCATGTGAACATCCTGACCAGCAAAAGCCATCGCTACTTCACAGGTCCTGAGCCCATGGCGCAGATGTACGGCTTCGAAGGCCGCTTCGATCTGCTGCGCCAGCAGCGCATTCATCCGCGTGCGGCCTACCATCCCCAAGTGCCATCGATCCAGCTCAGGGCCAAGATGCTGGTCGATCGCCTGATGGGCCGGCGCAGCCATTTGATCTGGGAGTTGCGGGCCGTCAAGTAGGCGCAGGGCCTGGTCGGCGGCCTCAGCGGCCCTTGAGCCGGGCCTGCAGCCTTTGCACGGCCACCGCCCATGCAGGGTGGCTGAAGTAGAGCCAGCAGCGCCAGGTCCAGAACCAGCCCGCACCCCAGGCCTGGCGGGCCAGCGCCAGTCTTTGCCTGCCGTCTGGGGCCGCGATCATGGCCAGCGCCAGCTCGCTGCGCTGCAGCTGGCGCCTGACCTTGCCGCGCCACAGATCCGGCCGTCCGGCCCGCAGCAAGTCCTGCTCGATCTGCCGGTACAGCGCCTGCTGACGCAGGTGTTTTTTTTGACTCCACTCGACGAAGCCGCGCGGCGTCTGCGCCGCGTTCGCCTTGTGTGAGATGCCGCCGCGGCGGTAGCGCACCAGGGGCTGGTCCACCGTGATGCCGCCGCCCAGGCAGCAGGCGCGCAAGGCCATCACCTGGTCCTCGTAGGCCAGCTTCTCGCCGAACGGGCCGAAGTGCTCGTGTAGCCGCTTCGTAAAGGCATGCGAGGCGCCGATCACGTAGGGGCGCTTGCGCACCCAGTCCTCGGGCTTCTTCCACAGGGCCAGATCGGCGACCCGGGTCAACCCGACGTCCACGCCCTGTTCGGTCATGTCGAGAACATGGCTCGCAATCAAATCGGCTTGCCGGGCCGTCGCATCCCAGGCCTGGGCCAGGGCCTGCGCGCGCGTGGGCAGGCTGATGTCATCACCGGCCGCGGTCACCAGCAGCCGGCCCGTGCTGTCGGCGATGGCGCGGTTGTAGTGCTCGCCAATCCCCAGGTTGCGTTCGTTGCGGCGCACGCGGACTCGATGCGGCCCCTCATACCGCGATGCCAGCTCCTTCATCAACTCGAAACTGCCATCGCTGGAGCCGTCGTCCGACAGCAGGATTTCGATGGGCTCGCCTTGCTGGGCGAAGCAGCTCAGCACCGATTCCCTGAGGTAGGGCCGCTGGTTGTAGGCCAGCACGATGAAGGTGATGCGGGGTGGCATAGGTGTTTGAAAGTGGCGCACAATGCTACGCTGTTATGACGGCCCCCCCGAATCACCGGCCCGAGCCGGCAGCCCCGCTCCATGACCTCACGGTCGTGGTCGTCACCTTCAACAGTGCCCATTGCCTGCCGGCCCTGGGGCGTTCACTGGCCGGCTTTCCCCATGTGACCGTGGTCGACAACGCCAGCGCGGACGGCACGCTGGACGCCGTGCGGGCGCACCTGCCGCAGGCCCAGGTCTTGGCCAATCCGCGCAACCTCGGTTTTGGCGCAGCCAACAACCGGGCCCTGCAACAGGCGAGCACGCCCTACTGCCTGCTGCTCAATCCGGACTGCGAGGTCGAAGCTGGCCAGGTGCTGCGCCTGTTGGCCCAGGCGCAGGCTCATCCGGACGCCGCGATGGTCGTGCCGCAGCTGATGCGCGGCTCGGGCCAGCCCGAAATCAACTACCGCTGGCCGGTCACCGCGTGGCCATCGAGCGGCCCCGGCGCCATTGGCCCCTGCTGCGTGGGCTTTGCCTGCGGCGCGGCCTGGCTGCTCAATATGCGCGTGATGCAGGAGATAGGTTTTTTCGACGAGGGCTTTTTCCTCTACTACGAAGACGATGACCTGTGCCAGCGCATCTTCGAGCGCAGGAAGGCCATTGTCTTGATTCCCGAGGTGCAGCTCGTGCACGCCTCGCGCGGCTCGGTGCGGGGTGCCAGCCCCTGGCGGGCCGAGTACCTGCGCGGCTACCACCATGCCCAGTCCAAGATCAGGTTCACCGCCAAATACCAGGGTGCAGCCCAGGCCCAGACGCTGCGCCGGCGTGTGCTGTGGCTGGCCCTGCTGTCGCTGCCGCTGCGCCTGCTGCTGCCTACGCCGCGCCATCTGGCCCGCTTGGCTGGGCGCATCGGCGGGCTCTGGAGCATGCCGCCCGGCGCCCTGGCGGCATAGGGCTGTACGCCCCCCGCCGCTCACGCCCGCGTGCTGGCCAGGCGTAGCTGCGTTGCAGCTTGCGCCGTCATGCGCTCGATCACCTCGGCCGCCGCAGGCAGGTCGTGGATCAGGCCCACGGCCTCGCCCACGGTGGCATGCGCGGCGGAGAAATCGCCAGCCTTGACGGCTGCCTCGTAGATCGCGCGCGCCGGTTCGGGGTCGGCGCGCAGGGCCTCGATGCGGTCTTCCCACTGCCGGTGCAGCTCGTTGCGAATGGCGCGGAAGTCGTAGGGCGCGGGCCAGTTCTTGCCGCGCAGGATGTCAAACACGCTGGAGCGCGCCGTGCCGTCGCCCGGGGTCTGGACCGCCTGTTCCTTCGCGCCGCTTGCCGCCAGGCTCTCGCGCGTGGCCCACAGGCGCGAGCCGACCAGGGCTCCGTCGGCGCCCAGCACCAGGGCGGCGGCCAGGGTGCGGCCGTCGGCAATGCCGCCGGCGGCCAGCAGCAAGGTGTGCGGAGAACGGGCGGCGAGCCAGTCGGCCAGTTCGGGCACGAAGCTGATCGTGGCCCGGCTGTTGAGCGAGTTCATGCCATGGCCGCCGGCCTCGCCACCCTGGGCCACGATCACGTCCGCGCCGGCGTCCAGCGCCTGCGGCACCTGCTCCAGGCGCTGGACCTGGCAGATCAGCGCGGCCCCGCTGGCCGCGATGCGGGCCGCATAGGGCCGCGGGTCGCCGAACGAGAGCATGACGGCGCGGGGGCCCTGGGGCTGCTCCAGCACCCAGTCGAGCGCCGAGGCGTCCTCGTCGAGTTTCCAGGTGATAAAGCCGCAGCCGATGCGCCCGGTCTCTGCAGCCTGCAGGGCCAGCTTGTATTCGCGTTGGACCCAGGCCAGTTCGCCATAGCCGCCGCCGACCAGACCCAGGGCGCCGGCCTCGGCGCAGGCGGCCGCCAGCGCGCCGCCGCTGGCCAGCGCCATGGGCGCGAGGGCGATGGGGGTGGAAAGCCCGAAGCGGGCGCTGAAGCGTGAAGCGGGGGCCGTGTTCATGCGCCGATTGTGCGCAGCCGCAGCGCATTTCGTCCAACGAATAAAATGAATCACATCCATCGATACAGCCGATGGATCAGGCCTTCCCATGGACATTTCCGACCTGCAGACGTTTCGCGCCGTGGTCGAGCAAGGCGGTGTGACGGCGGCCGCGCGCCACCTACATCGCGTGCAGTCCAGCATTTCCGCGCGCCTCGCGGGTCTGGAGCGCGAGATCGGTTGCGCGCTGTTCGAGCGCAGCGGCAAAAGCCTGCGGCTCACGCCCGAGGGGCGCTATCTCTACGAGCGCAGCGCGGGCATCGTGCACGAGCTCGATGGCTTGCGCCATGAACTGGCTCTGAGCTCGCGCGCGGCCGTGCTGCGCATCGGCGCGATGGAAAGCACGGCTGCGGTGCGGCTGGCGCAGCCGCTGACCCGCCTGCGCCGCGAGCATCCGCAGCTGCAGCTGGTGCTGCGCACCGGCACCACGGCGGCCCTGCTGGCCCTGCTTGAGCGCTGCGAGATCGACGCGGCCTTCGTGGCAGGCCCCGCCGAGCGCCCGGAATTCGACTGGCAGCCTGCGTTCAGCGAAGAACTCGTGATGATCGCGCCGAAGCATCAGAAACCGCCCGACACGCTGGTGGCCTTCAGCGCCGGCTGCGCCTACCGCGAAGTGGCGCGCGCCTGGGCCGCGGCACAGGGTCACGGCCTGGCGCCGACGGTGGAGATAGGCTCCTACCATGCGCTCGTGGCTTCGGTGGCAGCGGGCATGGGCGTCGCCTTGGTGCCGCGCTCCGTGCTGGAGCGCTCGGACGGCAGCGCGGTTCGGGTGCGGCGCCTGGGGCGCCCCTATGAACGGCAAACTACCTGGCTGGTCACCCGTGCGGGCAGCCGTTCCGCCGCGATCGGCGCGCTCAGGGCCGCGATCGGCGAGTAAAGCGGCCCCATGCCGTGTGGCAGGCAAAAAAAAGCCACCTTGCGGTGGCTTTGAAAGTCCTCGGAAGGACGTCGTTGGGATTCTTGGATACCGGGATGACTCTTGAAAAGTTCTGGGCCTTCGGTTCTGTGACAGCAGTGAGCCAACTTTAGGCCTTTGTTCAGCTTTAGGCATCCCCTGTTTAGGGGATAAATCAAAGATTCACGGCTTCTTTTGGTGATTTTTCGCACAAGGTACGAAACTCGCTGCAGCCATCAGAGCTTGGACGGTGGCAGGGTTAGTACAAAAGTGCTGCCGCCCCCCGTCCGGTCTTCGCAGCTGACGCTGCCGCCATGGCGCTGTGCGATCGATTTCACCAATGCCAGGCCCAGACCGACGCCGCCGTCGCGCTCGCTGGCGCCGGGCAGGCGGTAAAACGGCTCGAAAATGCGTTCGCGCTGCCCGGCCGGCACCTCCGGCCCGCGGTCGCAGACGCGGACCACGGCCAAATGGCCTTCGCGGCGTACGATGACCGTGATCTCGCCCATGCTGTAGCGGCGCGCGTTTTCCAGCAGGTTGCGCAGCGCCCGGCGCAGCAGCTTGGCCACGCCCTGCACGCGCACGCTCTGGCTGTCGGTGCTGGCGTCGAGCTCGGCGTCGAGCCGCGCGCATTCCTCGGCCGCGAGCCCGGTCAGGTCCACCGTTTCGACCCTGCCCAGGTCGGCTTCGCTGGCATCGAGCCGGCTGGCCAGCAGGATTTCATCGATCAACTGGTCGAGCTCGGCGATGTTGCGCGAGATTTCATCCTTGAACGCCGCTGACGGCTGCGAACCCATCAATTCCAGCCCCATGCGGATGCGCGTGAGCGGCGAGCGCAGTTCGTGCGAGGCATTGGCCAGCAGCGACTTGTGGGATGCCACCAGGGTTTCGATGCGTTCGGCCGCGTGGTTGAAGCGCTCGGCCAGAAACGCCACTTCGTCCGAGCCCGACACCGTGACGCGCGCGCTCAGGTCGCCCTCGCCCCAGCGCTCCACGCCGCGGCTCAGGTGTTCGAGCCGCTGCGTGAGCTGCCGCACGACGGGGTAGCTGCCGACTGCCACGGCCAGCGCCACGATGCCCAGCAGCCAGAGCAGCCCCGTCGGGCCACGCGCCCAGGGGCGGGGCGGCAGCGGTTCACCGGGCCGGCGCGGGCGCGGCGGCAGCTGCACAAACAGCGAGCTGCCATCGCTCATCGCGACCTGGAACTCGATGCCCTGGCCGGGCACGCGCACCGGACGCGCCATCGCCTGCCCCACGACATGCCCGGCCTCGTTGCGGATCAGCACCTCACGCGGGGGAGGGCCTTGCTCGGCATTGACGCGCCAGAGCCAGCCGAAGACCAGGGTGAGCACCGCCACCGCCAGCACCACCGCCAGCCAGATGCGCAGGTACACAGGGATGCGCAAGGACATGACATCAGTCCTGCTGCTTGGCAAACACATAGCCGACGCCGCGCACCGTGAGGATGCGCTTAGGGCTCTTGGCGTCGGCCTCGATGGCGGCACGGATGCGGCCCATGTGCACGTCGATCGAGCGGTCGAAGGCCTCGAGTTCGCGGCCGCGCACCGCTTCCATGATCTGCTCGCGCGTCAGCACGCGGCCGGCCCGCTCGGCCAGCGCGATCAGCAGGTCGAACTGGTAGGAGGTCAGCTCGCAGGGCTGGCCCGCCACGGTGACGTTGCGGGCGTCGCGGTCAATCTCGAGCGAGCCGAAGCGCAACCGCTGGGCGGCCGGGGCAGCGCCTTGGGTGCGCCGGCGCAGGATGGCGCGGATGCGGGCCAGCAGCTCGCGCGGCTCAAAGGGTTTGGGCAGGTAGTCGTCGGCACCCAGTTCCAGGCCGATCACGCGGTCCATCGGGTCGCCCTTGGCCGTGAGCATGAGCACCGGCACCTGAGCTGCTTGACCGGGCAGCGCGCGGATGCGGCGGCACACCTCCAGGCCATCCATGTCGGGCAGCATCAGGTCCAGGATCACGAGCTCGGGCATCCGGTCCTGCAGCTGTGCCAGCCCGCTGTGCGCATCGACCGCATGGCTCAGCGCAAAGCCGGACTGGCCCAGGTACTCGCCCACCATCGCGGCTAAGCGGGCGTCGTCTTCGATCATCAGCAGTCGGACGCTCATGGCGGCAGTTTAGAGCCTGTTGCGGCAAGCCCTCGATCCTGCGCGGGCCGCATCAAACTGCGTTGAAGCGGCGGTAAAGTTAAGTAAATGGACGCCATGCAGGCGGCGCACGCGCTGCCGGGCTGAGGCCGCTCGGGGATGGTTTACGGCAGGGTGCTCAGGTGGCGCTGCGCGGCAGCTGCCAGTCTTTCGTCGAAAGTGGCCAGCGGCGCATTGAGCTCGGCGGCCAGCCATAGGTAGGCGGCGTCGTAGGCCGAGAGCTGGTAACGGGTGGCGAGTTCCAGCGTGGTAGCGACGTCGACGCTGTGGAGTTGCACCGGGAAGGCGTCGTATTGGGGCATGGCCACGGCTACGAGGTCCCCGCGCCCCTGACGCAGTTTTTTCAGCGCGACGCTCATGATTTCGTAGTCCAGCAACTCGGGGACGTGCAGTTCGCGCCCGGTAAGGCGGTGATGCGCGTCATCGCGCCCGATTTCCTGGAACAACACCGCTGCGAGCATGCTGCAGTCGACCACCAGCGGCGGGCGGACCAAATAGCTGGCCGGGGGCTCGGCCACATACAGGCGACGCAACGACCCAGGGCTTGTGGGTTCGCTCATCGTGAATCGCGCAGCTCACGGATGATGTCCACCGACCGCGACACATCGTCCACCGGCTGGGGAAAACGCTCGCGCAGTTCCGCCGCAATTTGCTCAATGGTTTTGTTGCCGCGCCGGATGATGGGCCTGCCTCGCGCATCATGGCCGACCACCATGCCGCGCCGGTTGCTGTCAAACCAGGCGGGGCTGGCGGCTGCGGCGGGTTCGTAGGCGGCCTGTTCAATGATGGCCATCAACTCGCCTTGCAGGGACCGGTGGTTGCGCTGGGCACGCTGACGCAGGCGCTCAGCCAGCTCTTCAGGCACATCCTTGACTGAGAGGTTCGGCATTTTGGCTCCAAAATGGAGCCCTTATTTTATCTGGTTTCATTTTGGCGTCAATGAAGGCTCGTCACGGCGCTTCAATTGCTATCCAATTGATAGCTCTCTGAGCCCGATTTTTCTGGGTCGGAGCTTGTTTTGACCCTTGACGCCAGCCAAACCAGCAGGAGCACCGGCACGCCGAGCGAAGCGGTCGCGGTAAAGAACTGGCTGTAGCCAAACGCATCGACATAGCGGCCCGAGAAGCCGGCCAGCCATTTGGGCAGCAACAGCATCATCGAGCTGAACAGCGCGTACTGCGTGGCCGAGTAGTTCACATTGGTGAGCGAGGACAGGTAGGCGATGAAGGCCGCCGAGGCGATGCCGCTGGAGAGGTTGTCAGCCGAAATCACGAAGATCAGGGCCGTCAGATCATGGCCGCGCGTGCCCAGCCAGGCGAACAGCAGGTTGCTGGCCGCGCTGAGCACCGCGCCCAGCATCAGCACGCGCATCACGCCCAGGCGCATCGCCAGCGCGCCGCCGACAAAGGCGCCGGCCAGCGTCATGATCACGCCGTAGATCTTGGTCACGGCTGCGACCTCGTCCTTGGTATAGCCCATGTCGACGTAGAAGGGGTTGGCCATGATGCCCATCACCACGTCGCTGATGCGGTAGACCGCGATCAGCGCCAGGATCAGCGCGGCCTGCCAGCGGTAGCGACGGATGAAGTCGGCAAAGGGTTCGACCAGCGCGCCCTCCAGCCACCGGCCCAGGCTCCTGGTCGGCGGCAGTTCGCGGCGCGCCGGCTCGGGCGAGAACAGCACGGTCAGCACGCCCAGCCCCATGGAGGCGGCCATCACCAGGTAGGCGGCCTGCCATGCGTTGTGCTGGTAACCGGCCGAGGCGGCGAGCGTGGTCGCCTGTGCCGCCGGGATGACCTCGGCGCGCGCCGCAATCCACAGCACGCCGGCGCCGGCCC
>JBOHHM010000089.1:0-17609 GCA_050725495.1 Burkholderiaceae bacterium | reverse complement strand
CAAGGCCAGCAGCATTACCTGTATGGCGCGCCTTCGCACTGGATGCGGCGCTGGGCCGGCGGCTTTCCGCTGGCGGTGAGGGAGGCGCATGGCGCGCACCTGCGCTGCGTGGACGGCCTCGACTATGTGGACTTCTGCCTCGGCGATACCGGCGGCATGTGCGGCCACGGCGATCCGGCGGTGACCGAGGCGGTGGCGATGCAGCTCGCCAAAGGCTCGACCCTGATGCTTCCGACCGAAGATGCGCAGTGGGTGGGCGAGGAGCTCTCTCGCCGCTTCGGCCTGCCCTACTGGGGCTTTACCACCTCAGCCAGCGATGCCAACCGCGCCGCCATCCGCATGGCGCGCATGGTGACCGGGCGCGAGAAGGTGCTGGTTTTCAACGGCTGCTACCACGGCTCGGTGGAAGAGGCGCATGTCGCAATCGGCGCGCACGGCGACATCGAGATGCGCAACGGCATCCACCCCAATGCGGTGGACCATGCACGGGTGTCGCGGGTGATTGAGTTCAATGATGTGCAGGCGCTCGAAGCCGCGTTGGCGCCAGGCGACGTGGCTTGCGTGCTGGCCGAGCCCTTCATGACCAACTACGGCATGATCGCCCCCCTGCCCGGCTTTCTCGACGCATTGCGCGAGATCACCAGCCGCACCGGCACCTTGCTCGTGCTGGACGAGACCCATACCTTCTCCTCCGGTCCGGGCGGCTATACCGGCCGCCACCAGCTCATGCCCGATTTTTTCGTGGTTGGCAAGGCGGTGGGCGGCGGCGTGCCGGTGGGCTTGTACGGCGTGAGCGAGGCCGTCGCGCAGCGCATGTGGCGGGAAGTTCCCAAGGTCAATCCGACGGCGGTGCGTCAGAGCGCGCACCTCGGCTTCGGCGGCACGCTGGCCGGCAGCGCACTGCAGGTGGCGGCGGTGCGCGCCGTGCTTTCCAGGGTGCTGACCGGTGAAGCCTTCGGCCGCATGATCGCTCTGGCGCAAGGGCTCGCGCCGCGCGCCCGTACCGTGATCGCTGCGCACGAGCTTCCCTGGTATGTGGCGCAGGTGGGGGCGCGCATGGAGACCATGTATGCACCCGAGGCGCCGCGCAATGCCAGCGACGTGAAGCGCGGCCGCGATGCGACGCTGGAGTCGCTGCTGCATGTGTATTTCATGAACCGCGGTGTGCTGATCACGCCGTTTCACAGCATGCTCTTGATGTGCCCCGCGACGCAGCAGGCCGACGCCGACCGCTACCTCGAGGTGCTCGAATCCTTCTGCACCGACCTCATCGCCGCCTGCGCGGTGAAGAAAGCTGCGCCATGAATGCCTTTCGTTTCGACGCCAAGGCGGCCCTGGTCACAGGGGCGGGACGCGGCATCGGCGCGGCGGCGGCGACACGGCTGGCCGAGGCGGGTGCGCGCGTCGTGCTCGCCAACCGCTCGGTGGATGCGGCAGAGGAAGTCGCTGCAGCGTTGCGCGGGCGCGGATTGGCTGCCGTCGCCGTTCCCTTCGCGGCCGACGAAGCCGGCTGCAAAGCAGTGGTGCAGGCTGCGCTCGCCGCGTTCGGTCAGCTCAACATCCTGGTCCACAACGCCGGCGGCTGCCCCTGGTCGGCGCTCGACGAGCTCAGCAGCGATACGCTGGAGCAGACGCTGGCGCTCAATCTCAAGTCCTGCTTCTGGCTCACGCAGGCGGCGCTGCCCGCGCTCAAGTCGCAAGGCGGGCGCATCGTGATCACCTCGTCGGTCACCGGTCCGCGCGTGGCCATGCTCGGCGCCACCCACTATGCGGCGGCCAAGGCGGGCGTCAACGGTTTTATCAAGGCCGCGGCGCTGGAGCTCGCTGCGCGCGGCATCACGGTAAACGGCGTCGAGCCCGGCTTTGTTGCCAAGCCGCGCGGGCGCTTGAGCCAGCCCGAGGTCAAAGAGCGGCTGGTGCGCTACATCCCCCTGGGTGTGGCTGGCGAGCCGGACGACATCGCCTTCGCGATGCTCTACCTGGCGAGCGACGAGGCGCGCTGGGTGACGGGCCAGACCATTGTGGTGGATGGCGGCATGACGCTGCCGGAATCGGGCCAGGTCATGGAAGAGTCATGGCAGACAGGCCAGACTTGATTCGCAACGGAGAAAAGCACATGGCAACACCATCGACCATCCTGCTCATCGGCACGGCCGACACCAAGGCCGACGAACTGCTGTTCATGAAGCAATGCATCGAAGCCGAAGGCGGCGCGGCACTCGTCATGGACGTGGGCGTGCTGGGCCGGGCGCCGTTCGAGCCCGAGTTCGCGAACACCGATGTGGCTGCTGCGGCGGGCACGACGATCGAAGCGATTGCGGCGCTGGGCGACGAGAACGCTGCGATGACAAAGATGGCCGAAGGCGCCGTGAATGTCGCGCTGGAGCTGTACGCACAGGGCCGTGTCCAGGGCGTGCTTGCCTTGGGCGGAACCATGGGCACCGACCTCGCGCTCGACGTGACGGCGGCGCTGCCGCTGGGCATGCCCAAGTTCGTGGTCTCTACAGTGGCGTTCTCGCACCTCATTCCGCCCGAGCGGCTGGCGCCCGACCTGATGATGATTCTCTGGGCCGGCGGTCTGTACGGCCTCAACAGCATCTGCCGCTCGATCCTGAGCCAGGCCTCCGGCGCGATCCTGGGCGCCTGCCGCACGGTGACCCGGCCGCACACCGAGGCGCCGCTGGTGGCGATCAGCTCGCTGGGCAAGAGTTGCCTCAACTACATGGTGACGCTGAAGCCGGAGCTGGAGCGACGCGGCTACGAGGTCGCGGTGTTTCACTGCACCGGCATGGGCGGCCGCGCCATCGAGTCGCTCGCCCGCCAGCGGCGTTTTGTCGCGGTGCTCGACCTGTGCCTGCAGGAAGTCGGCAACGAGGCGCAGGGCTCGCCCGTGACCTCGGGCGCCGACCGGCTGGAGGCCGCGGGGGCGCAGGGCATTGCGCAGATCGTCGCGCCCGGCGCCATCGACATGATCGACATGCAGACCTGGAAGCCCTTGCGCGAAGCCTACCAGGGCCGCCCCTACCATGCGCACAACCGCCTGCTCGCATCGGTGCTGACGACACCCGACGAGCGCCGCGCCGTGGCCCGGCTGGTCGCGGCCAAGCTCGCCAAGGCCAAGGGGCCGACCGCCTTCATCTCGCCGCTGCGCGGCATCCAGGCCTGGGACAAACCGGGCGAGGGACTGCACGACCCCGAGGGTCTGGCTGCGTTCACCGACGAGATACGAAAAAGCCTCGCGCCGCCGGTGCGCCTGGTGGAGCTCGATGCACACATCAACGACAAGGCGTTCACCGACCAGGTGCTCGCCATCTTCGACGAATGGGTGGCGGCAGGCCACATCGTTGCCGGCGCCGAGCGCGCCTGACAGAGGCAGGGTGGTTGACATGAAAGACAAAATCGTATTCGTCACCGGCGCCGCCAGCGGCATCGGCGCTGCCGTCGTGGAACGGCTCGCGTCCGAGGGCGCGCGGGTGCTGGCATTCGACCGCTCGGCCGATGCGCTGCGCTTGCTCTGTGAGCACACCGGCAGCGTGGCGGTGGTCGGCGACGTGACACAGCAACAGGACATCGAGGAAGCCATGGCCATGGCGCGGGCGCAGGGCGGCTTGCAGGTCGTGGTCAATGCCGCGGGCGTGGTCGCGGCCGACGACCCCGAGGACGTGGAAGATGCCACCTGGGAGCGCATGATCGCGATCAACCTCACCGGCACCATGCGCGTCTGCCGCGCCGCGATTCCCCTGCTGCGCGCGTCGGGCGGCGGCGCCATCGTGAACGTCGCCTCGGTCGCCGCATTCAATTCCACGCCGGGCAGCGCGAGCTACGCGCCGAGCAAGGCGGGCGTGGTGGCCTATACCCGCAACATCGCCTATGTGCACGGGGCCGACAACATCCGCGCCAACTGCCTGTGCCCGGGCTGGACCCGCACGCTGATGGCCGAGCGCGAGATGAGCGAGGCGGCGGCGCTGGCCGGCACGACGATGGAAGCGGAGTTCGCCGCGATGGCGAGCCGCATCGCGCTCAGGCGCGTCGCGCGGCCCGACGAGATCGCGAGCTGCGTGCGCTTCCTCGCCAGCGACGAGGCCTCGTTCGTGACCGGCGCGGTGCTGGTGGCCGACGGCGGCGGGCGGGTCGCCACGCACGCGCGCGGCTTCTGAGGCCGCCATTGCAACAAATACTGTTGACAACGAAACGAAATGGGGCTAATGTTCGACCCGTGCCACCCAACCGATCACAAGGACACACCATGACGCACCATGAACAAAAGCCCGACACCTGCGACACACGCGTCGACACGAGACGACGCAGCACGCTCAAGCTGGCGGTCGCGGCGGCCGCCGGCTCGCTGCCGCTGTTCTCGATCGCGCAGTCGCGGCCGATCAAGATCGGCTACATCACGGCGCTGTCGGGTGTGCGCGCCGCATTCGGCGAGGCCGACCAATGGCAGCTCGAGAAGATCCGCCAGATCGCGAAGGCGGGGATCGAGGTCGCGGGCAAGCGCCACGCGGTCGAGATCGTGCTGAAGGACAACCAGTCCGACCCGAACCGCTCGGGACAGGTCGCCAACGACCTGGTGCTGCGCGACAAGGTCGATCTGGTGATCGTTCAGGACGGCGACGCCGCCGGGCCGGCCGGCCAACTGTGCGACGTGAACGGCATTCCGATGATCTCGACGATGATGCCGTGGCAGGCGTTCATCTTCGGCCGCAACAGCACCCCCGACAAAGGGTTCCCGTTCTCGTTCCACTTCTTCTGGGGTGCCGAGGACACGATGAAGAACTTCGTCGGCATGTGGGACAGCGTGAAGACCAACAAGACGGTGGGCACGCTGTACATCGACAACCCGCCCGGCAAGGCGTTCGCCGACGCGAAGACCGGCCTGCCGCCGGGATTGAAGGCCGCCGGCTACACCGAGGTCTCGAGCGGCTTCTTCAAGATCGCGACCGACGACTTCTCGAACCAGGTGTCGGCGTTCAAGGCGGCGAACGCGCAGATCGCGTCGGGCTTCATGTTCGGCAACCATTTCGCGACCTTCTGGAAGCAGGCCCAGCAGGCCGGCTACCGGCCCGAGGTGTGCACGATGGCGGCGGCGTTCCTGTTCCCGAGCGCGCTGCAGGCGCTCGGCGATGCCGGCGACGGCATGTCGACCGAAGTCTGGTGGACGCCGACGTTCCCGTACAAGTCGTCGCTGACCGGCCAATCGGCGCGCGAGCTGGCCGCGGAATGGGAGAAGTCCACCGGCAAACAATGGACCCAGCCGATCGGCTACGCGCATGCGCTGTGGGAAACCGCCTTCGCCGCCCTCAAGGGCGCCGCCGACCCGCGCGACCGCAAGGCGGTGCGCGCCGCGATCGCCGGCATGTCGCTCGACACGGTGGTCGGCAAGGTCGACTTCAAGAACAGCCCGATCAAGAGCGTCGCGCAGACCGCGCTGGTCGGCGGCCAGTGGCGGCGCACGAAGGCGGGCAGCAAGCATCCGTACGAGCTGCTGGCGGTGCACAACTCGACCGCGAAGCAGATCCCGCTCGGCGGCGAGTTGAAGCTGCTGTCGCAGCTCAAGTAAAGCCAATCGCGCAACGCCACGACGGAGGCACTCGATGTTGCTCGAGGTGGAAGGGCTGCACAAGGCCTACGGCGCGATCGTCGTCGCCGACGGGGTCGGCTTCGCGATCGAGCGCGGCGAGTGTCTGGGCGTCATCGGTCCGAACGGCGCCGGGAAAAGCTCGCTGTTCAATCTGCTGACCGGCCTCGCGACGCCCGAGCGCGGCAGCATCGTGCTCGACGGCCATCAGATGGTGGGGCTGCCGGCCCATGTGCGAGCCCGCCGCGGCATCGCCCGCGCGTTCCAGGTGCCGCAGCCGTTTGCGCATCTGACGGTCTACGAGAACGCGCTGGCCGCTGCCACTTTCGGGGCGGGACTGCACGGCGCTGCGGCGGCGCGAGCAGCCGACGAGGCGCTGGTCCGGACCGGACTGCGCGCCAAGGCCAGCGGGCTCGCCGGAGCGCTGCCGCTGCTCGACCGCAAGCGGCTCGAGATGGCCAAGGGCATCGCCTGCCGGCCTAAGGTGCTGCTGCTGGACGAAGTCGCAGGCGGCCTGACCGAGCGCGAAGTGGGCCTACTGATCGAGCTGGTGCGCGAGCTGAGGAGCGACTACGCGATCGTCTGGATCGAGCACATCGCACACGCGCTGAAGGCCGTCGCCGACCGCGTGATGGTGCTGCATTTCGGCAAGAAGCTGATTGAGGACACGCCGCAGCGGGTGATGGACAGCACCATCGTGCATGAGATCTACATGGGGGTGCCAGACGATGGCGACGCCACTGCTCGAGCTTGATCGCGTCGACGTGTTCCACGGCGATCTGCAAGCCGTGTTCGGCGTGTCGGCGTCGCTGGCCGAAGGCGAGGTGCTCGCCCTCATCGGCGCCAACGGCGCCGGCAAGACCACGCTGCTGAGCGCCATCGCCGGCCTGGTGCCGGCACGCCGCGGCGAGCTGCGCCTGCTCGGCCAGTCGATCACCCACCTGAGCGCCGAGCGCATCGCCGCGCTGGGCATCGCGATGGTACCCGAGGGGCGGCTGTTGTTTCCCTCGTTGAGCGTCGAAGAGAACCTGCTGATGGGCACGCTGACGCGGCGCACGGGTCACTGGAATCTCGATCGGATCTACCAGCTGTTTCCGATCCTGCGCGAGTTCCGCGCGCGGCCGGGCACCAGCCTGTCGGGCGGGCAGCAGCAGATGGTGGCGATCGGCCGTGCGCTGATGTCCAACCCGCGGCTGCTGCTCTGCGACGAGTTGTCGCTCGGCCTGGCGCCGCTGGTCATCGAGCAGATCTACAAGTCGTTCGCACAGATCCGCGCCGGCGGCCTGGGCATCGTGCTGGTCGAGCAGGACGTGGCGCGCGCCTGCGCCGTGTCCGACCGGGTCGTGTGTCTGCTCAAGGGCCAGGTCACGCTGGCCGGCGCGGCCGTCGACATCGGCCGCGAACGCATCACCGCGGCCTACTTCGGGGAGTGACGACATGAGACACGATTGCTTGAGCGTACTGAGCCACGAGGGGCTGTCATGAGCTGGGTCGAGACGGTGATCAACGGCATGCTGCTCGGCGGGCTCTACGGCTTGTTCGGCCTCGGGCTGGCGCTGGTGTTCGGCGTGATGCGCGTCGTCAATCTCGCGCATGGGGAGATGGTCGTGCTCGGCGCGTACGCGGGGGTCTTCCTGGTGGCGTCCGTGCCCTGGGTGCCGCCCTGGCTGATGATCGTGCCGGTGGCGCTGGCCGGCTATGCGGCGGGATGGCTGCTGCAGGCCACGATGGTCAATCGCGCGGTGCGCACCGACGACCCTCTGACACCGCTGATGTTGACCTTCGGCGTGTCGGTGATCCTGCGCAACCTGATGGCCGAGGTGTTCAGCACCGATGCGCGTGCCATCGACGGCGGCGCGTTGACCCGCGCCGGCATCGACGTGCTGGGCTTGCGCATCGGCGTCTATCCGCTGCTCGTGCTGGTGCTCGCGGCACTGCTCTTCGGCGCGCTGCAGTGGCTGCTGCGCAGCACCGAGTTCGGGCGCGTGGTGCGCGCCACGGCCGATGCGCCGCGCGTCGTGCGGCTGATGGGCGTCGAGCCGGCACGCGTGTTCAACCGCGTGATGGGGCTGTCGCTGGCGTTCGCTGCGGTGGCCGGCTTCCTGCTCGCGCAACGCACGTCGTTCACGCCGTTCTCCGGCGTCGAGCGGCTGCTGGTGGCGTTCGAGGTGGTCATCATCGGCGGCCTCGGATCGTTCTGGGGCGCGCTGCTCGGCGGCATCGCGCTCGGCGTGGCGCAGCTGCTGGGGCAGAAGGTCGATTCCAACGCCGGTTCGCTGTACTCGCACCTGCTGTTCTTCGTGATCCTGATGCTGCGTCCCTCGGGACTTGCAGGGGGGCGTCGATGAGGCTGCTGAACACTCCGGCCGCGTTGATCCTCGGCGCCGGCGCCGTCACCGCCGGCGTGCTGCCGGCGTTCGCCGATGCCGGGATGCTGCGGCTCGCCGGCGAGATCCTGCTGGCGCTTGCGATGGCGCAGATGTGGAACCTGCTCGCCGGCTACACCGGCCTGGTGTCGCTCGGCCAGCAGGCCTTCGTCGGCATTGGCGCCTACGTGCTGTTCGACGCGTCGCAACGACTCGGCGTCGGGCCGTTCTGGATGCTGCCGCTGGCCGGGCTGGCCGGCGGGTTGTCGGCCGCGATCGTGGCGCCGGCGCTGTTCCGTCTCAAGGATGCGTACTTCTCGGTCGGCCTGTGGGTGTTCGCCGAGATCGTCTACCTGCTGGTGTCGAAGTCGTCGTTCCTCGGCAGCACGTCGGGACGCCCGCTCGACATCTCGGCCATCGTCGACATCGAGCGCTTTCAGACGCATGCGTTCTGGGTCGCCTGCGCGATCGGCTTCGGCGCGGTCGCCGGCCTGCACGCGTTGATGCGCTCGCGACTCGGGCTGGCGCTGATGACGGTGCGCGACAACGATCTCGCTGCAGCCAGCATCGGCGTCGATGTCTGGCGCGTGCGCTTCCCGGCATTCGTGATCTCCGGCTTCGGCTGCGCTCTTGCCGGTGCCGCCAACTACATGACGGCGATGTACGTGTCGCCGGACTCGGCGTTCGACGTGAACTGGGTCGTGATGATGATGTTCGTCACGCTGATCGGCGGCATCGGCACGATCGAAGGGCCGGTGATCGGCGTGCTGATCTGGTTCGGGCTGCGCGAGCTGCTGACCGGCGCCTTCGGCCTGAGCGGCGGCTGGTACCTGATCGCCATGGGCGCGGTCGCGGTGGGCGTGGCCTTGTGGGCGCCCAGGGGTTTGTGGGGCCTGGCGCGCGAGCGCCTGGGCTGGCAAGGGCTGTCGGTGCGGCGCCTGCCGCCGGCGCTCGTCGAAGGCGCAGGCAAGTGACGATGAATCTCGATGAATACGCGCCCCACGACGCTCTCGGACGGGTCCCGCCACCTGTACCGTGAGTCCCCGTTCGCCAGACATTTCGACGAGCCGATCCACCTCTTTCAATGCGAGCCCGACCATGAAGACTACTGCGTTCTTTCACGATGAGCGAACCCTCTGGCATGTCCCGGGTGGGCTGCATGCGCTGTTCCTGCCGGTGGGCGGCTGGGTTCAGCCGATGGCTGGCAGCGGCATGGCCGAGTCGCCCGAGTCCAAGCGCCGAATCAAGTGCCTGATGGATGCGTCCGGCCTGACCGAGCAGCTGGTTGTGTACAGCACACCCATGGTGACCGAGCAGGACCTGCTGCGCGTGCATCCCCGGTCTTACCTGGAGCAGTTCAAGACACTCAGCGATGCCGGTGGCGGCGACCTCGGCGAGGTGGCGCCCTTTGGCCGCGGCAGCTACGAGATCGCCAAGCTGTCGGCCGGCCTGGCCAAAGCGGCGATGGACACTGTCCTGAAAGGCGACCATCGCAACGCATTCTCGATGTCGCGCCCGCCGGGCCACCATTGCCTGCGCGAGCACAGCATGGGTTTTTGCCTGTTCAACAATATCGCCGTGGCCATCGAAGCCATGAAGGTGCAGCACCGCGTCGAGCGCATCGCTGTGATCGATTGGGATGTGCACCACGGCAACGGCACCCAGCAGATCTTCTATGACCGACCTGATGTGCTGACGCTGTCGCTTCATCAGGAGGGCTGCTTTCCACCGGGCTACAGCGGTGCGCAAGATCGGGGCGAGGGCAAGGGGCTGGGCTTCAACGTCAACATCCCGTTGTTGCCCGGCGGTGGTCACGAGTCCTACATGTACGCGTTCGAGCGGATGGTGCTGCCCATCGTCGATCGCTACAAGCCGGAGTTGATCGTGGTGGCCAGTGGCCTGGACGCCAACGGCGTAGACCCGCTCGCACGAATGCAACTGCACCCGGAGTCGTTCCGCGCGATGACCCGGCAGGTCATGCAGCTTGCTACGCGTCATGCCGGTGGCAAGCTGGTGGTCGTGCATGAAGGTGGTTATTCCGAGGCTTGCGTGCCGTTCTGTGGACTGGCCGTGATCGAAGAACTGTCTGGTTATCGCACCGAAGTGCAAGACCCGTTCAGCGACTTCTTCACTTTGCAGCAACCATCGGCGCGCTTCATGGCTTTGCAGCGGGAGCTCATCGACGAGATGGCGGCTCTGCATGGTCTGCCTGGTTGAGCCACGAGAACCCGGCGTCGGGCTTCAACCTTGACCATCAACGGGGGGAAAGCATGAATCTGAATGAGTACGCGTCGTACGATGCGCTGGGCCTGGCCGAACGGGTTCGCAGCCGCGAGGTCGCACCGCATGAGCTGGCTCAACTCGCGTTGAAAGCCTGCGCCCAGGTCAACCCCCAGCTCAATGCGGTGATTGCCTTGCTGCCCGACTGGGAGGCGCAGTTCGCCAGTCAGCCGGCTGGCGGCGCGTTCTACGGTGTACCGTTCCTGATCAAAGACCTGGTGCTGCACGCCAAAGGCGTGGCCAGCGACATGGGCAGCCGTTTGGTTCAAGGTGGCTTCATGGCGGCTTACGACAGCGACCTCATGCAGCGCTATCGCCGCAGCGGGGTCTTGACCTTGGGGCGTACCAACACAGCTGAGTTTGGCTTCTCTGCAACCACTGAGCCGGTGATTTATGGCGCGACACGCAACCCCTGGGACACCAGCCGCTCAAGCGGCGGCTCCAGCGGTGGTTCGGCCGCAGCGGTGGCGGCCGGCATCGTGCCCATGGCACATGCCAACGACGGGGGTGGCTCGATTCGCATTCCGGCTGCATGTTGCGGCTTGGTCGGCCTCAAACCCACCCGAGGCCGTACGCCCGTGGGCCCTGACGCCAGCGATCCGTTGCACGGCATGGGCATCGAACATGTGGTGTCGCGCACGGTGCGCGACTGCGCGGCGATGCTGGACGCTACCGAAGGGCCTGGCCTCGGTGACCATTTTGTGATCGCCCGCCCGCCGCGGCCTTATCTGCAAGAGACCAGCACCGCGCCACGGCGCTTGCGCATTGCGTTCACCACCGCGGGCTTTCGCGGCGCTGCGATCGACGCGCAGTGCATTGAGGCGGTACAGGATGCGGCCCGGCTCTGTGCATCGCTCGGCCACCATGTGGAAGAAGCCAGGCCGATGTACGACGAAGAGGCGTTCCATGCCGCAAACCTTGTGTATTGGAGCTCATTCCTCGCAGGAGCGATTGCCGGCACAGCTGCGATGCTGGGCCAGTTGGAGCAGGAGCGGCCCTGGGCCGCACGCGTGCCCGCCGCGCATGCCAGCCGTGGCGGCTCATCCGCCGCGTCGATCTGAAAGCCACTTGCCTGCAGGGGTTCGCATGACAACCGCATCAAATCTGGAAACCATGGGCCATCGCTCCACCCACTCCGAAGTGGTCGCGATGTCAGCGACCGAGCTTTCCGTTGCGATCCATCGGCGTTCAGTGTCGTGTCGGGAAGTCATGCAGGCTTACCTGGAACAGATTCACCGGCTGAACCCACAGGTCAATGCCATCGTATCGCTGCAGCACGCGGACGAGCTCCTCGAACAAGCCGAGGTCCGCGACAGTCAACTGCAGCGCGGTGAATCCATGGGATGGATGCACGGCTTTCCGCAAGCCCCCAAGGACCTGGCCGCCACGGCAGGCATAGCGACCACCATGGGCTCGCGTGCTCTTGCGCACCATGTGCCAACGCATGATGCCATCGTCGTCGAACGCGCCCGCAGGGCCGGCGCCATCCTCATGGGCAAGACCAACACGCCTGAATTCGGGCTGGGTTCACACACCTATAACCAGGTCTTTGGGGTCACGCGCAACGCATGGGACACCAGCAAGTCAGCGGGGGGCAGCAGTGGTGGCGCGGCTGTGGCATTGGCCCTTCGGATGCTTCCTGTGGCAGACGGCAGCGACATGATGGGGTCGCTGCGCAACCCGGCTGGCTGGAACAACATCTACGGACTGCGACCCTCGACGGGACGAGTGCCTTTTGGCCCTACGGCGGATGTGTTCTACCAGCAGCTGGGCGGCGAAGGCCCGATGGGACGTTGCGTCGAAGACGTGGCGATGCTGCTGTCGGTGCAGGCGGGATACGACCGCCGAACGCCCATGGCGCTGGCTGACGACCCTTCCATCTTTGCTGCACCGCTGGCGGGCGACTTCAAGGGCACGCGCATCGGCTGGCTGGGTGACTACGGCGGCTATCTGCCAACGCAGGCTGGTGTCGTGCCGCTGTGCAAGAACGCCTTGCGATATTTTTCCGACATCGGCTGCCAGGTAGACGAGGCCAGGCCCGATTTCGATATGGCGCAGCTCTGGAGCATCTGGCTCACACTGAGAAGCTTTCTCGTGGCCGGCGTCCTGCAGCCCTTGTACGCGGATGCCGGCCAGCGCGCGCTGCTCAAGCCTGAAGCGATCTGGGAGATCGAGCAGGGCCACCGCGTGACTGGGCACGATGTTTATCTTGCCTCGTGCGGGCGCTCGGCCTGGTATCAGGCCGTTTGCAAATTGTTCGAAAGCTACGACTTCCTCGTCCTGCCCAGCGCCCAGGTGTTCCCGTTTGACGCAAACATCGATTGGCCCAAAGTCATATCCGGGCATTCGATGGACACCTACCACCGCTGGATGGAAGTCGTCATCGGCGGCACTCTGGCGGGATTGCCGGTGATCAGTATTCCAGCCGGTTTTAACGACCAGGGCCTACCAATGGGGCTGCAGCTCATGGGACGGCCACGCGCCGACCGGGACGTACTGCAGCTGGCCTATGCGTGGCAGCAAGCCACCCCTTTCGCCCAGAAGCGGCCTGCACTTCTGGAATATCAGTGAACCACCGTCAAGGAGACTCCCATGCAACTGAACCATGTCATCAAATTCCTTGCCGCAGCCTGTGCGCTCGCGGCCTCTGCGGTTATGGCGCAAGGCTTTGCGAGCAAGGTCATCACAATGGTCGTTCCCTACCCGGCGGGCGGCGGCTCGGATGTGATGGCACGGGTCGTCAATTCAGAGATGGGCAAACAGCTGGGGCAGACCATCATTGTCGAGAACGTCGCTGGCGCGGGTGGCGCCATTGGCGTCCAGAAAGTGATCAGTGCACCAGCCGACGGACACACCATTTTGCTCGGGTCCCCAATGGAACTGGTACTGACCCCGCTCGGGATGGCCGCCGCGAGATACAAGCCTGAAGATCTAAGACTGGTCGGCCGCTGGGGTAGCACCTCCATGGTTTTGCTCGCCCGAAAGGACCTTCCAGCCAATAGTGTTGACGAACTGGCTGCCTTGGCCAAGCGTCCTGGCAACCAGGAATTGACCTACGGCAGCATCGGCCCCGGCTCCCTCTATCACCTCTTGGGCGAGCGGTTCACTCAGCTCACCGGTACAAAAATGCTGCATGTTCCCTACAAAGGAGGTGCGCCCTTGGTGCAGGACTTGCTGGGGGGCCAGATTGACATTGTTTTCATGCCGCTGGCGGGAAATATTCCCGACTTGATCGAGGGTGGAAAAGTCAAGGCTTTGGGACTGGCTGCGGCAAGCCGACATCCCAAGCTGAGCAGCATCCCGCTGATCAAGGACAGCAAGGGCATGGAAGATTTCGTCTACGGACTGTGGTCTGGTGTACAAACCAGCAAGAGCGTTCCTGAGGATGTTGCAGCCAAAATCAACAAGGCCATGAATGAGACTCTGAAGAACCCTGAGGTTCGCAAGGCGATCGAAGCCGGAGGCTCGATCCCGTCTTCAGGCGCTTCTCTGGCAGAGCTGGCGCGTTCCTATTCGGCCGATATTCAAGCCTATCGCGCCATTGCCAAGTCGATCAACCTGCAGCCGCAGTAGTGAGTTTCTCGCAAGCCGTCGGGCCGTTTGATGACGTTGCCAGGAACTGGCACGCTGCCTTGTGCTGGGGTACGGCGATGGACAGCTACCACCGCTGGATGGATCGTCACGCCCTTTACTCTCGCCGGCCCGCGCGGCTGCCAGGCGGGGCGGGTGCTTCAGGGCGCCAGGCGCTCGCGGATCCAGCGTGAGTCGCTATCAAGCCTGTAGCGAAGCCGGTCATGCAGCCGGCTTTTGCGACCCTGCCAGAACTCCCAGCTGTCGGGCACGAGGCGGTAGCCGCCCCAGTGCGGCGGGCGCGGCGGCCTCAGCAGGAACTGCGCTCCGTACCTGGCCGCATTGGCGACCAGCACGCCCCGGCCTGAAATCACCTGGCTTTGCGGGCTGGCCCAGGCGCCTATGCGTGAATCGAGCGGGCGGCTGTTGAAATAAGCGTCGCTTTCCTCGGCGCTGATTTTTTCCACCCGGCCTTCGATGCGCACCACGCGCTCGAGTTCGACCCAGTGAAACTGCAGCGCGGCAAACGGATTGCCCGCCAGTTCCTTGCCCTTGCGGCTGTCGTAATTCGTATACCAGACGATGCCGTGCTCGTCATAGCCCTTGATCAGCACGACACGGGTGCTGGGGCGCAGGTTGCCCGCGACGGTGGCCAGGGTCATGGCATTGGGCTCGGGCATGGCGGCCGCAATGGCTTCGTTGAGCCACTGGTCGAACTGCTTCAGCGGGTCGGCCTGCGAAGCCTCTTCGCTGAGTTCGGCGCGTTCGTAGCTCTTGCGGAGGTCGGCGATGTTCATGGCCCGATTGTAGGAAGCCGGGCCCCGAACCGGGCCCGCGTGCACGGTCGCCCGATTGGGAGTACAACGCGATCCTTGCACAAGGAGCTGTCCCATGCCTGTCAACCTCACCCTGAACGGCAAAGCGACTTCGGTCGATGCCGACCCCGTCACCCCCATCCTCTGGGCGCTGCGCGACACGCTGGGCCTGACCGGCACCAAGTTCGGCTGCGGCCAGGCGTTTTGCGGCGCCTGCACCGTGCACCTCAATGGCGCGCCGATCCGCTCCTGCGTGACGCCGATCTCGGCGGCGGCGGGCCAGAAGCTCACCACCATCGAAGCCGCGGCCGGCGACAAGGTCGGCAGGGCGGTGCAGGATGCCTGGATCAGGCATGACGTGGCCCAGTGCGGCTACTGCCAGAGCGGCCAGATCATGAGCGCCACCGCGCTGCTCAAGACCAAGCGCCAGCCCAGCGACGCCGACATCGACGCCGCCATGGCCGGCAACATCTGCCGCTGCGGCACCTATGCGCGCATTCGCGCTGCGATCAAGGATGCCGCCAAGGCCGCTGCCTGAGGAGAACCGACATGCATTTCCCATCCGCTGACCTGGTTCGCTCTTCGATGCCCAAAGGGCTCATGGCCCTTGCAGAAAGGGCGCAAGGCGCTACAGATTCAATAGCAACTGCCGAGCTCTCGCGGCGCAGCTTCGTCAAGCTCGCCACCGCGTCCGGCTTTGCGCTGGCGATCGTGCCGGTGGGGGCGCCGCTCTGTGCGACGGCGCAGGGCGCGCCAGCGGCCGGCCTCAAAGCGACCGAGCAGCCCGCAGCCTTTGTGCGCATCGACCGGGACGGCACGGTCACGGTCACCATCAATCGGCTCGATTTCGGCCAGGGTGTGGAAACCGGCCTGCCGCTGATCCTGGCCGAGGAGCTCGACGCCGACTGGAGCAAGGTCAAATCGGTGCACGGCAATGCCGAGCCGGCCTATGTGGACCCGGCCTTGGGTATGCACCTGACCGGCGGCTCGAACTCGATCAAGAACTCCTACACCCAGTACCGCGAGCTCGGCGCCCGCACCCGCGCCATGCTGGTGGCGGCCGCCGCCGCGCAGTGGGGCGTGGACGCTGCCAGCCTGCGCACGCGCAACGGCACGGTGATCGGCCCCGGCAGCCGGAGGCTCGGCTATGGCGAGCTGGCCGAGGCTGCGATGAAGCGGCCCGTGCCCGAGAAAGTGGCGCTCAAGGACCCGAAGCAATTCCGCCTGATTGGCAAGCCCACGCGGCGCCTCGACAGCCGGGCCAAGTCCAGCGGCATGCAGAGCTATGGCATCGACGTGAAGCTGCCCGGCCTGCTGACGGCCGTCGTGGCCCATCCGCCGGTGTTCTCCGGCAAGGTCCAATCGCTCGATGACGCCGCGGCGAAAGCCGTGTCGGGCGTGAAGGCCGTGCTGCGCATCCCGCTGGACCGGGGCGGCGAGGGGGTGGCCGTGGTCGCCAGCGGTTACTGGGCCGCCAAGCAGGGGCGCGATGCGCTCAAGCTGGTGTGGGACGGCGAAGGTGTGCAAAAAGCCGATACCGTCCAGCTGCTGGCGCAGTACCGGGACCTCGCGAAGCAGCCCGGGCTCGTCAAGTTCGATGCCGACATGGGCCCGCTGGCCGCCGCGCCGAAGAAGCTCAGCGCCGAGTTCAGCTTTCCCTACCTGGCCCATGCGCCCATGGAGCCGCTCAATTGCACGGTGGCGCTGGCCGCCGACCGGGCCGAGCTCTGGATGGGCACGCAGATGCCGGGATTCGACGTCCTGTCCGCGTCCAAGGTGCTGGGCATCGCGCCGCCCAACATCCAGGTCCATGTCCAGATGGCCGGCGGCGGCTTTGGCCGGCGCGCGATCCCGAGCAGCGACTATGTGGTCGAGGCCTGCACCGTCGCCAAGGCCGCGCGCGCGGCCGGCCTGGACGCCCCGATTCGCACGCTGTGGAGCCGCGAGGACGACATCAAGGGCGGCTACTACCGCCCGCTGCATGTGCACCGTGCCGAGATCGGCTTCGACGACCAGGGCCGCATCCTGGCCTGGGACCATGTGATCGTCGGCCAGTCCATCCTCAAGGGCTCGCCGTTCGAGAGCTTCATGGTGAAGGACGGCATCGACGGCACGATGGTCGAAGGCATGAAGGAGCCGTACGAGATCCCGATGCGGCTGTCGGTGCACCACCCGCAGGTCAATGTGCCGGTGCTGTGGTGGCGATCGGTCGGCTCGACCCATACGGCCTATGTGATGGAAACCCTGCTCGACGAGATCGCCCGCGCCACCGGCCAGGACCCGGTCGCCTATCGCCTGAAGCTCATGGGGGACCAGCATCCGCGCCACAAGGCCGCGCTGCAGCTCGCGGTCGACAAGTCCGGCTACGGCAGGCGCACACTGCCGGCCGGCCGGGCCTGGGGCGTGGCGGTGCATGAGTCGTTCAACTCGGTCGTGGCCTATGTGGTCGAAGCCTCGGTGAAGGAAGGCAGGCCCAGGCTGCACCAGGTCACGGCCGGCGTGCATTGCAACCTGGCCGTCAACCCGCTGAGCGTGGAAGCGCAGGTGCAGGGCGCGGCGCTGATGGGCTTGGGCATGTGCCTGCCCGGCGCGGCCATCACGCTCAAGGACGGCCTGGTCGAGCAGAGCAATTTCGGCGACTACATGGTGCCGCGCATCACCGACATGCCGCAGATCGCGGTCCACATCGTGCCCAGCGCCGATCCGCCCACGGGCATGGGCGAGCCGGGCCTGCCGGCGCTGGCGCCGGCGTTCGCCAATGCCGTGGCACGCCTGACCGGCAAGACCCCGCGCGAGCTGCCGTTCAAGCTGGCGTGAGCGGATCACGCGGCGGCTGAGCCAGGGGCTCAGCCGCAGCAGATGTTTCGCGTGCTCACCATGACTCATTCATCACCTGTTGTTCTGGTTCTCGCCTCCGGCCGGGGCGAGCGTTTTGCCGCCTCGGGCGGAACCGTCCACAAGCTGCAGGCGCTGCTGCGCGGCCAGCCGGTGCTGCAG
>JBOHHM010000088.1:0-4814 GCA_050725495.1 Burkholderiaceae bacterium | reverse complement strand
AAACCGACGCAGCCCATTCGGGGAACACCGCGGAACCGGCTTTGCCGGGCCGCTGGTGTTGCCCCCTTGAGGGGGGAGGCGGCTACACGAAGTGAGCAAGCAACGGGGGTGGGTTTCATTTCAGGCCAGCAGCAGCTTGTCGTCATCGAGCTTTTCGCCGCGGGTTTTCTCGAACATGTGCAGCAGGTCCTCGACGCACATGCCTTTGCGCTCGGGGCCCGAGACATCGAGGATCACGCGGCCTTCGTGCAGCATCACGGTGCGCGAGCCGTAGTCCAGCGCCTGGCGCATGCTGTGCGTGACCATCATCGCGGTCAGCTGCGCGCCTTCGACGATGCGGGCCGTGAGCTCCAGCACGAAGGCCGCCGTCTTGGGGTCCAGGGCTGCCGTGTGCTCGTCGAGCAGCAGGATGCGCGAGGGCTTGAGCGAGGCCATCAGCAGGCTCACGGCCTGGCGCTGCCCGCCTGAGAGCAGGCCGATGCGGTCGCTCAGGCGGTTTTCCAGGCCGAGCTTGAGGATGGAGAGCTTCTCGCGAAACTGCTCGCGCAGGCTGCGGTTCAGCGAGAAACCGAGGCCGCGGCGCTCGCCGCGCTTCCAAGCCAGCGCCATGTTTTCTTCGATCGTCAGGGCCTCGCAGGTGCCGGCCATCGGGTCCTGGAACACGCGGGCGACGAGGTCCGAGCGTTGCCAGGCCGACTTGCGCGTCACGTCGACGCCGTCGATCTCGATGCTGCCGCGGTCGACGATCAGGTCGCCGCTGACGGCGTTCAAAAAGGTCGACTTGCCGGCGCCGTTGGAGCCGATCACGGTGACGAACTGGCCCGTCGGGATCTGCAGGTCGAGTCCGCGCAGCACGCGGTTCTCGATCGGCGTGCCGGGGTTGAAGGTCATCTCGAGCTTGTGAGCGCGCAGCATTACCGGGCCTCCTTTTGTGCGGGTACAGAGTTGCGGCGGCCACCCGGCAGCAGGCCGGCGAGCTTGCGCTTGTAGCCGGGCACCAGCAGCGCGAACGCGACCAGCACGGCGGTGACCAGGTTCAGGTCCTGCGCCTTCAGTCCCATGAAGTCGGTGTTGAGCGCGGTGGCGATGAAGAAGCGGTACAGCACGGCGCCGAGCACGCAGGCCAGCGTGGTTAGACCCAAGCTGCGCGCGGGCAACAGGGTTTCGCCGATGATCACGGCGGCCAGGCCGATCACGATCGTGCCCACGCCCATCGAGATGTCGGCCCCGCCCTGGGTCTGCACGAACAGCGCGCCGGCCAGCGCGACCAGGGCGTTGGACAGCGCCAGGCCCCACAGCGTGAGGCGGTCGGTCGAGATCCCCTGGGCCCGGGCCATGCGCGGATTGCCGCCGGTGGCGCGCATCGCCAGGCCGGTTTCGGAGGCAAAGAACAGGTCGAGCCCGATCTTGGCGAGCGCCACGACGACCAGCAGCACCAGCGGCTTGAGCCAGAACTCCGGCAGGTCGCCAAAGGCCAGCAGGCTGAACACCGTGGGCTCGCTGATCAGCGCGACATTGGGCTTGCCCATGACGCGCAGGTTGACCGAGTACAACGCGATCATCACCAGGATGCTTGCAAGCAGCTGCATGATGCGCAGGCGCACGTTGAGCCAGGCGGTCAGGTAGCCGGCCACGCCGCCTGCGAGGACCGCCACGGCCGTCGCGGCAAACGGGTTCCAGCCGGCGACGATCAGCGCGGCCGCGACCGCCCCGCCGAGCGGGAAGCTGCCGTCGACCGTGAGGTCGGGGAAGTTGATGATGCGAAACGAGAGGAAGACGCCGAGCGCGACCAGTCCGAAGATCAGACCGATCTCGATCGCGCCCAGGGAGGCAATGAGCGACATATCAGAGACCCAAGAAGGTGGGGAGCAGCGGTGCGCCGGGGCGCACCGCGGAAGTGAGAGGCCAGTGATGGGCGCCGGCGCTGCGGCCGGCAGGGCGCGCGGCGCGCCCGCTTGGGTTTACTTGACCACCACCTTGGCGGATTTGACGAGCTCGTCGGACAGCGTCACACCCTGCTTTTGCGCGGCAGCGGGATTGACATGGAGCTCGAAGGTGTTGCTGACCTGCGAGCCGATCTTGCCGGGCGCCTCGCCCTTGAGGATGCGCACCACGACCTTGCCGGTCTGGCGGCCCAGATCGTAGTAGTTCAGGCCCAGGGCGGCGACGGCGCCACGCTTGACCGCATCGGTGTCGGCAGCGACCACCGGCAGCTTGGCCTGTTGCGCGACCTTGGCGATGCCCTCGAAGGCCGACATCACATTGTTGTCGGTCGGCGCGTAGATCACGTCGACCTTGCCGACCAGGCTTTGCGCGGCGCTGGGCACGTCGACCGTGCGGGCGGCAGCGCCCTCGACCAGGCTCAGGCCAGCGCCAGGCATGAGCTTCTTGAGCGCCTCGACGATGGCCACCGAGTTGGCCTCGCCCGGGCTGTAGATCACGCCGACGCGCTTGGCATTCGGTGCGATCTTCTTGATCAGCTCCAGGTGCTTCTCCAGCGGCGACAGGTCCGACACGCCGGTCACATTGGTGCCCGAGGCGTCCCAGCTCTTGACCAGCTTGGCCGCCACCGGGTCGGTCACGGCGCTGAACACGACGGGGATGTCCTTGGTCGCCGCGACCACGGCTTGGGCCGACGGCGTGGCGATCGCGACGATCACGTCGGGCCGGTCGCCCACATACTTGCGCGCGATCTGTGCCGCCGTGCCGTTGTTGCCTTGGGCGCTCTGGTATTCGAATTTCAGGTTCTTGCCGGCCTCGAAGCCGGCGGCCTTGAGCTCGTCACGCACGCCGTCGCGCGCGGCGTCGAGCGCCGGGTGCTCGACGATGGCGGTCACGGCCACGGTCTTGTCAGCGGCCAGGGCGGGGGTGGCGGCGGCGGCAAGCGCCAGCGACAGGGCGGCCAGGCGGCCTTTGAAGAAAGAATGTTGCATGGGGTCGTCTCCTTGTGAGAAATCACCTGGGGGCACAGCGGCGGGATGCCGCGGTGCGTGGAGTTGCTGGATTCCCGGGGGTTGGATGGTGCTCCAGCGAGAAGAATTCTAGGTTTTGCAGCGCAAAATTGTGTTGCGTAACTGCCCCGGGCGAACCCGCGTTCGTGCAATATGATTGCGTCAATCATTGCCTACGGGAGGTTGAATTGCATCGCCTTGATCTGGATCGAATCGACTTCAAAATCCTGCGGTTTTTGCAGGCCCATGGGCGCGCTTCCAACCTCGAGTTGGCCGAGGCCGCCAGCCTCTCGCCGGCCCAGTGCCTGCGGCGCCACCGCCGTCTCGAGGAGCTGGGCCTGATCGCGCGCTACGAAACGCGCCTGAATCCGGCCGAACTCGGGTTTCACGTGGTGGCCTTCATCCATGTGGCGATGGAAAAGGGCCATATCCGCGAGCTGCCCAAGTTCCGCGACCTGATTGCCGACATCCCCGAGGTGCTCGAGTGCTACTCGGTCACCGGTGACTTCGACTATGTGATCAAGATCATTGCAAGCGACCTGAAGGCGCTGTCGGCCTTTCTGATGAACACCTTGATGCCGCTGCCCGGCGTCAGCGGTGTGCGCTCCAGCGTCTGCCTCGACGAGATCAAGTGCACCAGCGCGCTGCCGCTGCCCGAGTGAGCGCTCAGAGCGGGAGTTCGGTGTAGAACTGGCCGCCGTGAAACAGCAGCGGCGAGGCGCCATCGCGGTGGCTGCAGCGTTCGACCTCGCCGACGAAGATCACATGGTCGCCCTCCTCGTAGCGGCTGCGGTTGAAGCATTCGAAGGTGGCGGCGGCGCCGGCCAGCAGCGGTGCACCGCCAGCGCCCTCGGCGAACACGACATCGGACCAGCGGTCCCTGCCTCGGGCGGCAAAACGCTCGGCCAGCTCCTTCTGATCGGCCGCGAGGATGTTGATCGCGTAGTGCGAACCGGCGCTGAACGCCGCCAGGGAGCCTGCCGCGCGCGCCAGGCTCCACAGCACCAGCGGCGGCGCCAGCGACACCGAGTTGAAGGAGTTGGCCGTCAGCCCCAGCAGCTCACCGGTGGCCGTGCGGACCGTGACGATGGTCACGCCGGTTGCAAACATGCCCAGCGCGGCACGGAACTCACGTGGCGAAAAATTCGGCGGCAGGGCGCTGGTCGTGCGTACAGGTGGGGACATGCATGGAATTTACATGAAAGGTCATGAATACAATGTGCTGTCCTGCACGACGGGCCGCAGTCCCCGCAAGGGGTAGGCCAAGGACATGAGCACCATTCCCCACTTCACCACCCTGGGCGCCGGTCCGACCATCCTGATGCTGCACGGCATGGGCGGCGGGCACTTGATGTTTGCGCCCCAGGTCGAGACCTTCGCCAGCCTGGGCTACCGCGCCGTGGCCTGGGACATGCCCGGCTATGGCCGCAGCGCGCCGATCGAGCCCTACACCTTCAAGGGCCTGGCGCAGCGCTGCGCCGCGTTGATCGAAAACCTCGTGCATGCCCGACGCGGCAGCAGCGTGATCCTGCTGGGTCATGGCATGGGCGGCATGGTTGCGCAGGAGCTGGTGGCGCGCCGCCCCGAGCTCGCCAGCCGCCTCATCCTGTGCGGCAGCTTGGCGGCGTTCGGCCAGGGCGACGCCGACTGGCAGCGCAGCTTCATCGCGCGGCGCACGGCCCCGCTCGATGGGGGGCAGTCCATGGCCGAGCTGGCGCAGACGCTGGTGCCCCAGATGATCGGCCCCGCCGCCCTGCCCGAGGGGGTGCGGCTCGCGACCCAGTGCATGGGCCAGGTCAACCCGTCGACCTACCGTCGCGCGCTGCAGGCGCTGCCGAGCTTCGACCGCCAGGCCAGCCTGCC
>JBOHHM010000087.1:0-6090 GCA_050725495.1 Burkholderiaceae bacterium | reverse complement strand
GCCGCCGGCCATGTAGGTGTTCTTGGCCATGTGGTTGTAGATCATGTCCATGCAGACGCCGAAGAAGTCGACGAACATCAGCTCGGCGATCGGGCGCATGCCTTCGGCCGCGGCGCCGATCGCGGTGCCGATGAAGCCGGTCTCCGAAATCGGCGTGTCCATGATCCGTTCCTTGCCGAACTTGGCGAGCAGGCCGCCGGTGGCACTGAAGATGCCGCCGTATTTGCCCACGTCTTCGCCGAGCACGAAGACCTCGGGGTCGCGTTCCATTTCCTGCGCGATGGCTTCCGAGATGGCCTGGGCCATGGTCAGCTTGCGGGTGATGGTTGTGTTCATGGGAGCTGTCTCCTTGTCAGTTCGGGTTCGCGGTCAGGCGAAGACATGCTTGAGGGCGTCTTCGGGCTTCGGATAGGGGCTGTTGCGGCCGTGGTCGTAGGCCTCGGTGATGCGGCGCGTGACGTCGGCACGCAGGCTCTGGTCCAGCGCGTCGTCGAGCAGGCCGAGCCGGCGCAGGTGCTGGCCGAGCCTGGGGATGGGGTCGTTCTTGCGCAGCGCTTCGACCTCGCCCTTGGGGCGGTAGGTTTCAGGGTCGCCCTGGAAGTGGCCGAGGTAGCGATCGGTCTTGACCTCGATCAGCGTCGGCCCTTCGCCGCGCCGCGCCCGTGCCACCGCAGCACCGGCTGCCTCGAACACTTCGAGCGCGTCGTTGTGCTCGACCAGTACACCGGGGATGCCGTAGGCCGAGGCACGGTCCGAGTTCCAGGCAATCGAGGTGGACTCTGACTTCTCGACCGAGATCGCGTACTTGTTGTCTTCGCAGACGAAGATCACCGGCAGGCGCCACAGCGCTGCCAGATTCAGCGATTCATGGAAGGCGCCCTGGTTGGTCGCGCCTTCGCCGAAGAAGGCCACGGCCACCGCATCGGTGCCGCGTTTCCTGGCTGCCAACGCCGCTCCGCAGGCCGGCGGCATGCTCGCGCCGATGATGCCGCTGCAGCTGAACTTGTGCTCGGGGTCGAACAGATGCATGTGGCCGCCCTTGCCGCGGCCCAGCCCCGTGTCCTTGCCGAACATCTCGGCCGTCATCGGCTTGAGCGGCACGCCCTTGGCGATCGCGAAATGGTGGGGCCGGTGCGCGCCGACCACGGTGTCGTCCTTGCGCAGATGGGCGCAGACGCCGACAGCCACCGGCTCCTGCCCGGCCGCCAGGTGCATTTCACCGGGCACCGGTCCGGCGCCGATGTCGAACGCGAGGCCTTTCTGGATATGGGGTGGCAGCTTGCCTTCCAGATAGACCTTGGCCATGGTCTCCTCGTACTCGCGGATCTCGACCATCGTCTCGTACATCCATAGCAACTGCTTCGATGTGGGTTCCATTGCTGATATCTCCTTTGTCGTGGTTGACCTGTTGCAGCGGCCGCTGTGGGCTTCACAGGCAGGCAAGCTCTGTGGGCAACATTGATGCCAGGACTGGTCTAGGGAGAAACCCTCAGGAAAATGGCGGTGGCTTCGCGGACCAGGCGGCTGGGGTGCGACAGCTGTCGCAGAAGCGGGAGCAGGACGGTGACATTGCCTGCGACAGCTGTCGCGTTACAGGCGTTGCCTGCGACACTTTCAGGACAGCAACAGGCCCCGCTGCGCCGCATGACTGAGCACGGCTTCGATCGCGATGGTGCGAGGCCCCTGCAGATCGAGCTCGACCTGCACCGGGCACTGTTCGTCGAATTCGATGAGGCGTTCACCGTCGATCGCGATGGTGCCGTGGCTGGCTTGGACCAGCCGTGCGCGGCCGGCTCGCAGGGGGCGAGCCTCTGCAATCGAAACGGGCACCAGCGCGCCGGGCAGGAGGGGGGCCAGCAGGGTCCGGCCCGGGCCCATGCGCACATGAACGCCTGTGGGCTCATCGCGTGACGTCGGCAGGGTAAGCCCGGCAATCGACGACAGCCCGATGCTATGGGGCTCGGCGAAGGTGGTGAAGATTTCGACCAGGTCTTCACCATGGCTCACGGCCCGTCCGCCCAGGGCCCGCTGGCGCGAGACGCAGACATCGACCAGCGCCGGCTCGCTCGTGTCGCCGCAGCGCACCTGCAGCCATTTGTTGGCCTGCAGGGCGATCTCGGCGGACACGCGGCCCATGGCTAGCAGCGCGCTGGCCATGCCCACCAGCGTGGCATCGCGCCGCTGCGGAAAGGCATTGTTGGTGCCGGTGGACAGGGTGGCCAGGGGCACTTGGCCACAGCCCTGCGCCACGGCGCGATGCGTGCCATCGCCGCCGAGCACGGCCATCAGAGCCACGCCGCGCGCCGCCATCAAACGGGCCGCCGTGGTGCTGTCCGCGGCGCTGTCATGCACGGCCATGTCGAGCAGCCGGACTTCAGGCATCGCCTGGGCGCGGCCTGTGCGCGCCATCTGGGCCGCTTCGCGGATGCGCGTGGCCATGCCGGCCGCATCGGGCATGACCCAGGCCTGGTCCACGCCCAGGGCGCCCAGGCCCGCGAGCAGGCGCAACACGAGGTTGATTTTTTCCGAGGTGGTCGAGACCGAGGCCCAGCCCAGCAGGCGGCGCATGTCTCGTCCGGAAGAAGGGTTGGCGATGATGCCAACCGACCGAGGTGGGGCAGGGGTGGAACGCATGCGCCTGGTTCTGCAAGCTTGGTGCCAGGGTGTAAGTCCGGTGGCATGCTTTGTGCTGCCGCAGTAGCATCGAGCACCGCTTGCAGCTTCCAAGCCCAGGGTAAACCCGGGGTGCGGCAGGCGACAGACAAAGCAGGCAAGCCGCAGGAGACAGGATCATGAATCAGGCACAGACGGCCGCGCGCGTGGACAGGATGGTCGCGCTGGCGTATGCGCCTGAGGGCGATACCGGTATCGCCCAATCTTGGCGGCGCTCGATCGAGGTCCATCGTCTCGACCCGGGGCGCACGACGCCGCCGCGCGTGCTGCCGGCCCACCATCTGCGCGATTACCAGGCACCGCTGGAATCACTGCTGCATATCGCGCGCAGCGGCATGGAGCAGCTCTTCACCCAGATCCGCGACGCGGGTTATGTGGTGCTGCTGACCGATGCGCGCGGCGTGACCGTCTACTTCACGAACAACCCGCAGCTCGATCGCGAGCTGCGCCGGGCCGGGCTCTACCTCGGCTCCTGCTGGTCCGAAGACCAGGAAGGCACCTGTGCCGTGGGCCTGTGCAGCATCGACCGCCAGCCGCTGACCGTCCATCAAGAGGAGCATTTCCGCGCACCCAACACCTCGCTGACCTGCAGCGCCGCGCCGATTTTTGCGCCCAGCGGCGAATTGATCGCGGTGCTCGATGCCTCGGCCCTGTATTCGCCCGAGGACAAACGCAGCCAGCACCTGGTGTTGCAGATGGTCGCCAGCACCGCGCGCATGATCGAGAACGCGCATTTCCTGCGGCAGTTCGACCAATGCTGCGTGCTGCGCCTGAGCGCGCGCCGCGAATTCCTCGATGTCGATGTCGATGGCTTGATGGCCCTCGATGAAGAAGGTGTGATCGTCGCTGCCAATGCCCGCGCGCACCTCGAACTGGGCGGCGCCCGTCTGGAGCTCACCGGGCAGCGGCTCGAAGATGTGTTTGGCGTTCGCATGGAGGATCTGCAAGCGATGATGGCGTCCTCGGAAAGTGCGCCCTTGGCCTTGCGCACCCTGCGCTCGGCCCGGCGCTACTTTGTGCAGCCGAGCAAGCCACGCCGCGGGGCTCGCTTCATGCCGCTGGCGCGCCAGGCGCCGGCAGCGCCTGGTCCGCAGGATCCGCTGACCAGCCTCGCGGGTGCGGATGCGCAAATGGTCGTCAATGCGCACCAGGCCTTGCGCGTGCTGGGCAAGGGCATTGCCGTGATGCTGCATGGCGAAACCGGCACCGGAAAAGAAGCCTTTGCCCGCGCCATGCATCAGGCCAGCGCGCGCTCGGCGGCGCCGTTTGTTGCGCTCAATTGCGCGGCCATTCCCGAATCCCTGATCGAAAGCGAGCTGTTTGGTTACCGCGATGGCGCCTTCACCGGCGCCCGTGCCAAGGGCGTGCGCGGCAAGATTGCGCAGGCCGACGGTGGCACCCTGTTCCTCGACGAAATCGGCGACATGCCACTGGGCTTGCAGACGCGCCTGCTGCGTGTGCTGGCCGAGCGTGAGGTGCTGCCCCTGGGGGCCGAAAAGCCCGTGCCAGTCGATCTGCAGGTGATCTGCGCGACCCACCGTGACTTGAGCGAACTGGTGAGCGCTGGGCAGTTCCGCCAGGACTTGTACTACCGTCTCAACGGCATCGTGCTCCATCTGCCGGCCTTGCGCGAACGCGGCGACAAGGTGGCGCTGATTCACCAGTTGCTGCGTGAAGAAGCCCGGGAGCAGCAGCGCGCCAGCCACGGCATGGCCGAGAACGCCTTGTCCGTGCTGCTGCACTATGACTGGCCCGGCAACATCCGCCAGTTGAAGAACAGCTTGCGTTCGGCGCTGGCGCTCAGCGACGACGGCTGGATCGAACTCGAACACCTGAGCGCCGATGTGCGGGGTGCGGTCTGTACTGTCATGCCGCCGCCACGGCTGGCGACGCTGGGTTTCAACGAGGAGGTAGTCCCTGTGGCGCCCGTCGCGACCGGCGCGGCGCCAGCGCAGGCGTCGCCAGCCAGCCTCGAAGCCCAGGCCCTGCTCGAGGCGCTCAGGCAGCATCAATGGAACATCGCGCAGACGGCGCGTCATCTGGGCCTGTGCCGGGCCACCGTGTACCGCAGGATGGAGCGATACGGCATCGTGCCGCCCCACCTGCAGGGCTGAAGCTCGATCAGGTTGGTTTGCTATCAAAAATGCAGCGGCTGACACTCGTTGCATGTGGGCTGGTTCGCTATTTGGCTTCTGCAGTGCCGGCATTGGCCAGGTGGTCCACGAGCAGCCGGGCGGCCGGCGAGAGCGTGTGCTCGTCGCGAAAGCAGATCGCAAAGCGGCGTTGGGCCCGGGTTTCGGTGAGCGGCGACAACAATTCATGCAGAGCATGCCGAGGCCTGGTGATTCTCCCGCAGATGGCAGGGGAGTGATGGGCCCTTGCCTCACCTAGAATCACCCGTCCCCCGCGCAAGCTCGCACGGTCCGCCTTTTGTACCGCACACTGCCTCCATCAGCCCATGCTCACCGGCGAACTCAAAAGCAAAATTGACCAGATCTGGAACGCCTTCTGGTCCGGCGGCATCGCCAACCCGATTGAAGTGATCGAGCAGATCACCTACCTGCTGTTTCTGCGCCGCCTGGACGACCTGCACATACTCGAAGAAAACAAGGCCAACCGCCTCAAGCAGCCGCTTGAGCGCCGCATCTTCCCCGAGGGCCATGACGCGCGTGGCCGCCCCTACAACGACCTGCGCTGGAGCCGCTTCAAGAACGAGGCGCCGTCCGAGATGTTCGCCATCGTCGGCGAGCATGTCTTCCCCTTCCTGCGCACGCTGGGCGGCGATGGCTCCACCTACGCCCATCACATGAAGGACGCGCGCTTCACCATCCCCACCGCCTCGCTCTTGGCCCGTGTGGTGGACCTGCTGGATGCCGTGCCCATGGAAGACCGCGACACCAAGGGCGACCTGTACGAATACATGCTGGGCAAGATCGCCAGCGCCGGGCAGAACGGCCAGTTCCGCACGCCGCGCCACATCATCCAGCTGATGGTGGAAATGACGGCACCCACCCCGCAAGACGTGATCTGTGACCCGGCCAGTGGCACCTGCGGCTTCCTGGTAGCGGCGGGCGAGTATCTGCGGGGGCACCACGCCAGCCTGTTCCATGATGCCAAGTTGAACAAGCACTTCAACCACGGCCTGTTCCACGGCTACGACTTCGACAACACCATGCTGCGCATCGGCAGCATGAACATGCTGCTGCACGGCGTGGAAAACCCCGCCATTACCTATCGCGACTCGTTGGCGCAGGAGCATGGCGGCGAAGAAGGCCGCTACAGCCTGGTGCTGGCCAACCCGCCCTTTGCCGGCAGCCTGGACTATGAAAACACCGCCAAGGACCTGCTGCAAACCGTCAAGACCAAGAAGACCGAGCTGCTGTTTCTGGCCCTGTTCCTGCGCCTGCTCAAACCCGG
>JBOHHM010000086.1:0-5020 GCA_050725495.1 Burkholderiaceae bacterium | reverse complement strand
TTCTTGGCCTTCATGATGTTGGGCAGGGTCACGTAGCGCGGCTCGTTGAGGCGCAGGTCGGTCGTGATCACGGCCGGCAGGCGGATGGACAGGGTCTCCAGCCCGCCGTCGACCTCGCGCGTGACCTTGGCTTTGTCACCCTCGACCTCGACCTTGGAGGCGAAGGTCGCTTGCGGCAGGTCGGCCAGCGCGGCGAGCATCTGGCCGGTCTGGTTGCAGTCGTCGTCGATCGCCTGCTTGCCCAGGATCACCAGGCCGGGTTGTTCCTTGTCGACGAGGGCTTTCAGCAGCTTGGCGACGGACAGAGGCTGCAGCTCCTCGGCGGTCTCGACCAGGATCGCGCGGTCGGCGCCGATCGCCATGGCGGTGCGCAGGGTCTCCTGGCATTGGGCCACGCCGCAGGACACGGCGATGACTTCGGTGACGACGCCCTTTTCCTTCAGGCGCACGGCTTCTTCGACGGCGATTTCGTCAAAGGGGTTCATGCTCATCTTGACGTTGGCGATGTCCACACCCGTGTTGTCCGATTTGACTCGGACTTTCACGTTGAAATCGACGACGCGTTTAACCGGTACCAGGACCTTCATTGCTGCGGCTCCATAGAGTAGTTGAATTGACGTTGACGTAAACTTGTTGATTCTATGCGGCAGCGCACCAAAGCCACAAATCCGGCAGCTTGTCACTGCATCCAGGACCGAATCGAATAAAAAAGAACGATCGTTCGTTTTTGTGAATTATAGAGTCGATCGCCGGCCAAGTTAGAGCCCGGCACCGAAATCACTGTCCGCGCGGCGACAGCCCGCACGCAGCCGTTCACGCAGCGCGGGTATGGATCACGCGCTGCGGGTAGGGAACCTCGATGCGATGTTCGCGCAGCGATTGCAGGATGGCCAGATTGATCAGCGAGCGCAGGCCGAGCTGGCCGTTCTCGGGGTCGGCAATCCAGTAGCCGACCGTGAACTCCAGGCCGTCGGCGCCAAAGGCCGACAAGGCCACCGCCGGCGCCGGTTCGCGCAGCACACGCTCTTGCTGAACGGCGGCGGCCTGCAGCAGCCGCATCACCAGGTCCACATCGCTGTCGTAGCCGACCGAGACCACCGTGCTCTGCCAGACGTTGGTATTGGTCAGCGAGAGGTTTTCCACCCGCTGGGTGATCAGCATTTCATTGGGCACGATGGATTCGCGCCCGGTTGCGGAACGGATCATGGTGTAGCGCGCATTGATGTCGGTGATCTGGCCCTCGAAGTTGTCGACCCGCACGTTGTCGCCAATGCGCATGCTGCGCTCGGCCAGGATCACGAAGCCGCTGACGTAGTTGGCAGCGAGCTTCTGCAGGCCAAAGCCTATGCCCACGCCGACCGCGCCGCCCAGCACCGAGAGCGCCGTCAGGTCGATGCCCACGGCCGAGAGGGCCAGCATCAGGCCCACGAACATCAGCAGGGCGCGGGTCGCGTTGCTCACGGCCTTGCGCAAGGACAGTTCGCCGCCGGTGGCCGATCTGAGCAGCCGCGCCTCGATGGCCGAGGAGATCCACAGCGTGACGATCAGCACGGCGCCAGCCGTCAGCGTGCCTTCGATCAGGGTGCGCACCGACAGCGAGGTGCCGCCTACTTTCCAGTGGATCTGGTCCAGCTCTTCGAGCACCACGGGCAGCAGGCCGCTGACCCACAGCACGACGGCGATCCAGGCGACCCAGGAGATGGTGCGCTCCAGCTGCCTGACCACGGGTGTATTGCCGAACGCGGCCTGCAAGACCTTGACGCCGAGCCGGATCGCGACCAGCGACAGCAGCACCGGAATCGCGATCTTGAACACCGCGATCGGAATCCAGTTCAGCAGCTGCGCCCTGGCCACATAGGCCGTGCACAGCAGCAGCAGCGGAAACATCACGCCGTCGACGATGCGGCGGCCGAACCAGATCGAGCCCTCGGGCGCATCTGCGGCGCGGCGCACCAGCCGGACCACAGACCAGGCGAACAGCACACAAGCCGCCAGGCTCGCCAGCTCGATCAGGGTGGTCGGCTGGACCAGGGCGGCCAACCAGGTATCGAGATCGTCGATGCGGGCCGGCACAGGCTTCACGGCTGCCATTGCGGTTTCCGTTTGTCGATGAAGGCCTGAACACCTTCCTGGGCCACGGGGTTCATCATGTTGCAGGCCATGGTCTGGCCGGCCAGCTGGTAGGCGGCCTCGATGCCCATCTCGCGCTGCCGGTAGAACAGCGCCTTGCCCATGGCCAGGGCCACCCGCGGCTTTTGCAGCAAGCTGGCAACCAGCTGCTCGACTTGCGCGTCGAGCTGCTCGGGCACGACCACGCGGTTGACCAAGCCGCCGGCTCGGGCTTGCTCGGCCGTCAGGAACTCGCCGGTCAGCAGCATTTCCATCGCCTGCTTAGGCAGCATCTGGCGCACCAGCGGTACGCTGGGCGTGGCGCAGAACAGGCCCACATCGATGCCGTTGACGCCAAAGCTCGCTTCGCTGGAGGCCACCGCCAGATCGCACTGGGCCACCAGCTGGCAGCCGGCGGCCGTAGCAATGCCCTGCACGCGCGCAATCACGGGCACGGGCAGATGCTGCAGGCTGAGCATGACCCGGCTGCACTGGGCAAACAGTTTCTGGTAGTAGATCAGCTCGGGCTGGGCCCGCATTTCCTTGAGGTTGTGGCCGGCGCAAAAGGCCTTGCCAACGGCTGCCAGCACCAGCACGCGGCTGGATTCATCGCGCCCCACCTCGTCCAGCGCGGCCTGCAGGGCCGACAGCATGTCTTCGCTCAGCGCGTTGAAGCTGCGGGGACGGTTCAGGGTCAGCGTCACCACGCCGCGCGCGTCTTTTTCGACCCGCAGGGGGGCATCCATCGTCGTTGTCATACCATCATCACTCACAGATCTGCCAGCTCGCGCAGGTGGGCTTCCACACTGCGGGCCAGCGCGTTGAGGTTGTAGCCGCCTTCCAGGCACGAGACGATGCGCCCCTGGGCGTAACGTTGGGCGATGTCCTTGATACGCCGCGTGATCCAGCTGTAGTCCTGCTCGGTCAGGCCCAGCTGGCCCAGATCGTCGTCACGGTGGGCATCAAAACCGGCGCTGACAAAAATCATCTCGGGCTTGAACGCTTCGAGCCGCGGCACCCACGAGGCCTCTATCATTTCGCGGATGTCCATGCCCCGCGTGTAGGCCGGCACCGGCAGGTTCAGCATGTTGGCGGCCGGGTGTTCCGTGCCGCTGTAGGGATAGAACGGGTGCTGGAAGAAGCTGACCATCAGCACGCGGTTGTCACCGCTCAGGATGTTTTCGGTGCCGTTGCCGTGGTGCACGTCGAAGTCCACGATCGCCACCCGCTTGAGGCCGTGACGCTCGAGCGCGTATTTGGCCGCAATCGCGACATTGTTGAAAAAGCAAAAACCCATGGCCTGGTCGCGGCAAGCATGATGGCCGGGCGGACGCACGGCGCAAAAAGCGTTTTCCAGTTCACCCGCCAGGATCGCGTCGGTCGCCGCGAGCGCGGCGCCCGCGGCCCGCAGCGCCGCATTCCAGGTGTGAACATTGATGGCCGTATCGGGGTCAATCTGGGCATAGGGTGGGCCGCCGGCCTGGATGTCTTGCGCCAGCCGGCTGCTCAGACCCTGCAGGGCGGCCACATGGAGCCGGTCATGCGCCAGCTCGATGTCGGCCAGGGCCGCGACTGGGGCCTCGCGCTTATCGAGCGCATCGCCTACGCCAGTGACCAGCAGCCAGTCTTCGATCGCGTCCAGCCGCGCCGGGCATTCCGGGTGGCCCTTCCCCATCTCATGTTTCCAGCAATCGCGGTGGGTGAAATATCCGGTGGCGCCCATGTCTCATATTTTCAGGTAACGTCGTGCCATGCACGCACAACAAAAACTCCAAGCTCTGCTTGACCAGCTTAACACGGTGATCGTCGGCAAACCGGCCCAGGTGCAGGACTGCGTGGCCTGCCTGCTGGCCGGCGGGCACCTGCTGATCGAGGACGTTCCCGGCGTCGGCAAAACGACGCTGGCCCATGCGCTGGCGCGCAGCTTCGGCCTGCATTTTTCGCGCGTGCAGTTCACGGCCGACCTGATGCCCAGCGACCTGTCGGGCGTGTCGATCTACGAGCGCGGCAAGGAGGCCTTTGTGTTCCACCCCGGCCCGGTGTTCGCCCAGGTGCTGCTGGCCGACGAGATCAACCGCGCCAGCCCCAAGACCCAGAGCGCGCTGCTCGAAGCGATGGAGGAAAAGCAGGTCACGGTCGAAGGCGAAACCCGCGCCCTGCCCGCGCCGTTCTTCGTGATCGCGACGCAGAACCCGCACGACCAGCTCGGCACCTACGCCCTGCCCGAGTCGCAGCTCGACCGTTTCCTGATGCGCATCTCGCTGGGCTATCCCGACCGCGCGGCCGAGCGCGAGCTGCTCAATGGCAGCGACCGCCGCGACATGGTCGAGGGCATGCAGCCCCTGCTGTCGCCCACCGAGCTGCAGGCGCTGCAGCAGCAGGTACTGCAAGTCCACGCGGCCGAACCGCTGCTCAACTATGTGCAGGACCTGGTGGCCGCAACGCGCTCGGGCCGCTGGTTCCTGCAAGGCCTGTCCCCGCGCGCCGGTATTGCCCTGGTGCGCGCGGCCAAGGCACAGGCGTTGCTGAGCGGGCGCGATTACGTGGCGCCCGACGACGTGCAGGCGCTGTTGCCGCAGACTGTGGCCCACCGGCTGGTCCCCGCCGGCAATGCCGGACGCGGCGCCGTGGAGCAGGTGCGCGCGATGATCGAGGCCGTGGCGTTGCCATGAGCCAATGACGGAATGACGAAATGACTTCGCCGGCGGCTTCAATGACAAATGGCCGGTCCGAGTCATCTGTCATGCCGGCCGCGCAGCAGCCGCGTCATTCCGTCATCTTCCACTCGATCGCCCGCATCCAGGCCCGCTTGCAGCGCTGGTGGCAGGCCCGCCTGCCACTGAGCGACGAGATCACGCTGACGCAGCGCAATGTCTACATCCTGCCCACGCGCGCCGGCGTGATGCTGGGC
>JBOHHM010000085.1:0-3330 GCA_050725495.1 Burkholderiaceae bacterium | reverse complement strand
CCAGCTGGGTCGCCAGGACCAGGCCCCAGCGCCAACGCGCAAAGAACCCGGTGACCGAGCGCGGATAGATCTTCTTCTGCGCCTCGTACAGCGACACCATGGCCTCATCGACCGGCACCGGCGCTATTGCAATGACTTTGCGGACCGAGGTGGGCGATGGTTTCAAGGGGCTCCCCAAGCGCAACCCTATTTGACGGCGACGGCCTTGTTGGACAGGCCCCAGACATAGGCGCTCAGCAGATGAATCTGCGCCTCGGTCAGCTTGTCGGCCTGGGCCGGCATCTGGTTGACCTTGCCCTGGTTGATCATGGCCACGATGGCGGCTTCGCCCCAGCCGTGCAGCCAGACGCCGTCGGCCAAGTTGGGCGCGCCCAGGGCCGGGTTGCCCTTGCCGTCCATGCCATGGCAGGCCGCGCAGACCCCGTACTTCGCCTTGCCCAGCGAGGCGCGCAGCGAGTCATGCGGGCTGCCCGAGAGGCTCAGCACATAGTTGGCGACGTTCTTCACGTCGTCCGGCGTCCCCACGGCAGCGGCCATGGGCGGCATGGTACCCATGCGGCCCCGGCTGATGGTTTCGCGGATCTTGTCGGGCGTGCCGCCGTGCAGCCAGTCGCCGTCGGCCAGGCTGGGAAAGCCCTTGCTGCCGCGCGCGTCCGAGCCATGGCACTGGGCGCAGTGGTTCATGAACAGGCGCTCGCCAATCGCCATCGCTTCAGGCTGGGCGGCCACTTCTTCGGGCTTCATGGCCGTGAAACGCGCGTACAGCGGTTCCAGCTCCTGGGTGGCTTGGGCCACCTCCTGCGTGTACTCGACCTGCGTGCTCCAGCCGAGCTGGCCGGCATAAGCGCCCAGCCCCGGGTAAGCCGCCAGATAGCCCAGCGAGAAGACGATCGTGAGCACGAACAGCCACATCCACCAGCGTGGCATGGGGTTGTTCATCTCGCGCAGGTCTTCGTCCCAGACATGGCCCGTGGTGTTGTCGGCGCTGGCCGCCACTTTCTTGCGGGCCGTCACCCACAGCAGGATCAGGCAGGCGAAGATGCCGATCAGCGTCAGCGCGGCCACATAAACCGACCAGAAGTTGCTGGTGAAGTCGCTCATGTTATTGCTCAGTCTTGTTCGAAGGGAAGCTGCGCCGCTTCGCGAAAGCGCTCGGCATTGCGGCGCGAAAAGGCCCAGACCAGGATGGCGATGAAGCTGGCAAAGCAGGCCAGCGTGGCCGCTATGCGCAAGGTGGTGATGTCCATCGCGGCTGTCCTTACTTCAGGGCCCGGCCCAGCGACTGCAGGTAGGCCACCAGGGCCTCCATTTCGGTCTTGCCCTTGACCTCGGCGCCGGCCTGCGCGATCTGCGCATCGGTATAGGGCACGCCCGCCACGCGCAGGGCTCTCATGCGCGGCGCCATCGCGGCAGGGTTGAGCGCTGTCTTCTCCAGCCAAGGGTAGGCCGGCATGTTGGATTCGGGCACCAGGTCGCGCGGGTTGTTCAGGTGGATGGCGTGCCACTCGTCGCTGTACCTGCCGCCCACGCGGTGCAGGTCCGGCCCGGTGCGCTTGCTGCCCCACTGGAACGGGTGGTCGTAGACGAACTCACCGGCCACCGAGTAATGGCCATAGCGCAGCGTCTCGGCGCGAAACGGCCGGATCATCTGCGAGTGGCAGTTGTAGCAGCCCTCGCGCAGGTAGACGTCGCGCCCCATCAGCTGCAGCGCGGTATAGGGCTGCACGCCCTTGACGGGCTCGGTCGTGGACTTCTGGAAGAACAGCGGAACAATCTCCACCAGTCCGCCGATCGCCACCACCAGCAGGATCAGCACGATCATCAAAAAGTTGTGGGTCTCCACTTTGTCGTGGGAGAAGCCGTTTGCAGTGTTGTCGCTCATGATGGGATTCTTCTCAGTTGCTCCACCTTGCTTCGCGCGACCCGCGGCGCATGAAACCGACGCAGCCCATTCGGGGAACACCGCGGAACCGGCTTTGCCGGGCCGCTGGTGTTGCCCCCTTGAGGGGGGAGGCGGCTACACGAAGTGAGCAAGCAACGGGGGGGAGTTTCATTTCAGGCGTGGGCGGCCGCCGCAGGGATGGAGGCGTTGACCGAGCGGCCCGAGATCGCCGTCATCCAGACGTTCCAGGCCATGACCAGCATGCCGCCCAGGTACAGCAGGCCGCCGAGCACGCGGATCACATAGAACGGGTAGCTGGCCTTGACCGACTCGACAAAGGTGTAGGTCAGCGTGCCGTCGGCATTGATGGCGCGCCACATCAGGCCCTGCATCACGCCGGCGATCCACATCGCGGCGATGTAGAGCACGATGCCTATGGTGGCGGTCCAGAAATGCAGCTCGATGGCCTGGACCGAATACATCTTCTTCTGGCCGAACAGGCGCGGCACCAGGTAGTACAGGCTGCCCATGGAGATCAGGCCGACCCAGCCCAGCGCCCCCGCGTGCACATGGCCGACCGTCCAGTCGGTGTAGTGGCTCAGCGCATTGACGGTCTTGATCGACATCAGCGGCCCCTCGAAGGTGGCCATGCCATAGAACGACAGCGAGACGATCAGAAAGCGCAGGATCGGGTCGTCGCGCAGCTTGTGCCAGGCGCCCGACAGGGTCATGATGCCGTTGATCATGCCGCCCCAGCTCGGAGCCAGCAGGATCAGCGAGAACAGCATGCCGACCGACTGCGTCCAGTCGGGCAAGGCCGTGTAGTGCAGGTGGTGCGGGCCGGCCCACATGTAGGTGAAGATCAGCGCCCAGAAGTGAACGATGGACAGCCGGTACGAATACACCGGGCGCTCGGCCTGCTTGGGGATGAAGTAGTACATCATCCCGAGGAAACCGGCGGTCAGGAAAAAGCCCACGGCATTGTGCCCGTACCACCACTGGACCATCGCGTCCTGCACGCCGGCATAGGCCGAATACGACTTCATCCAGCCCGCCGGCACCTCGGCGCTGTTGACCAGGTGCAGGATCGCCACGGTCAGGATGAAGGCGCCGAAAAACCAGTTGGCCACATAGATGTGCCTGACGCGGCGCAGGCCCACGGTGCCGAAGAACACGATCGCGTAGGCCACCCAGACCAGGGTGATGAGGATGTCGATCGGCCATTCGAGTTCGGCGTATTCCTTGCCCGTGGTGTAGCCCAGCGGCAGGCTGATCGCGGCCGCGACGATCACGGCCTGCCAGCCCCAGAAGGTGAACGAGGCCAGCGGCCCGGCGAACAGCCTGACCTGGCCGGTGCGCTGCACCACGTAGTAGCTGGTGGCAAACAGCGCGCAGCCACCAAAGGCGAAGATCACGGCATTGGTGTGCAGCGGGCGCAGGCGGCCGTA
>JBOHHM010000084.1:0-6466 GCA_050725495.1 Burkholderiaceae bacterium | reverse complement strand
GTGCCGTGGCGGAATCGCGGCCCCGGTGGACGGCGTGACGGCCGACACGCACGATGCGGCGCAGCTGCAGGCCGATGCCGCGCGCAGCCGCCGGGGCGGCTTCGGGGCCAAGCTCTGCATCCACCCGACCCAGGTCGCCGGGGTCAACGCAGCCTTCACGCCGACGCCGGCCGAGCTCGACTGGGCGCGTCGCGTGCAGGCCGCATTCGAGGCGGCCGGTGGCGGCGTGTTCAGCCTGGACGGCCGCATGGTGGATGCGCCGGTGCTGCGCCTGGCGCAGCGCACGCTGATCAGGAGCCAGGCGCAGTGATGCGCCGGCTTGTTCGACAACCCAGGCAAGACGAGGAAGACATGATGAGTTCAAAGATCAAAGCCATGCTGATGGCATCGCTGGCGGCCCTGGCAAGCTGCTTCGCGGCGGCGGCCGCGGCGCAGGCTCCCTATCCGGACCGGCCCGTCACGTTGGTCGTGCCGTTTGCCGCAGGCGGGCCCACCGATGTCGTGGCCCGGATGATCGCGATCCCGATGAGCAAATCGCTGGGCCAGTCCGTGGTGGTCGACAACGCCGTCGGTGCGGGCGGCACGATTGCCGCGACCAAGGTGGCCCGCGCAGCGCCGAACGGCTATACCCTGTTCATCCACCACATGGGCATGGCCACGGCGCCCGCCCTGTACAAGAAGCTCGCGTTCGACCCGCTGAAAGACTTCGAATACATCGGTCAGGTGGTCGACGTTCCGATGACGTTGCTGGCGCGCAAGGATTTCCCGGCCAGCAACTTCCAGGAGCTGCAGGCCTACGTGAAGGCCAACAAGGACAAGGTGTCGCTGGCCAATGCCGGCCTCGGCGCTGTCTCGCACCTGTGCGGCCTGCTGTTCATGAGCCAGCTCGGGGTCGAGCTCAACACCATTCCCTACAAGGGCACGGGCCCCGCGATGAACGACCTGCTGGGCGGCCAGGTCGATCTGCTCTGCGACCAGACCACGCAGACCGTGCCCATGATCAAGGAAAACCGCATCAAGGTGTTCGGCGTGACCACGCTCAAGCGCCTGGGCTCGCTGCCCAATGTGCCCACGCTCGACGAGCAGGGCCTCAAGGGCTTCGAGGTCAAGGTCTGGCATGGCATGTACGCGCCCAAGGGCACGCCGGCACCGGTGATCGAGAAGATCAACGCCGCGCTGCGCGCGGCCCTGCAGGACCCGATGGTCAAGCAGCGGCTGAGCGACCTGAGCTCCGACATTCCGCCGGCCGACAAGATCACGCCGGCGGGCCTCAGGACCCACCTGGAGGCTGAAATCAACAAGTGGGGGCCGGTGATCAGAAAGGCCGGGGTCTACGCCGATTGACCGGCGGGGGCGGCCAAATCAGGCTGTAGCCCTTGATATTTGGGTTCAGTGCGCTACAGAAGTTGTAGCGTCTTCAGGGTGCGGCTGCACCAGCGCCATGTCGCGCTCGAACAGCGGACGGCGCAGCTCGCCCTCCAGCGTGCGCGTCTGCAGGCCCACGGCGGCCTGCGTCAGGGCCACGCGCTGGGCGGCGGCGGCGAACGATCCTCCGGTGGCCACCGCGATAAAGGTCTCGAGGAGGCGTACGCTGCTCATGGCGCGATCGGCGTGAAAGAAAGAAAACGATGCGTTGATGGCGGCATCAATAAAGTTTTTCTTTTGTCAAAGTAAAGCATTTTTCGCTTTTCCCTGCGGCCCGTGCTTTCGATAATGCAGGCTTGGCGGCGCGCTTGCGTGCGGCCGACGCAGCCCGGCCTACAGCGGCCGGGGCGGCCCCATCGTTGAAGGACAACAGCATGAGATTTTTGAGCAGACTGCTCGTGGCCGCAGCGGTCGCGCTGACCGGTGCCGCGGCCCTCGCGCAGGCCTATCCCGCAAGACCCGTGAAACTGGTGGTGCCGTTCCCGGCGGGCGGCGCGACCGACATCTTCGCGCGTGTGCTGTCGCAAAAGCTTGGCGAGAAGCTCGGTGGGGCGCTGGTCGTGGAGAACCGCCCGGGCGCGGGCGGCGTGATCGGCTCCGACATCGTGGCCAAGTCGCCGGCCGACGGCTACACGCTGCTGCTGGCCACCTCGAGCACGCACTCGATCGGCCCGAGCCTGAACCCGCGCCTGCCGTACGACGCGGTGCGCGACTTCACGCCGATCGCCCATGTCGGCAACGCGCCGAGCATCATGCTGGTGCCCAACGGCAGTCCGGCCAGGACGCTCGGCGAGTGGATCGACCACGCGAAGAAGAACCCCGGCAGGCTCAACTACGCCTCCAGCGGCAACGGCACGATCGTGCAGTTGACGGCCGAGCTGTTCAAGGCTCAGGCCGGTCTGTTTCTCGTGCACATTCCGTACAAAGGCACGGCACTGGCCATTCCCGACCTCGCCAACGGCAAGGTCGAGGTGCTGTTCGACGCCCTGCCCACCGGCCTGCCGCATGTGCGCGACGGCCGCCTGCGCGCGCTCGCCGTCACCTCGGCCAAGCGCACCGCGATGGCGCCCGAACTGCCGGCGGTCTCCGAGGCGCTGCCGGGCTTCGAGTCCAACACCTGGTTCGGCCTCTACGGCCCCAGGGGCCTGCCGCCCGACCTCGTCGCCCGTGTCAACACGGCCGTCAACCAGGCGCTCGCGGACGCGGAAGTCAGGGACAAGCTTGCGCGCCTGGGGATCGAGCCCGTGGGCAGCACGCCCGCACAGTTCATGCAGATGGTCGCGGCCGATGCGGCCAAGTGGCGGCGCATCATCACCGAGCGCAGGATCACGGCGGACTGAGTTCCAACCCCTAACCACCGCAGGCCGGCAACACCCGCCCTGGACGAAGCACCATGCCATTCAACTACGCCAACCCCTACACCTCCACCCGCATTCCCGTGTTTGCGCGCAACGTGGTCTCGACCTCGCACCCGCTGGCAGCGCAGGCGGGCCTGCGCATGCTCTACCAGGGCGGCAACGCGGTGGACGCGGCCATTGCGGCCGCAGCCGCCATCACGCTGACCGAGCCCGTGAGCAACGGCCTGGGCAGCGACGCCTTCTGCATCCTGTGGGACGGCCAGCAGTTGCATGGCCTGAACGCGAGCGGCCCCGCGCCGCAGGCCTGGACGCCCGAGTACTTCCACGCCAGGTACGGCAGCGACGCCAAGACGCCGCCCAAGCGCGGCATCGACAGCGTGACCGTGCCCGGCGCGGTGGCGGGCTGGATGGCGCTGTCCGCTCGTTTCGGCAAGCTGCCGTTGGCCGACCTGATGGAGCCCGCGATCGAGATCGCCGAGCGCGGCTACCTGCTGCCGCCGGTGGTGCAGCAGAAATGGGCCGCAGCCACACCCGAACTCCAGTCGCTGCCGGGATTTGCGCAGGCCTTCCTGCCCTGGGGGCGCGCTCCCCGGGTGGGCGAGCTGTTTCGCTTCCCCGCGGCCGCGCGCGCGCTGCGCCTGATCGCCCAGAGCAAGGGCGAGGCCTTTTATCGCGGCGAGATCGCCCAGGCGATCGCGCGTTTTTGCGCCGCGCACAAGGGTAGCCTCACGGCCGCCGACATGGCCAGCTACCAGCCCGAGTGGGTCACGCCGATCGCGCAGGACTACCGCGGCCATACGCTGCACGAGATCCCGCCGAACGGGCAGGGCATTGCCGCGCTGATCGCGCTGGGCATCCTCAAGAACTTCGACCTCGCCAGCCATGCGGTCGACAGCGTCGATTCGCAGCACCTGCAGATCGAGGCCATGAAGCTCGCGTTTGCCGACGTGTACCGCTATGTCGCCGATCCGCGCTTCATGGAGTTCAGCCCCGAGCGGCTGCTCGGCGCGTCGTACCTCGCGTCGCGCGCCAGGCTCATCGACCTGAAGAAGGCGCAGGACTTCGGCGCGGGCAACCCGGTCAAGGGCGGCACCATCTACCTGACCGCGGCCGACGAGGGCGGCATGATGGTCAGCTTCATCCAGAGCAACTACATGGGCTTCGGCTCGGGCTGCGTCGAGCCCGAATTCGGCATCAGCCTGCAAAACCGCGGCCACGGCTTCAGCGTGGACCCGGCCGGGGCGAACCGGGCCAACCTGGTCGCGCCGCTCAAGCGGCCGTTCCACACCATCATCCCGGCCTTCCTGAGCCGCGATGGCCAGCCCGTGATGAGCTACGGCGTGATGGGCGGCAACATGCAACCGCAAGGCCACATGCAGACCCTGGTGCGCATGCTCGACTATGGCCAGAGCCCGCAGGCCGCCTGCGACGCGCCGCGCTGGCGCTTCAATGCGGGCCTGGAGATCAACGTCGAGGCCGGCATGGACAAGGCCACGGTGCATGGCCTGGCCGAGCGCGGCCACCACGTGGAGGTGATCGAGGATTCGTACCAGGACTTTGGCGCCGGCCAGTTCATCTGGCGCATGGGCGACCCGAAGGTCGAGGGCTATCTCGCCGCCAGCGATGCGCGGCGCGACGGCCTGGCCGCAGGTTTCTGAGCGGCGGCAGGCGACGCCTGGCCGGACGCGCCACGCAGCACGCGTGCGCGAGATGTCGCCGAGCACAGGCCGAAGTTTGTCTACCTGATCGCGCACCTGCGGCAACCCCGCAGGCGCCATGCTCAGCCTGGCGCGTCGCAAGCCGTCACAAGGGCGGGCCGGTCTGCGCCGCTCTCGACCTTGCCAGCTCCATCGCCAGCGCGCTCAGCGCGCGGTAGGCGTCTCCGGCCAGCGGGTTCCAGCGGCTCACAGCCTCGCCCTGGGCTTGCACCACGGCCGTGTCGCCGCGCGCGGCGGGCCCGGTCAAGGCCCCGGCCGCACCCAGGCTCAGCACGTTGTCCACGGCGTTGCGCAGCAGCGTGGCGCCCAGCCGGGGGATCAGCGCCGGCGGCACGCCGGTGTCGCGCCAGAGATCGCTGGCCAGGCCTTGCAGCACCGGCACGAAGTTGGTGGCAAACACGGCGGCGGCGTGGTAGAGCGGCTTGTCAGCGGCTGTCAGGGCAAAGCATTCGCCACCGATGGCGGCCAGCGCCGCACCCAGGGTCGCGCTGGCCGCTGCGTCGCCTTCGAGTCCGCAGGGCGTGCCGGCGAACTGCTGCACGGCCGAGGCCGGCGAGGCAAAACTCAACACCGGGTGTGCGCTGGCCACGGCCCAACCCTGGTCGCGCAGGGCCTGCAGGACCGACGAGGCGAGGAAGCCGCTGCAGTGAAACGCGATGGGCCGGGCCTTGTCGCCGGCGCCACCGGTTGGGCCAAGGCCGGGACGCGCATGGCCGGCCAGCTGGGCGGCGGCCGCTGCCAGCTGCGTGTCGGGCACGGCCAGCATCCAGACATCGGCCACTCGCATGTCCTGCACCGAGGCCGCGGCCCGGCCCGCGCCCATGAAGGCCACGGCCTGCATCGCAGTGGCCAGGCTGCGCGTGTGCACATCCTGCAGCGCGAACACCCCCTGCTCATGCCAAAGCCGGCCCAGGGTCTGGCCGACGCGGCCGCAGCCGATGATGTTGAGTGTGGTCTGAGTCCTCATGGCGTAGGTGCGATGTGCTATCAAAATGGTAGCGCCGTCAGGGCGCGGGGGTCTTGGGCTGAAAGCTGCAGTACTGCGCCACGCTGCACTGCCAGCACAGCGGCTTGCGCGCCTGGCACACATAGCGGCCATGCAGGATCAGCCAGTGGTGCGCATCGACCAGGTAGGCCGGTGGTACGCGCTTGAGCAGCTTGATCTCCACCTCGTGCGGCGTCTTGCCCGGCGCGAGACCGGTTCGGTTGGCGACGCGGAAAATGTGCGTGTCCACCGCCATCGTGGGCTCGCCAAAGGCCACGTTGAGCACCACATTGGCGGTCTTGCGGCCCACGCCGGGCAGCGCTTCGAGCGCCTCGCGCGTGCGCGGCACCTCGCCGCCGTGCTGGTCAACGAGGATGCGACAGGTCTGCAGCAGGTTCTTGGCCTTGTTGCGGTACAGGCCTATGGTCCTGATGTAGCTCTCCAGCCCCTGCAGGCCCAGATTCAGCATCGCCTGCGGCGTGCTCGCGACCGGGAACAGCCGGCGCGTGGCCTTGTTCACGCCCACGTCGGTGGCCTGCGCCGACAGCAGTACCGCGGTCAACAGTTCGAACACGCTGGTGTATTCGAGTTCGGTCGTGGGCTGCGGGTTGGCGGCCTGGAGCGTGGCGAAAAAGGGTTCAATGTGTTCGCGTTTCATGGCTGCCAAGTCTAGCGGCGCAGGAAACCTGCGCGCAGATTGGCGACAATGCGAGTCAGAAAGTGAGACCCCCATGCAATTTGCCGACCGCCTGAACAACGTAGAAACCTCCGCCATCCGCGAACTCTTCAAGCTGCTGGGCAAGCCCGGCATCATCAGCTTTGCCGGCGGCTTTCCCGACAGCGCCATGTTCGACGTGGAAGGCCTGAAGGAAGGCGTCAACAAGGCCCTGGCCGAAGAGCCCGGCGGCGCGCTGCAATACGGCGCCACCGAAGGCTACGACCCGCTGCGCGAGCAGCTGGCCGCCTTCATGGCCGGCAAG
>JBOHHM010000083.1:0-4210 GCA_050725495.1 Burkholderiaceae bacterium | reverse complement strand
CTGGGCATGTCGCTGCTGGCGCGCTGCACCGGCAAGCATTTCCTGCTGTTGACCGGCAAGGAACGGCTGCTGTTCGAACCGCATCTGGACGACAGCGTGCTCAAGGTCGCCTGACAACGTATACCGGCAGGCCTTTTGCGCGAACCTCATCGCAGAAAATTTTTGCCTCTCTTGAAATTTGAGTGGGTAGATGACGGACATCTTGAACACCGCTGGAGGCGATTTTGATGACTGCCAAGCTGTTTGAAGCTGCCCTGGGGATTGGAGGGCCTTGGACGGTGGCATCGGTGGAGTTCGGCGAAGCGGCCAAGGTGCTGACAGTGCTGATCGACTTCAAGCCGGGTAGCCACCAGCTGTGTCCACGGCGGTGGGAGTATGACGCAGGGCCCCTGGCGGCGTCCTGGTGCGTGCTACCCTCGCCATCAGTCCTTTTGCCTGAAGCGTACCGCCATGCCGCTTGCACTTTCCCGCCTTCTTTTCGCCGGCACGATCTTCTCGAGCGCTTTTCTTCTCTTTCTGGTGCAACCCCTGATCGCCAAGCAGATCCTGCCCTGGTTCGGCGGCTCGGCCGCGGTGTGGGCGGTCTGCATGGTGTTCTTCCAGGTGCTGCTGCTCGCAGGCTACGCCTATTCGGACTGGGTCTCGCGCCGCCTTGCGCCGCGACGGCAGGTCGTGCTCCACATCGGCCTGCTCGCCTTGAGTCTGGTGTTCCTCCCGGTCGTGGCGGCACCGTACTGGAAACCCACGGGCAGCGAGGATCCGACGCTCTGGATCCTGGGCCTGCTGGCCGCCACGATCGGCCTGCCCTATTTCCTGCTCTCGACCACCGGTCCGCTGATCCAGTCGTGGGTGGCGCGCACCCTGCTGGGCACGCGGGTCTACCGCTACTTCTCGCTGTCCAACCTGGCGTCCCTGGCGGCGCTGACCTGTTATCCGTTTGTCATCGAACCACACGTGCGCTTGCTGGACCAGGCGATGGCCTGGTCGGCGGTGTATGTTGTGTTCGCGGCGCTGTGCGCGGGTTCCGCCTGCTATTTCCTGCGGCACGCGCAGGCGCTGCCGCAAAATGCCTCGGTGGGATCGCCCTGCCCGCAAGCCGACCGGGCTCCCGCCCGGCGCGACTATCTGCTGTGGCTTGCGCTCTCGGCCATGGGCTCGTGGCTGCTGCTGGCGATCACCAACCACATCACGCAGAACGTGGCGGCCATTCCTTTCCTGTGGCTGTTGCCCCTTACCATTTATCTGTTCACCTTCGTGCTCTGCTTTGAAAGCGACCGCTGGTACCGCCGGCGCCCGTTTCTTGCGCCCACGGCAGCGCTGTTGCTGCTGTGTGCCTACGGGCTGCAGGACAGCGCGGTCGGGCTGAACATCTGGGTCGCGATTCCTGTTTACGCGCTGGGCTTGTTTTTCCTGTGCATGTTCCTCCATGGCGAGCTGGCGCAGAGGCGGCCCGGCCCCCGGCACCTCACGCGCTACTACCTGATGCTCTCGCTCGGTGGCGCCAGTGGCGGTGTTCTGGTCGGCCTGGTCGCGCCACGTGTGCTGCCGGCCTATTACGAACTGGGCATCGGCCTTGTGCTCGTGTCGCTGCTTTCCGGCATCGTGCTGGCCGGCAGGCGGTGGCTTGCCTTTGGGGCAGCGGCCATCACGGCCGCCTGCGGCTATTTCCTGTGGGCACAGATCGGCGATGACTTCGCGGGCGCACGGCGCATCGAACGCAACTTCTACGGCGCACTGCTAACGATGGACAGCCAGCGCAAGGACGCGCGCGACAACGTGCGCCAGCTCTACCACGGCTCGGTCAAGCATGGCGAGCAGTATCTTGCGCTCGAGCGCCGCAACGAACCGACGACCTACTATGGTGCCACGGCCGGTATCGGACTGGCCCTTGCCCAGGCGCCTGCCGAGCGCCGGCGCGTTGGCCTGATCGGACTGGGAGCCGGTGTCCTCGCCGCCTACGGCCGCCCAGGTGACCACTACCGCTTTTACGAGATCAATCCGGCAGTCCTGGAAATCGCGCAATCGGAGTTCAGCTTCATGAAGGAGACCATGTCCAGCATCGAGACCGTCCTGGGCGATGCCCGGCTGTCACTCGAACGCGAGGCGCCGCAAGGCTTTCATGTACTTGCGGTCGATGCCTTCTCGGGCGATTCGGTGCCGGTGCATCTGATCACTGTGGAGGCCATGCGCATCTACCTGCGCCACATGCACCCCGACGGCATCATTGCTTTTCATCTCACCAACCGTTTTCTGTCGCTACCGCCCGTGGTGCAACGGCTCGCGGCTGAGCTGGGGCTGTCTTCCCTGCTCATCCGCGACGAAGCCTCCAACTCGGATCTGCGGGCGACCGACTGGATGCTGGTGGCGAAAAATCCGGCGGTCCTGCAGCGCAGCCCCCTGCGCGACGTGGCGACACCGGCCCGGCCGATTGCCGGGTTGTCGGCCTGGAGCGATGATTTCAACAACCTGTTTGAAGTGCTGAAGTAACGGGGCGTGTCGGCGCAGGGATCGGGCCCGCCAAACCTTCCTGTGCTTTTGCGTGCATGGCTCGCCATTTCCAATGCGCCCATACTGATGCCTGCTTGGCATGTCCACCTGAATGAACACCTTCTCGGAAAGCGCTGCCACGGCGCTGCAACTCATCACCAAGCTTGATCCCGGCTTGCTCGCCATCGTCGGCCGCTCGCTGGCCGTCAGCGGTTTGGCCTGCGCCCTGGCCTGCGGTCTGGGACTGGTCCTGGGGGCTTGGCTGGGGGTGGCGCGGTTTGCGGGGCGCGATGGCGTGCTCGCCCTGCTCAACACCTTGCTGGCCGTGCCCTCGGTGGTGGTGGGACTGGTGGTGTACTTGCTGCTGTCACGCAGCGGCCCGCTGGGTTCTCTCGGCTGGCTGTTTTCCTACCAGGCCATGGTGCTGGCCCAGGCCCTGCTCGTGCTGCCCGTGGTCACGGCACTGACCCGGCAGGCGGTGGAGGATGCCGAACGCTCGCATGGCGAGCAGCTGCGCTCGCTGGGCGCCGGTTCGCTGATGCGCAGCCTGCTGCTGGCCTGGGACGAGCGCTATGCGCTGCTGACCGTGCTGCTGGCCTCGTTCGGCCGCGCCATTTCGGAAGTCGGCGCCGTGATGATCGTGGGCGGCAACATCGATGGTTTCACTCGGGTCATGACCACGGCCATCGCGCTGGAAACCAGCAAGGGCGACTTGCCGCTGGCCTTGGCCCTGGGCCTGGTGCTGCTGGGCGTGGTGCTTGTGCTCAACGCCCTGATTGCCGTGCTGCGGCGCTGGCGCGAGCGCATCGACGGCGCCGTGACCGAGGTGACGCGGGGGCTCACGGCATGAGCGTGCTATTCGACCTGCAGGCCGTGGACGTGCGCTACGGCAGTGTGCGCGCCCTGTGCGGGGCAGCCCTGGCCATCCGCTGCGGCGAGCGGGTGGCGCTGGTGGGCGCCAACGGCAGCGGCAAAAGCACGCTGCTGCGGCTGCTGCACGGGCTGGTGGCGCCCAGCAGCGGCCGCATCGAGCGCGAGCGCGAGCTGCGCCAGGCCATGCTGTTCCAGCGGCCCCATATGCTGCGTACCTCGGCCCAGAACAATGTGGCGCTGGGCCTGTGGCTGCGCGGCCTGCGCTGGCCCGAGGCCAGGGGGCAGGCGCTGCAGGCCTTGCTGCGCGTGGGGCTTGCCGAGATCGCCGCGCGCAACGCCAAGACCCTGTCGGGCGGGCAGCAGCAGCGCCTGGCGCTGGCGCGGGCCTGGGCGCTCAAGCCCGATGTGCTGCTGCTGGACGAACCCACGGCCAGCCTGGATCCGCATGCCAAGCGCGAGGTGGAGGCGCTGGTCGCGGAGTTTGCCGCCAGTCATGGCGCCCAAGGTCCGCAGCAGGCGATGACGGTGATCTTCAGCAGCCACAACCTGGGCCAGGTCAAGCGCCTGGCCAGCCGCGTGATCTACCTGGAGCAGGGGCGCGTGCTGGCCGACCTGCCCGTGGCGCGCTTCTTCGATCGGGGCCTGCGGGCCGCGCAGCACCCGCAAGCCGATTCATTTGTCAAAGGAGAGTTGTCGTGAGCCTGTTCAAGGGATGGAGGCCTTCGGCCTGGTTGAAACGGGGGGCGCTGGCGCTGGGCCTGGCCGCGAGCATGGCTGCCTCGGCGCAGAGCATCGTCATGGCCTCGACCACCTCGACCGAACAGTCGGGGCTGTTCGGCCACCTGCTGCC
>JBOHHM010000082.1:0-16958 GCA_050725495.1 Burkholderiaceae bacterium | reverse complement strand
GCCGTTGACCGATTCGGTCAGGTCGCGCCATGTACCCGATACGCCGCGCACTTCGGCCTGACCGCCCAGCTTGCCTTCGGTACCCACTTCCAGCGCCACGCGTGTCACCTCGGCGGCGAAGCTGGAGAGCTGGCCGACCATCGTGTTGATCGTGTTTTTCAGTTCGAGAATCTCGCCCTTGGCTTCGACGGTAATCGTCTTACCCAGATCGCCTTTCGCCACTGCGGTCGTCACGTAGGCGATGTTGCGCATCTGGGTGGTCAGGTTGGCGGCCATGCCGTTGACGGAGTCGGTCAGGTCTTTCCAAGTGCCGGACACGCCTTTGACATTGGCCTGGCCGCCCAGAATCCCTTCAGTGCCGACTTCGCGCGCCACGCGGGTCACCTCGGAGGTGAAGGAGCCCAGTCGCGTCACCATGGTGTTCACGATCTCCGCCGATTTGAGGAACTGGCCCCTGAGTTTCAGGCCGTCGAGTTCCATTGGCACCTGCTGGCGCAGATCACCCTCGGCCACCGAACCGATGACCCGAATCATCTCGTTCATCGGGCTAATGAGGTCGTTGGCGAGCGCATTGCTCGAATTGACGATTTTTTGCCATGAACCTTTCATCATCGGCAGTTCGATGCGCTCATCGACCTTGCCCTGCTTGCCCACCAGTCGCGCCACGCGTTCGAACTCGGTGGTGGTGTCGGCCGCCATGTCGATGATCTCGTTGAGCGTGTCGGCGATCTTGCCCGGCATGCCGGTCCAGTCTTCCGGCATGCGCGTGGTGAAGTCACCTTTGCGCAGTGCCTTCAACGTTGCCAGCAATGTCGTCATGTCCAAAACTTCGATCGGTGCCGTTACTGTGTCCATGTCTGTCCAGTCAAAATTGAGTCACGCACAGGGCGATAAGAGTGGGCGCGCAACGTCGCCAGGAGGATTAGACGCCGGAAGACAGAAGTGCCCTCGGCCAAAATGCCCGCACGGGTATCGGCTACAGGAAGCCGCTGCCGCAGGAGCCGTCGTTTGACCATTTCGCGTGTAAAAAATATAGTGTTAGGTGCACAATATAAGCAAGCCTGGGGAAAACCCCGTGCTGTGGGGACATCTTCTTCTTGCAGTCCCAGCCCGGCTGCCCGGTGAATGCCGCCCGAACATGCTGGATCAGCATGGCGGATCGATAGCTGCAGGCCGGCGCCGACCTACAGCGTTCGCAGTCCTGTGAAATGAGCATCACTGCCTGAGGCAAAAGTGCAAGTTTCGTAAGCGCCTGCTAATGTGAAAGCCTGCGCCGGAATCTATGGCTTGCTGGCTATTGGCCGCTCGGGTATTGTGGGAATGCATGAGGGGGCACCGCTTTGCCGGCAAATACAAGATCATCGGTAATCGAGACGCGGCACGGCCAGGGGCCCTGTGGGTGCGAACGGAAACACAGATGATTGGCAACAAAATCAAAGTCTTGCTGGTTGATGATCACAGCATCGTGCGCAACGGCGTGCGACGCATGCTGGAGACTGCGAACGATATCGACGTCACGGGTGAAGCAGGCACGGCACATGACGCGATGCACCTTCTCGAGGAGAAGGATTTCGACGTGGCGCTGATAGATATTGGTCTGCCCGATAAGAGTGGCCTTCAGCTCCTCAAGTTGATGCGCGCAGAGAAGCCCAAGCTTGCCGTTCTGATGTTGAGCATGCATTCGGTAGAGGCGTATGCGTTGCGGGCCATCAAGTACGGCGCCGCGGGATACCTCACCAAAGATATTGCGGCAGCTACCTTGATTGCCGCAGTTCGCAAGGCGGCCGTAGGCGGCAAGCATGTCAGTCCTGAGCTCGCAGAAAAACTGGTCAACGCCATCGGCCGGGGCGACGCGGCACCCCACGAAGCGCTGTCCGACCGGGAACTTGAAGTCTTAAAGCTGCTCGCTTCAGGCGAGAGGATCGTGCGCATCGCTGCGATATTGCACTTGAGTCCGAGTACCGTCACGACGTACCGGGCACGCATCCTGGAAAAAACAGGGATGGACAGCAACGCGAAGCTGGCCCGTTACGCCCTCGAAAACGGTTTGTTGACTTAGGGCGCCCAGTCATTTGACGCAGCCAAGCCGCTCGGTCATTCTCGACATCTTCCACGGTCTGCGGCAAACGCCTCGGCATCATTGAATCGTGCCGGCTGAACTTCAGCTGCCGTTGAACCAACTGCGCCGAAGTGATGCGCTGCGCATGTCTAGCGTCGCTGAAGCGCCGCCCCACCCAGCCTGCTTGTAGTCGAATCCCTACAGGCCTTTAGCCGGAATCTCTACAAAAGAGTCCCGCTAACAACGATAGCGGCACCTTCTCAACTCAAAGATACTGACCTCACCACAAGATTGCTTGTGCTGAACGGACTGGTTGTCGCCAGCGTCTTGTACAGCGATTTCAATGCAGAGAGGTCAAACCATGCATGTCACCCACACAGAATCATTGCCCGCACTGATGCCTGCCAGCGAGCCAAGCCCTGCGCGCCTGTTTGTCGTTGAAGATTCGGACGTCGTGCGATCGCTGTGGCGCGCGGTGGTCGCCAGGATTGCAGGCCTGTACCTTACCGGGGAGTTCAGCCGCGCATCGGCCGCCATCACTGCCATCAGGCGTGAACCACCCCATCTCGTCTTGCTGGACGTCAACCTCAGCGACGGCAACGGTATGGAAGTATTACGTGTCGTCGCGGCTGAGTATCCGATGACGAAAGTCATCGTGGTCAGCAATTGTGCCGATCCGATACACCGGAGGTACTTCACAGAGGCGGGAGCCTACGCCTTCTACGACAAGAGTCATGAGCTTGCCGCCATGCGCCGCACGTTGGAGCGTTTGGCTGGGGGCAGATCACCAGCAACGTTGTCATGATGCGAAAGGACCTGCGATGAGAAGTCACAACCAGCAGCGCGACCACCAGTGCCAGGGACACCACCACCAGCTCCTCCAACCAGGTCTCCTGGCTTTTGTGGCGGGGGTGGCACTCCTGTTCTTTCCGGAATTCAATGACGAACTGCGCCCCGTGGCCAGCCTGCTGCTGCTGCTCGGTGTGATCGCCCTGACGCTGCATCTCATTCTGGCGCGCCTGGCCGATCGCCGGGCCTGCGCGCGGCGCACCGATTCCGCGTTCGGCCCGAATGGACCCAATCACTGAATGGAATCAAACACCCAATGGAACCAATCGCTAAAGAACACGAATTATTGGCTGTGCTAGGGCGCATCACGTCGCATGGCGTCATTACATTGCTCGCAGTGGCAATCGCGTTTACCGCGCCAGATGCCGCACGGTACATCCTGTATGTGTGGTGGCCGCGCGTGGAGCTGGACTCGAATCTGCTGCTTGCGACAGAAATCCTGCTTGCCTCTGTCTTGACGGTTCTGTTCAACCTGTGGAAGCGCGCATGGGACAACCGCCATCGCCTGACAAGTGCGAAGATGGCCTCCCTGGTCTTCGCGAGGCATCCTCGCAAAGGATGGCTTTCGAAAATTCACGAGCGCAATCTGGTCCGCTCGTTACCGGCGGCGCGCGACGCTTGCATCCTTTCACTCACCGGGTACGACACCTTGATTGCCCAGGAAAGCCTGTTGAAAGACGTCTTCACGACGGCGTATGAAATCCGCGTCATGCTGCTCAATCCGCTCGGCGAGGCGGCGAGGAAGCGCGTCGAGTCACTTCCAGAAGAAATTACGCTCTCGACCCTTCAAGAGGAGATTGCCGCCAGCATTGCCTTCCTGAACGAGTGCCGCAAAAGCGGCAAGAAAGTTTCGCTGAAGTTCTACGACCACGACCCGTTCTGGAAACTCGTCGTCCTCGACGATCGCGTCTGGGTGCAGCATTGCCATAGCGGCCGTGAATTGAAGGAGCAGCACGAGTACGTGTTTGGGTTGCAACACGCTGACCCGAGTCAGGGACTGTTTGTGCCGTTTTATACCTACTTTCTCCACAAGTGGAATGAGGCAGGCCACTGGGAGTACGACTTCGACGCCGCCGAACTGGTCCAGCGGGATGCGACCGGCAGCGAGACCGGGCGTGCTCCGCTCGGACTCCCCATCCATCGCCCCGCATCGCCGTCCCCGGCTGCCCGTCAGACTCTCTCAGCTGCTTCAGGATACGCATGAGAGGCAAATCAATGGGTTCACGTGACCGAGCTGTACCAGCTTCCAAAGGACGCCATGCGTCCGCGCAGACCGCGCTGCGCGAGCCCGGGAAGACTGCGGAATCGATCGCTGTAAGTTGGGCGCGGGGTGGGCACTGCATTCATAGTCAATGTTCAAACGTGAGGACGAATGATGGGATTTCTGTTGTGCGCCTTGCTTTGGGGTGTGGTTCTGCTGGAGGAGATCGAACGCATACCAGCTGCAGAATGGAAAAAAGACGGACTGAAAAAGGTTCTGTTACTGCGCCGGCCCAGAAACCGGACCGTCTTTTTGCTGGCGTTGGCCGTGGGCGCCTTCTGCCTCTATGTCGAGGCCTTGACGGTTTGGGCCGGTCGAAGCAGTTTCGATCTGGACCAGGCGCTGAGTCTGTATGGGATTGTCCTGGGCGGCTATCTGTATGCGGTGAACAAGAAGGGCAGGCGATAAGTCGACGCCGCCAGCGGCCAGCGATGGCGTAGCAGTTGCTCCATGCGACGGCCCTTGTGGTTAGCGGACGGGGCTTGGTCGTTGTCGAACGGCACCTGCCGTCCTCCAAGTGCCGCGCCAACGCCGGCCGGCGTCGCAAGCTGTCGCCCGGTCACGGTTATCAGGGGGCTCATCGCGCTTGATTTTTGAACGGATTGCGCGCCCCCAGCGCTTCCATGTAGTTGTCAATGCCCTGGCCCTCGCGAGCCAGGAATCGCTCGACCGCATCGGCAAACGCCGGGTGTGCCAGCCAGTGGGCCGAGGTGGTCTTCACGGGCATCAGGGCGCGTGCCATTTTGTGCTCGCCCTGGGCGCCGCCCTCAAAGCGCTGGTAGCCCTGCGCGATGCACCACCGCAGGGGTTGGTAGTAGCAGGCTTCGAAGTGCAGACAGTCCACGCGTTCGATCGCACCCCAGTAGCGGCCATAGGCCACCTTTTCCTCGGCTCTTGCACTATCTTGGCCAATAGCCCCAGCGGATAGGGTGTCAATTGCTATCAAACTGGTAGCGATCGGCCGCCCTGCGCGTTCGGCCACGAACAGCAGCCAGTGCTCAGCCATGGTGCCGGCCATGCGCCGGAAGAAGTCGCGGTTCAAGTACGGCGCGTTGCCGTGCTCGTAGTAGGTGCGCTCGTAGCAGCGGTAGAAAAAATCCCAGTCCGACGCGCTGATGTTCCGGCCCTGCGACCAGCGAAAGCTGACGCCGGCTTGCTGCACCTTGCGCCGTTCCTGGCGGATCTTCTTGCGCTTGTCCTGCGACAGCGAGCCGAGAAAGTCCTCGAAGCTCGCATAGCCGGGCCGGCTGTTTTTCCAGTGAAACTGCACGTTGTGGCGCAGCATCAGCCCGGCGTCGGCACAGGCGGCCACATCGTCGTCGCTGGCGAACAGCAGGTGCAGCGACGACAGCTCTTCATCGCGGCACAACGTCAGCAGGGCCTGGACGAGCGCCCGGCGTGCCGCGGCGTCGCGTGCCAGCAGCCGCGCGCCGGGCACGGGCGTGAAGGGCGAGGCCACCAGGGCCTTGGGGTAGTAATTCATACCATGCTGCTCGTAGGCATTGGCCCAGGCCCAGTCGAACACGTATTCGCCATAGGAATGGTCCTTGAGGTAGAGCGCGCAGGCCGCCTGCAACTGCTCGCCCTGCCAGAGCGTGACGAACCTCAAGTGCCAGCCGGTGGCGGGGCAGGCACTGCCGCTGGTCAGCAGGGCGGCCAGGTACTCGTGCCGCATGAAGGGGCTGGCACCGGCCTGCGCGGCGAGCAGTTCGTTCCAGCGTTGCGCATTCACCTGAAGCGGCGAGGTCAGGACCCGAATGACATAATCGACTGGCTTGTTTCCCATCGGTTCTATGACTCTCAAACTCTGTATTGCCCAGCTCGATTTTGTCGTTGGCGACATGCCGGGCAATGCGCAAAAAATCATCGACGCGGCGCGCGAGGCCTACGCGCGGGGCGCGCGCCTGTTGCTCACACCCGAGCTGTCGATCTGCGGCTACGCGGCGGAAGACCTGTTCTTGCGCCCGGCCTTCATCGCGGCCTGTGATGATGCCGTGAAAACGGTGGCCCGCGAACTCGCCGGGTTAAACGACATGGTCGTCGTGGTCGGCCATCCCAGCGGGGGCGACACGCGCACCAAATCAGTGGCCATCCAAAGCCGCCACAACGCCGCCAGCGTGATTAGCGAAGGCCGGGTGCTCGCCACCTATGCCAAGCGCGAGCTGCCCAACTACCAGGTGTTCGACGAGCGCCGCTATTTCACGCCGGGTCGCGGCGTGTGCGTGTTCCAGGCCGGAGGCGTGAGGATTGGCCTGCTGATCTGCGAGGACGCGTGGTTTGAAGAGCCGGCCCGCTTGGCCCAGGAGGCCGGGGCCGAACTGCTGGCCGTGATCAATGCTTCGCCCTTTCACATCGGCAAGGGCGGCGAGCGCGTCGATCGCATGGCTGACCGGGCCCGTGCCGTGGGCCTGCCCCTGGTCTATGCGCATCTGGTCGGCGGGCAGGACGAGGTGGTCTTCGATGGCAGCTCGTTCGCGCTGCACGCCGACGGCTCGCTCGCGGCCCGGGCCGCAAGCTTCAAGGAAAAACTGTTCGAAGTGCAGGTGCAGCGGGCAGGAGATGCTCTAGATTTGACAGGGGACATCGCTGCCGAACGCACGCCCGAGGCCGAGCTGTGGGACGCGCTGGTGCTGGGCGTGCGCGACTACATCGGCAAAAACGGCTTTCCCGGCGCGATCCTGGGCCTGTCCGGTGGCATCGATTCCGCCCTTGTGCTGGCCATTGCGGTGGATGCCCTGGGCAAGGACAAGGTGCGCACCGTGATGATGCCCTCGCCCTACACGGCCGACATCAGCTGGATCGACGCGCACGAGATGGCGACTCGCCTGGGCGTGCGCTACGACGAGATTTCGATTCGGCCCGAGTTTGAAGCCTTCAGAGCTTCGCTGGCCGGCCAGTTTCAGGGCCGGCCGGAAGACGCGACCGAGGAGAACATCCAAGCCCGCATCCGCGGCACGTTGCTGATGGCCCTGTCCAACAAGTTGGGCAGCATCGTGCTGACCACAGGCAACAAGTCTGAGATGGCCACTGGCTATTGCACGCTGTATGGCGACATGGCGGGTGGCTTCGCCGTCATCAAGGATCTGGCCAAGACCACGGTGTTCCGGCTGGCACGCTGGCGCAACGAAAACGACCCCTATGGCACGGGCGCCAACCCGATTCCCGAGCGCATCATCACCCGCCCGCCCAGCGCCGAGCTGCGCCCAGACCAGAAGGACCAGGACAGCCTGCCGCCGTACGAGGTGCTCGACGCCATTGTCGAGCGCTACATGGAGAACGACGAGCCGATCGAGAACCTCATTGCCGACGGCTTTGACCGTGCCGATGTGGAGCGCGTCACGCGGCTCATCAAGATCAACGAATACAAGCGCCGCCAGGCCCCCGTGGGGATCCGCGTGACCCACCGCAGTTTCGGCAAGGATTGGCGCTATCCTGTTACCAGCAAATTTCGCGCATAAGGAGTCGCACATGAAACAGATCACCGCCGTCGTCAAACCCTTCAAGCTCGAGGAGGTGCGCGAAGCCCTCGCCGAATGCGGCGTCACCGGCCTGACCGTGACCGAAGTCAAGGGTTTTGGCCGCCAGAAGGGCCACACCGAGCTCTACCGCGGTGCCGAATACGTCGTGGACTTTCTGCCCAAGGTGAAGGTGGAGGTGGTCGTGAAATCCGACGATGTGGATCGCTGCGTCGACGCCATCGTCAAGGCCGCCCGCACTGGCAAGATCGGCGACGGCAAGATCTTTGTCACCAGCGTCGAGCGTGTCGTGCGCATCCGTACGGGAGAGCTCGACGAAGCCGCTGTCTAGGGTTGGGACGTGACTTGTGACTTGGGGCTGTTCACCAGTCACTACTCACCAGTCACCCCCCTCGTAATAAGGGCTCAAATCGCTTCCAGTCGTGGCTCGGGCGCCATGCCGGCGGCCTGCACGAGGTCTTTGAGCAGCGCCTGTGCGTCCCGGCCGGTTCGGATCAGGCTCATCTGCCAGTCGCTCATGAACTGCTGCTCCACGGTTGACTGCAGAAAAGCCATCAGGCCATCGTAGTAGCCGGCCACATTGAGCAGGCCGACCGGTTTGTCGTGGTAGCCAAGCTGTCGCCAGGTCCAGACTTCGAACAGCTCCTCGAACGTGCCGATGCCACCGGGCAGCGCCACAAAGGCGTCGGCCCGCTCGGCCATCATGCGCTTGCGCTCGTGCATGGTGTCGACGATATAGAGCTCGGTGCAGCTCGTGTTGGCCAATTCCTTCTCCACCAGAGCTTTCGGGATGATGCCCACCACGCGGGCGCCGGCCTCCACTGCGGCGTCCGCTGCGATGCCCATCAGGCCACTCTTGCCACCACCGTAGACCAGCTGTCCGCCATGCTGGCCGATCCAGCGGCCCACTGCGCGGGCGGTCTCGACAAACCGGGGATCGACACCCTGGCGGGAGCCGCAGTAAACACAGATCGAAAAGGCAGGTGTCATAACAAGAATCTCTGAAACAGGGCGGCGGCCCAGATGCCGCCACACAACAACAAGCTCAGCAGCACAGCGGCGCTGCCCATGTCCTTGGCGCGCTTGGACAGGTCGTGCCATTCGGGGCCGATGCGGTCGATGGCAGTCTCGATGCCGGTGTTGAGGAGCTCGACAATCATCACGATCAGCACCGAGCCGGCGAGCAACGCGGCTTCGATCCAGCTGCGCCCCAGCCAGAACGCCAGGGGCACCAGTACCAGGGCCGCCATGGCTTCTTGCCGGAAAGCCGTTTCTCCCCAGCCAGCCCGCAGGCCTTCCAGCGAGTAGCCCATGGCATGCCAGACCCGGCTGAAGCCGCCGCGGTTTTTCTGGGGGTTGGCGGCCGCGCTGAGTCGGGAACGGGGGGCTCGGGATGACATGCGGGGATTGTCGCCGAGGAACATGACGTTCGCGGGCTATCTGCTCAAGGGCGGCGACGAGACCAGCCGGGTGCCAGCCATCGCGTCATGCCAGAACTGCCGCTGCGGATGAAAGCGGCTCAGCAGGGCCCAGACGGCAACCCAGCCGATGACGATGACGACGGACTCGCCGCCCGGGAGTGAAAACGGCGCCAGGGCCGCCAGCGCCGGCAGGAACCACAGCCAGCTCAAGACATAGCGCCACAGGGCGCGGGCCTGCGAGACGGGCTGGCCGAAGCGGTCGACCAGGCGGATGTTCCAGGTTTTCATGGCCAGCGTCTGACCCTTGGCCCAGAACCAGGTGAAGTAAATGCCGAACACTACAAACAAGAAAGCCTGCAATGCATGGCGGTTGTCCATGGCGTTGCGGGTCTGGCTCAGCGTGCCGAACAAGTAGCCAGCGATGAACACCACGCCAAACATCAGCATGCCTTCATAGAGCCAGCAGGCCATGCGGCGCCAGAGGCTGGGTGCCATCAAGTTAATCGCAACATCCGCTTGATTGGCGGGGGTCTGGGCGTGAATTGACTCAAACTTCGAAGTCATCGGTTGGGGGCGGGGCATTATTGCTGCGGGGCGGCAGGCGCAGGCTGGGGCAGCAGGGTGCGGGGGCCCACTTGGTCGGGCACGACCGCAATTTTGGGCGTGCGCTTGGCGTCTGGCTTCGCAGTCGGTATTTCCGCGAGCTTTTGCCGGGGAACCGGTTTGACGGCGGTTGCTGCCCCGGGCGGCTTGGTTGCGGCACCGGCCGCCAGCTTTTGCTTTTGCTCGGGGCTCAGGGCCTGGTAAGCCTCCCATTGGGCGGCTTTGTCGGCGGGGGCCAGCTGTTTGGTTTCAGCGAAATTCAGCCGGGCTTGCGAGCGCTGCTGCGGACTGAGCGCCGCCCACTCGGTCATGCGGCTGTGCAGCTTGGACTGCTCGGCGGCCGGCATATGAGGATAGTTTTGGGACAGCGCCAGCCACTTGCGCTTGCGTGCCTCGTCCAGGCTGCTCCAGACGCCGGCCAGCGGCCGCAGGGCCTGCTGCTGGGCCGGCGTCAGCTCATTCCATGAAGGCCTGGACGAAGCACTGGCAAGGGGGGTGGCGGGTCTGGTCGCGCCAGCCTGGGCCGGCGGCGCGCTGGGTGTAACCTGGGCGGTTTGCGCCAGGGCGCTGGAGGCGCTCAGGCCCCAGGCGAGCAAGAGGACTGCGCCAAAAGCAGCTGCGCCCGTCGCGAGCGGGTGAAGCTTTTGTACGGGCGCCCGTTGTGTGATGTTCATCGGCGCTTACTGATCCTGGTTTCCGCCGGTTTTGAGGAATTGAACAAAGCCGGGATCTGCATAGGCTGCAGGGGGCAGGTCATCGGTCAGCAAAGCGGCATCGACCTCGGCCACTTCATTGGCGCGGTATTCATCCTGGATGACATGGATGGCAACCAGGCCGCTTACCAGGGCAATCAGCGGCAGGGCAGAGGCAATGCTGCTCCACCAGCTCAGGCCTTCGTCACCAAATGTCAGGGTGGCAGCGCCACCGGAAGCCATCACCGAGGAGGCGGTACGGACTTCGACGATTTTGCGTCTGGACACAGCCTGAACGCGGGCGGCACGCAGACGCTCCGAAATGTCATATGGCAGATCGGTTGCACCTTCGGACAGGCGTGCTGCCACCTTCAGGCCATAACGGTCCTGGAGCAATTGGGTCTGGTGTTGCAGCGAATTGGTCATGGTCGAATTCCCTTTGCCTTCAGTGCTTTGCTGAGGGCTTGGACGGCGCGGGAGCAGTGTGTCTTGACACTGCCTTCCGAGCAGCCCATGGCTGCCGCCGTTTCGGCGACGTCCATTTCTTCCCAGTAACGCATCAGGAAAGCTTCTCGTTGACGCGCGGGCAACTCCTGGATCTGCATTTCGATCTCGCGCAAGACCTGAGCCCGCCGCGTCGTGTCCTCGGCGCTTTCTGTGCGCTCAGAGTCTTCTGCCGACTGCAAAGTGTCCAAAATATCGAATTCCCCGTCTTCTGTCGGGGATTCGAAGTCGCTCATGTTGGAGAACAGGGCGTTGCGTGTCTTCTGGCGGCGAAACCAGTCCAGGGTGCAGTTGGAGAGGATGCGCTGAAACAGCATCGGCAACTCGGCCGCCGGCTTGTCGCCGTAATGCTCGGCGAGTTTCATCATGCTGTCCTGCACGATGTCCAAGGCAGCTTCCTCGTTGCGCACATGGTAGATCGAGCGCTTGAAGGCCCGTTTTTCAACGCTTTTCAGGAAATCGGAGAGTTCTTGTTCGGTAGCCAAAAGGGTCAAGCCAGGATGGCTGTGCAGTGAAAGGAGTCTCGTTGATGGAGCGCTTGGTATGTTGGGGGCACGCTTTCCGGGCAAATTATGGCATTGGGCCGTGATTTTTCTGCCGCCCGGGGCGGTTTTCGCGTTGTGCAGTGCGATAATGAAAGGTCTAAGTCAAAAAGACAAACGGGTCACGGTCCGGCGCAGCAAGCAGCTCGCCCATGGTCGTGGGCCCAAAGTTCCAACACGGCTCCACAAGAGTGCGTCAAGGAGCACCCAAGGTTTTTCGTTAGAGAAATTCGCAAAGGTTGATCATGGAAATTTCAAAGACCGAAATCGCTTCGGCAGCCGCCGTGCCCTCTGGCACGCAAGAACTCCGGGGCGCGGAAATTCTGGTGAAGGCCCTCCAGGCCGAAGGCGTCAAATACGTCTGGGGCTACCCCGGTGGGGCTGTTCTTCATATTTACGACGCTTTTTACAAGCAGGACACCATCCAGCATGTGCTGGTGCGCCACGAGCAGGCCGCCGTCCATGCCGCTGACGGGTATGCCCGTGCCACGGGCGATGTGGGTGTAGCGCTGGTTACTTCCGGTCCCGGTGTGACCAATGCGATTACCGGCATCGCCACGGCCTACATGGACAGCATCCCGATGGTGATCATCACGGGACAGGTGCCGACGCCAGCGATCGGTCTGGACGCTTTCCAGGAGTGCGACACCGTGGGCATCACGCGCCCCATCGTCAAGCACAACTTCCTGGTGAAAGACGTGCGTCAAATGGCCGAGACCCTGAAGAAGGCCTTCCACATTGCCAAGAGTGGACGTCCCGGCCCCGTGGTGGTGGACATCCCGAAGGACGTGTCGTTCCACAAAACCGCCTACACCGGCTACCCCAAGAGCGTGGAGATGCGCTCCTACAATCCAGTGCGCAAGGGCCATGGCGGGCAGATCCGCAAAGCCCTGCAGCTGCTGATGTCGGCCAAGCGGCCCTACGTCTACACCGGCGGCGGCGTGCTGCTGGGCAACGCGACCCAGGAGCTGCGCACCCTGGTGGACATGTTGGGCTACCCCTGCACCAACACGCTGATGGGCCTGGGTGCCTATCCGGCCAGCGACCGCAAGTTCCTGGGCATGCTGGGCATGCACGGAACCATCGAGGCCAACAACGCCATGCAGAACTGCGACGTGCTGCTGGCCGTGGGCGCGCGGTTTGACGACCGCGTGATCGGCAACCCCAAGCATTTCGCACAGAACGAACGCAAGATCATCCACGTCGACATCGATCCCTCGAGCATCTCCAAGCGCGTCAAGGTGGATATCCCCATCGTTGGCGACGTCAAGGACGTTCTGACGGAGCTGATCGCGATGATCAAGGAGTCCGGCCTCAAGCCCGACGCCAACGCCCTGGCCAGCTGGTGGGAAACGATTGAAGGCTGGCGCCAGCGCGACTGCCTGAAGTACGACCGCGGCAACAAGGAAGTCATCAAGCCCCAGTACGTGGTCGAGACGCTGTGGAACATGACCAAGGATGTCGATACCTACATCACGTCCGACGTCGGCCAGCACCAGATGTGGGCGGCTCAGTACTACAAGTTCGACCAGCCGCGCCGCTGGATCAATTCCGGCGGACTGGGCACCATGGGCGTGGGCATTCCCTACGCCATGGGCATCAAGCTGGCCAAGCCCGACAGCGAGGTCTACTGCATCACCGGCGAAGGCTCGGTGCAGATGTGCATTCAGGAGCTGTCCACCTGCCTGCAGTACAACACGCCGATCAAGATTGTTTCGCTGAACAACCGGTATCTTGGCATGGTGCGCCAGTGGCAGGAGATCGAGTACTCCGGTCGCTACAGCCACAGCTACATGGACGCGCTGCCGAATTTCGTGAAGCTGGCCGAGGCCTATGGCCATGTGGGCATGTTGATCGAGCGCCCGCAGGACGTGGAGCCGGCGCTGCGCGAGGCGCGCAAGCTCAAGGACCGCACCGTGTTCATGGACTTCCGCACCGACCCCACCGAGAACGTGTTCCCGATGGTGCAGGCCGGCAAGGGCATCACGGAAATGCTGCTGGGAAGCGAGGATCTTTGACGTTCCACGTTGGGCGTTGAGCGTTCAGCGGGGGTTCGCATGCCCGACGCTGAACGCCGAACACTCAACCTTTCCTAACCTTTCTTTGACGAATCTATTGCCTGCCGAGCCTGCGCATTACCGTGCGCAGGGGAGGGCAGCGAAAAGAGGAATCGCACAACATGAAACATATCATTGCCGTTTTGCTGGAAAACGAGCCCGGCGCTCTTTCCCGCGTGGTGGGCCTGTTCTCGGCCCGTGGCTACAACATCGAGAGCCTGACGGTTGCGCCCACCGAAGACCCGAGTCTGTCGCGCATGACGATACAGACCACCGGCTCGGACGACGTGATCGAGCAGATCACCAAGCACCTGAATCGCCTCATCGAGGTCGTGAAGGTCGTGGACCTGACCGAGGGGGCCTATACCGAGCGCGAGCTCATGATGGTCAAGGTCCGCGCCGTCGGCAAGGAGCGCGAAGAGATGAAGCGCATGGTCGACATCTTCCGAGGCCGCATCATCGACGTCACCGAAAAGAGCTACACCATCGAGCTGACCGGTGACCAGTCCAAGAACGACGCCTTCCTGGAAGCCATCGATCGCAGTGCGATTCTGGAAACCGTGCGCACCGGCTCCAGCGGCATCGGGCGCGGTGAGAGAATACTGCGCGTTTGATTTTTACGGTTCGGGCGCGTTTCGACAGGCTCAACGCGAACGGATTTTTGTGCGGCGACTATGTCCTAGCGTTCGCCCTGAGCCTGTCGAAGGGCGTTTTCGCCAAACAAAATATTGGAGTGACCATGAAAGTTTTCTACGACAAAGACTGTGATCTGAGCCTGATCAAGGGCAAGACCGTCGCTATCATCGGCTACGGCAGCCAGGGCCATGCCCACGCACAAAACCTCAACGACAGCGGCGTGAAAGTCATCGTCGGCCTGCGCAAGGGCGGCGCTTCCTGGCCCAAGGTCGAGAAGGCCGGCCTGAAGGTCGCCGAAGTCGCCGAAGCGGTGAAAACCGCCGACGCGGTCATGATTTTGCTGCCCGACGAGCAAATCGCCGCCGTCTACAAGAACGATGTGGAGCCCCATATCAAGCAGGGCGCCTCGCTGGCCTTCGCCCACGGCTTCAACGTGCACTATGGCCAAGTCGCCCCGCGTGCCGACCTCGACGTCTGGATGGTGGCTCCCAAGGCCCCTGGTCACACCGTGCGCAACACCTACACCCAAGGCGGCGGCGTGCCCCACCTCGTGGCCGTGCACCAGGACAAGACCGGCAAGGCCCGCGATCTGGCCCTGAGCTATGCGATGGCCAATGGCGGCGGCAAGGCCGGCATCATCGAGACCAACTTCCGCGAAGAAACCGAGACCGACCTGTTCGGCGAGCAGGCCGTGCTGTGCGGTGGCACGGTCGAGCTGATCAAGGCCGGCTTCGAGACGCTGGTGGAAGCCGGCTACGCGCCCGAAATGGCCTACTTCGAGTGCCTGCACGAACTCAAGCTGATCGTGGACCTGATCTACGAAGGCGGCATTGCCAACATGAACTACTCCATCTCCAACAACGCGGAGTATGGCGAATACGTGACCGGCCCGCGTATCGTGACCGAAGCCACCAAGAACGCCATGCGTGCCGTGCTCAAGGACATCCAGACCGGTGAATACGCCAAGAGCTTCATCCTGGAAAACCGCGCCGGCGCGCCTACGCTGCTGAGCCGCCGTCGCCTGAACGCAGAGCACCAGATTGAAATCGTGGGCGAGCAACTGCGCGCCATGATGCCCTGGATCAAGAAGAACAAACTGGTCGATCAGTCCAAGAACTGAGCCCCGACTTGTTTCAGTCAAAGGCCACTTCGGTGGCCTTTGTTTTTTGCCCTGGGGCCGGCCTACGACTGGCTTACACTTGCTTTCATGTACCGTGACCATCCCGTTGTGACCCGTGGCGCCGTGCCCGTGGTCGCGTCGGGCGACCAGGTTGCGGCCACCACGACCCTTTGCGACGCTCTGAATTTGATAGCGTCAGTCGACCAGTTTCGAAGGACTACAGGCCAATCTTATGCATGACGGCACCGAATCCAACCCGACACCCCTTGAAGAGGTGATGGTGCGCAAGCGCCGCAAGGGCATTTACATCCTGCCCAACCTGTTCACGCTGGCGGCATTGTTCGGTGGTTTTTATGCCGTGGTGATGGCGATGAACGACCGATTTGACCTGGCCGCTGTCGGCGTGTTTGCCGCCATGGTGCTCGACAGTCTCGATGGCCGCGTGGCGCGCATGACCAATACGCAAAGCGCTTTTGGTGAGCAAATGGACTCGCTCTCCGACATGGTGTCGTTCGGCGCCGCGCCGGCCTTGATTGCCTACGAATGGGCGCTCAAAGGGCTGGGGCGCTGGGGCTGGATTGCGGCCTTCGTCTACTGCGCCTGTGCGGCCCTGCGCCTGGCCCGCTTCAATGTCAATACCGCCGTGGTGGACAAGCGCTATTTTCAAGGCCTGCCGTCGCCCGCCGCTGCGGCGCTGATGACGGGCTTTGTCTGGCTAATGACCGAGGCCGAGATCAAGGGACCTGAGGTGGCCTGGCCCATGTTTGCGCTGGCCCTGTACGCGGGCCTGACCATGGTGACCAATGTGCCGTTTTACAGCTTCAAGGACGTTCAGATGAAAAAGAGCGTGCCCTTTGTGGTGATCGTCCTGATCGCCCTGGGCATTGCCGTGATCAATATCCATCCGCCGACCGTGCTGTTCGGCCTGTTCGTGATCTATGGCTTGAGCGGTTATGTGCTCTACGGCTGGCGCAAAGCCAAGGGCGTTCACACCAGCGTGATCAGCACCTCCACCGACGAGCCCGATGAGAGGGGTCTGCACAAGTGAGGCCCGTGGCCGTCAAGCACGATTGCAGGGTTTGTTGAACCTGTGCTACATTAGATAAATGAAACAGATTTCGCGGGCTCTACTGCTATCGCCACACGGGCGGAGACGGTAGCGCGCGCGCACAATTTCCAAAAGGCCCGTATGCACCCGCAGCGGGCCTTTTTGCTTTGTGCACTCAGTTTCGAAGTTGCGGGTTTCCAGGAATCAGGAGAAATCAAATGGCTGACAAATTGATCATTTTCGACACCACCTTGCGCGATGGCGAGCAGTCGCCCGGCGCGTCCATGACCAAGGATGAAAAACTGCGCATTGCCCGTCAACTGGAGCGTCTGAAGGTCGATGTGATCGAAGCCGGCTTCGCCGCCAGCTCCAACGGCGACTTTGAAGCTGTGCAGGCGATCGCCAACGCGGTCAAGGACTCCACAGTGTGTTCCCTGTCACGTGCCAATGATCGCGATATTTCCCGCGCCGCCGAAGCGCTCAAGGGGGCCAACAGCGCCCGAATTCACACTTTCATCGCGACGTCGCCGCTGCACATGGAGAAAAAGCTGCGCATGACGCCCGAGCAGGTGCTGGAGCAAGCCAAGCAGTCGGTGCGCTTTGCCCGCAATCTGGTGGCCGATGTGGAGTTCAGCCCCGAGGACGGCTACCGCAGCGACATGGACTTCCTGTGCCGGGTGCTGGAGACGG
>JBOHHM010000081.1:0-16087 GCA_050725495.1 Burkholderiaceae bacterium | reverse complement strand
AGTTGTAGACCAGCGCCACGGCGCGCGCCGCGATCTGGCTGCGGTGCATGGTGAAGCCGCCCCAGCCCCACTGGTTTTTCAGCTCGTCGAACCCGTTCTCGCAATCGCAGCGGTCGCGGTAGAGCTGGCCGATGGCGGCGATGTCGTACTGGGCGTTGGTCACCAGCATCGTGTATTCCCAGACCTGCGCGTTGTCCTGCACCTCATCATGCGACAGCGCCAGAACGAGCTGATCGTCGTCCTTGCCGCGCCTGCTGGCCGTCAGCGCAATGTCGTGCCGGATGCGTCGACGCAGCACCACCACGCGCCGTGCTCGGCTCCAGCCGCTCAAGCGCAAATCGTCCTCGATGGCCTGCCAGCCCTGGCTGGCCTCGCTGGCGCGCGTCCAGTCCTCGCGCCGCAACAGCCGCTGGATCAGCCGCTTGACGTTGGCCGTCTTGCGCAGCCGCAGCAGGTAGGGCAGGTCGCGCTGCTCGCACACTTCGATGATGGCATCAACGCCATAGCCGCAGTCGCCTCGCACCAGCGCCGGGGCCTTGTCGCCCAGTTCGTCGAGCAGCCGCGCCATCGCCGCCTTGGCATGCCCCGAGGTGTGCTGCTTGCCCGAACTCAGGACTGCATCAAGCGCCCGGCGCAGATTGCCCACCCAGAACGTGTGCCATACATGGCTGGGCCGCCCGGGCTTGTGCAGGTTGTAGCCCACCTGGGCACCTTCCCGGCGGCCGTACAGCGGCTTGATCGTGGCGTTCAGGTCCAGCACCCAGGGTCGCTCCAGCGCATCGCGCACGCTGGCCATCAACGCCCCACGCATCCATGGCTCGCTGGCCGCGGGCTCCATCGCCTTGAGCGCGCGGCGAACCGAGTCTTCGCTGACCATGCCTCGCAGGCCCAGGGCCTTGGCCGCCACCGCGTCGCCTCGGACGCCGGCAATGTGCGAGGCGCGCTTGCTGCCGGCCAGGATGCCCAGCATCAGCGTGCCCAGCACGTCGCGCGAGCGCGAAGCGTTGGGGTTGCTGTAGTGCAAGGGACAGGCCTGTACCCAGCGGTCGAACACGCCCGCCGTGGCCAGGAACTCGGCAAAGAACACGATCTGTCCGCGCGGTGTGGCCTGCGCTGTCTCGTCCCAGCGCACGTGCATTCGCCCGCCCATCGTGTCGGCCACCTTCGCGTCCGCGCTGGCCTGCGCCAGCGGGGTCTTCTTCGGTTCGTCAGCTTCACCCATGGGATGAGTGTGCCAAACCGCGTCAACCCCGCGCCGCTGTTGAAGAATCCAGCCGCAGCACGGGTTCAACTGCCGGACTTAGGGTCACTGCACCACTTCGTGGCCAAGGCCGAGTGGTCTGACGAGAAGATGCTGCGCCGGGTGCGTCAGTGGGTGGCGAGACAGGCCGGTTGAGCCGAGTGGGCGGGGACTTTGAGGGCTTTTGAGGGCGGACCGGGCCAGCTTGGCATTGCGGCCCGCTTTTTGATGACGGCCCAAGGGGGGTCGAGGGCCGCAGCTACCGCCTCAAGGAGGCCGCCCAGAAACTTGCCGTCAAGCTCGATTCAGAGTGACAATCCGCCCGTCCTGCCATGGGGGAATTTGATCGGCCATAGGTGGGGGAATTTCAAGTGGCCATCCGGGCGATGGCGCCCGATTGGGTCTGCCGGATGATTTCCGACTGCGCCACTGGGTGCTCACCGGGCACATGCAGGCCGACAGACTGATGCCCAATGTGATGCCGCCGAAGGGCGTGGACATGAGCAGCAACTCGATGAAGGGCGATTCTGACTGTTCGACATCTCGCTGCGTTATCCTCGGCGAGCAGAATGAATGCCACCTTCTCCGAATGGGACATGCCATGAGCGACGACACTCTCATCGACCACCCCGAAGTCAAGCCCGTTCTCGACTATCCGTGCGGCGAGGCACCACCGGCGGGATCGGCGCGCGAGGTGGCGCCTGGCGTCCTGTGGCTTCGCATGCCCCTGCCGTTCGCGCTGAATCACATCAATTTGTGGGCCGCGCGCGACGGTGAGGGTTGGGCCGCCTTCGACAGCGGCGTGCAGACCAGCGAAACCGCAGCGGCCTGGCGCAGCCTCTTTGCAGGGAGCGGCGCGCTGGCACAGGGCGGCTTGACGCGCTTGTTCGTCACGCACATGCATCCCGACCATGTCGGCATGGCGGGTTGGCTGACACGCAAGTTCGACTGCCGGCTGTGGATGACTCGACTGGAATACCTGACCTGCCGAGTGCTGGTGGCCGACACCGGTCGCGAGGCGCCCAGCGACGGCGTGAGCTTCTATCGAAGGGCGGGTTGGGACGAGGAGGCGGTCGAAAACTACCGCGCCCGCTTCGGCGGCTTCGGCAAGTTCACGCATGCGCTGCCTGACAGCTACCGCCGCTTGCGCGACGGCGAGCGGCTGCGCATCGGCGACCACGAATGGCGAGTTGTCGTGGGCAATGGGCATTCGCCGGAGCACGCCTGCTTTCACAGCGCAGAGCTGAAGCTGCTGATCTCGGGTGACCAGGTGCTGCCCCGGATTTCATCCAACGTCTCCGTATTTCCGACCGAACCCGATGCCGATCCCATGGGTGACTGGCTGGCTTCGCTCGACAAGCTACGGCGGGAAGTGCCTGACGACGTGCTGGTGCTACCTTCCCACAACGAACCGTTCCGCGGGCTGCACGCGCGGCTGGACTACCTGGCGCGCAGTCAACACCAGGCACTCGATCGATTGCGCCGCGCGCTGGCCGAACCCAAGCGAGCCGTGGATGTATTTGGTGAGCTGTTTGGTCGCCCCATCGGCTCCGAACCCAACTTGCTGGGCATGGCCACGGGCGAGAGCGTGGCCCATTTGAACTACCTGCTCCATCGCGATGAGGCTGTGAAGGAAGTCGGCGCCGATGGCGTCGCCTGGTACCGAGTGACGTAAGATTTGGCGGCGCCACGGCGGCGGCTTCGCCTACTTGTCGCTTCCCCAGTCGAGCGGCAGGGCTACGCCCTTGTCCGCCATCCGGCGCTGATTCTCCCTCCAGGCTGTGGGCGGGACGCCAGCGCGCACCTCAGGGAAGAACTTCCAGGACAGTTGCGGCAGACTCAACACCGACGGCCACTTCGGCCCGTACATGATCGTATAAGTCCCGCCCGGCAGGGTCGCGCGCTGCGGCGCTGTGAGACGGCACGGGTCCGTGCCGTTCTGCGGTGGTGGGCCGCTGGCGGGCGGCACGGCATGGGTAGCTCACATTTATTCTGAAAATCCTCTTTAGTCTGACCAAATTGGGTAAATTGCGCAGGGGACTTTTGGGGGACTCAGGGGGCAAAACCAGTCAAAAACGCGGCTTTGGGGACTTGTCAATGTGGTTGAAATCCATTTTAAATCAATTAGTTACGCTTGCACGCGAAACTACGACCCAAGGGGTCGTGGGTTCGATTCCTGCCAGCCGCGCCAAAAAAAACGAAAAGCCTGCAACGATAGTTGCGGGCTTTTTCGTTTGTGTACCATGGCTTGTGTTGTGGAGAGCGCCATGAGCAAGGCCTTTACCAGGGAAACCGAAACGGACGACGATGACGACGCAGCGCCGGCGCCGTTGCCTGCCGGCGGCAAGAACTACGTCACACCACAGGGCTTTGCCCGCTTGCGCGCCGAGCTGCTGGACTTGCTCGACAACGAGCGGCCCAAGGTGGTCGAGATCGTGCACTGGGCTGCCAGCAACGGCGACCGCTCGGAAAACGGGGACTACCTGTACGGCAAGAAGCGGCTGCGCGAGATTGACCGGCGCATCCGCTTTCTGACCAAGCGGCTCGATATCGCCGAGGTCACCGACCCGAGCGTGCACCAGGGCAGCGACCAGATTTTCTTCGGCGCCACCGTGACCTACGCCGAGGCGTCGGGCCAGGAGCGGACGGTGACCATCTTGGGCATCGACGAGGCGGACAGCGCCCAAGGCCAGGTCAGCTGGATTTCTCCGATCGCCAGAGCGCTGCTCAAAGCGCGCGAAGGCGAGGTGGTCAAGCTGGTCACGCCGGCCGGCATCCAGGACATCGAGGTGCTGGAGGTCAGCTACCCGCAGGCTGCCTGAGAGGCGGACTCAAGACGGCTGGGAGCGCATGGCGCGTAACACGGAGGGTGTGCGTTTGAGGGTGCGCATCACGGCATCCAGATGCGCATGGTCGCGCACGGCAATGATGAAACGCAGGTCGGTGGCGTCCTGCGCGGCCTCGTCATTCATGTCCAGGTGGATGATGTCGGCCTCGGCCGCTGCCAGCGCCGCCGCCACCCGCGCCAGCACGCCTTTGCCATTGCTCACGGTGATGACGACGCTGGTTTCAAACGGGCGGACCGGCTCGTCGGACCACACGACGGCAATGAAGCGCTCGCTGTCCTTGTTCTGCAGGCGCTTGGCCACCGCGCAGTCATGGACATGGACCACCAAGCCTTCGCCGCGCCCCAGGTAGCCCACGATGCCATCGCCCGGGACCGGCCTGCAGCACTGGGCAAACTTGACCGAGGCGTTCTGACTGCCGTCGAGCGTGACCTCGCCTTGCGACACGGTTTCGTGCGCCGTGTAGCGCTCGCGGCTGATGAGCAGGGCATTGGGCTTTTCGCCTTGTTCGCTCAGCAGGGCCACCAGGCGCTTGGCAACGATGATGGCCACCCGCTTGCCCAGGCCGATGTCGGTCAGCAGCTCGGCACGGTCCCGGTTGCCGGTGAAGCGCAGCAGCTTTTCCCACATGGCGTGGTGCATGGCATCGTCGTCCGGCGTTTTTTCGAGGCCCTCGGCCCGCAGCGCCTGGGTCAGCAGTTTGCCGCCCAGTTCCTGGGACTCGGCCTGGGCCAGGGTCTTGAGGTGGTGGCGGATTTTGGAGCGGGCCCGGCCGGTGCGCACAAAGCCCAGCCAGGCCGGGTTGGGAGTGGAGACCGGGGCCGTGATGACCTCGATCACATCGCCGTTTTTCAGCTCGGTGCGCAAGGGAACCTGCTCGCCGTTGATCTTGGCGGCGACGGTACGGTCGCCGATATTGGTGTGGATGGCGTAGGCGAAGTCCACCACGGTGGCGCCGCGCGGCAGGGCCAGGATCTGGCTCTTGGGCGTGAACACATAGACGGCGTCAGGAAACAGGTCGACCTTGACGTGATCCCAGAACTCGGCGGCATCGCGGGTTTCGTCCTGGATGTCCAGCAGCGATTGCAGCCACTTGGTTCCCAGCCGGTCGGCGCCAGCGCCGTTCGGATCGCTGGCCTTGTAGAGCCAGTGCGCCGCCACGCCCGACTCGGCCACGAGATGCATGGCTTCGGTGCGCATCTGGAACTCGACATTCACGCCCGAGGGCCCGACCAGGGTGGTGTGCAGCGACTGGTAGCCGTTGACCTTGGCAATAGCAATGTGGTCCTTGAACTTGCCCGGCACGGGCTTGTACAACTGGTGCAACAGACCCAGGGCGGTGTAGCAGTCGGTGACCGTGGGTACGATCACGCGCAGGCCGTAGATGTCGGTCACCTGGGCAAAGCTCAGGTGCTTGTCGTCCATCTTGCGGTAGATGGAACAAAGGGTTTTCTCGCGGCCTGCGATGCGCACTGGCATCTTGGCGGCGGCGAAAGCGGCCTCGACGTCGCGCTGCACCTTCTGGATCAAGTCACGCTGGCGGCTGCGCGCCTTGGTCACGGCCTTGGACAGCACGGCGTAGCGCCAGGGTCGCAAATGGCGAAACGACAAGTCCTGCAGTTCGCGGTAGGTCTGGTTCAGCCCCAGGCGATGGGCGATGGGCGCATAGATGTCCAGGGTTTCGGACGAGATGCGCGCCCACTTGGCACGCGGCACATCGGACAGGGTCCGCATGTTGTGCGAGCGGTCGGCCAGCTTGATCAGGATGACGCGCACATCGCGGGCCATGGCCAGCAGCATCTTGCGAAAGGATTCGGCCTGGTTTTCTTCGCGCGTGGTGAACTGCAGCTTGTCCAGCTTGGTCAGCCCATCGACCAATTCGGCCACCGGCGCGCCAAAGCGCTCGATCAGCTCGGGCTTGGTCACGCCGCAGTCTTCCATGGCGTCGTGCAGCAAGGCCGCCATCAGCGCCTGGGCGTCGAGCTTCCATTCGGCGCATTGGGCCGCCACCGCAATCGGGTGCGTGATATAGGGTTCGCCGCTGTTGCGGATCTGGCCCAGATGGGCTTCGTCGGCAAAGCGGTAGGCCTGGCGCACCTGCTCGATCTCGGCCGGTTCGAGGTAATCGAGCCTGGCGGTGAGCGCGGCAAAGCTGGCTGCGGCCGCGTTGGCAGCAGCCAAGCTGGCCCCACTGACTTTCACGCCAGAAGGTGCCTTGCCCGTCTCGCTCGACTTGGGTTGGAGCACAGCATTCACCTTGCAAATATAGCGTGGACGTGGCAATTGTGTGACGGCCAACAAAAAAGCACCGCAAAGCGGTGCTTTTTCGAAGGGGTCGGGTGCCCGGTCAGCTCGGCACTTTCTTGAGCATTTCCAGGCCGATCTTGCCCTCTGCAATTTCGCGCAGGGCGGTCACGCCGGGCTTGTTCTTGCTTTCGATCTTGGGCGCATGGCCCTGGCTCAGCATGCGGGCGCGGTAAGTGGCTGCCAGCACCAGCTGGAAACGATTGGGGATTTTTTGCAGGCAGTCTTCAACGGTAATGCGGGCCATGACGTTCTCCGGTGATATCTAGGAAATGTTCAATGCTTGGAAGGTGTCGGCCCGGGCGCGGCGTTGCGCCGAAAACTTGAGCCGCTGGGAGTGAACAATCGCTTTGAGGTCAAATAGCGCGCGTTCAAATAACTCATTGATTATAACGAAATCGAATTGCCGGGCTTGCGCCATCTCCAGCGCGGCGTTCCTGAGTCTCAGTTCGATCACCTCAGGCTTGTCTTCGCCCCGCCGCTCCAGCCGCGATCGCAGCTCTTCCCAGCTGGGCGGCAGGATGAAAATCAGCACCGCGTTGGCAAAGACCTTCCTGATCTGGATCGCGCCCTGAAAGTCGATCTCCAGGATCACATCGGCGCCCTGGGCAATGCGCTCCTCGATGGCTTTTTTCGAGGTGCCGTAGCGATGGCCATGCACATGGGCCCATTCGACGAAGGCCTCGGCCTGCACCATCGCGTCGAACTCCTGCTGCGACACGAAGAAGTACTCCCGGCCATGCTTTTCCTGGCCACGCGGCGCGCGGGTGGTGTGCGAGACCGAGGGCTGAACCCGCGAGTCCAGCTCCATCAAGGCCTTGACCAGGCTGGACTTGCCCGCCCCGCTGGGGGCCGCGACGACGAAGAGATTTCCGGGATAGTCCATATGAATTGGGCGTTGTATGCTATGAATATAGTAGCGTTACTCGATGTTTTGCACCTGCTCGCGCATTTGCTCGACCAGCACCTTCATGTCCACGGAAATGCGGGTCAATTCCAGGGCCGCGGACTTGGAGCCCAGGGTGTTGGCTTCGCGGTGCAGTTCCTGGATCAGGAAATCGAGCCGCTTGCCGACTTCGCCGCCCTTGCCCAGCAGGCGTTCGATCTCGTCCAGATGCGAGTTCAGGCGGGTCAATTCCTCGGCCACATCGATGCGGATGGCAAAGGCCGTGGCCTCGGTCAGCGCCCGGTCCCGGGCTGCCTCGGGCAAGGTCGCGCCGTCGGTCAGCGCCATGGCTTCCTTCCAGCGCTCCAGAAAGCGGCTGCGCTGCTGTTCGACCAGCTGCGGCACCAGAGGAGCGGCTTGCTGGGCCAGCGCACGCAATTGGGCAATATGGCCCAGCAGCATGGCCACCAGCCTGGCGCCCTCGCGCTCGCGGGCGGCCAGCAGGGCCTGCAGGGTCCGGCCGGCCAGGTCGACAAGGGCCTGGCTCCAGTCGGGGCCGGTGGGGCCCTCGGTGGCCGACAGGCGGATGACGTCGGCCACACTGAGGTTTCTCGCGTCGGGCAGCCAGGCCTTGATGCTGTCCTGCAGGGCGTTGAGCCGCTGCAGCATGCGCGGCGCCGGCTCGGGCAGGGCGTTGGCGGCCGTGCCGTCCAGGGCGGCGCGCACCTCGACCTTGCCGCGTTTGAGCCTAGCCGTCAGCAGCTCGCGCAGCGCGGGCTCGTGCTGGCGCAGCTCTTCGGGCAGGCGGAAGGTCAGGTCCAGGAAGCGGCTGTTGACCGAGCGAATTTCCAGCCCAAGACGCGACGAAGCCGCGTGTTTGGCATCCTGGTCGGGGCCGGGGGCGCTTGCGCTGTGCTGGGCACTGGCATAGCCGGTCATGCTGTAAACTGGCATCGAAGTCTGCTGGAAGTAGCTGGTCGTTAAAGGAGTGCTGAGGATAGCCGCATCCCAAGCGAACCGCCTGAGGCTAACCCACCCCAAATTATGTCAAAGGTCAAACCCGCTCCCTTGCCCCCCGATACCGTCATAGGCGGCTACCGCGTGGTGCGCAAACTGTCGGCGGGAGGCTTTGGTGTCGTGTATCTGGCGGTTGACAACGAGGGCCAGCAGGTCGCCGTCAAGGAATACCTGCCTTCATCGCTGGCCACGCGGGCGCCGGGCGAGCTGCTGCCCCAGGTCCAGCCCGAGAAGCTGTCGCTTTACCGCTTGGGCCTCAAGAGCTTTTTCGAGGAAGGCCGCTCGCTGGCGCAAATCTCGCACGCCTCGGTGGTCAGCGTGCTGAATTTCTTCCGTGAGAACGAAACCGTCTACATGGTGATGAACTACCTGGAGGGCGCGACGCTGCAGGACTTCATCATCACCTCGCGCGAGCTCAAGAAGCAGAAGGTGTTCCGCGAGTCGACCATCCGGTCGCTGTTCGATGAAATCCTGCGCGGCTTGCGCATCGTGCACCAGCACAAGATGCTGCACCTGGACATCAAGCCGGCCAACATCTTCATCACCGACGACAACAAGGCCGTGATGATCGACTTCGGCGCGGCGCGCGAGGTGCTGAGCAAGGAAGGCAACTTCATCCGCCCCATGTACACGCCCGGCTTCGCCGCGCCCGAGATGTACCGGCGCGACTCGTCGATGGGCCCGTGGACCGACATTTATGCGATTGGCGCCTGCATCTACGCCGGCATGCAGGGCTACCCGCCCAACGATGCGCCCCAGCGCCTGGAAAAGGACCGGTTGGCGCTGGCCCTGTCGCGCCTGCGCGGCGTGTACTCGGACAACCTCATCGAGGTCGTCGAGTGGTGCATGTCGCTCGATCCGCTGTCGCGTCCGCAGTCGGTGTTTGCGCTGCAAAAGGAGCTGAGCCGCGAGGGCGAGCGCCGCTACACCAAGCTCACGGTCGGCGAGAGGATGCGGCTGCAGTTTGACAACATGGTGTCCGACACCAAGAAGAGTCTGCGCAAAGCCACCGGCTTCGGGGTGAGAACCCGATGAAGTTCTCCGTGTTCCAGGTCAGCCGCAAGGGCGGGCGCGAGAAGAACGAAGACCGCATGGGCTATTGCTACACGCGGGAGTCGGGCCTGTTCGTGCTGGCCGACGGCATGGGCGGCCACCCCGAGGGCGAAGTGGCGGCGCAGCTGGCCCTGCAAACCGTCTCGGCGCTCTACCAGAAAGAGGCCCGGCCGGTGGTCAAGGACATTGCGGGCTTTCTCGTGGCGGCGCTGATGGCGGCGCACCACCAGATCAGCCGCTATGCGACCGAAAAAGGCATGCTGGACACGCCGCGCACGACCCTGGTGGCCGCCATCGTGCAAGGCAGCAGCGCGACCTGGATCCACTGCGGCGATTCGCGCTTGTACCTGGTGCGCGATGGCCAGCTGCTGACCCGCACGCGCGACCACTCCTACCTCGAACACAAGAATGCCGGCGTGGTCAAGCTCAATTCGATCAGCCGCAATGTGCTGTTCACCTGCCTGGGCTCGCCCAGCAAGCCGGTGTTTGATGTCACGGGGCCCATTACGCTGCATCAGGGCGACAAAATCCTGCTGTGCTCCGACGGCCTGTGGGGCAGCCTGAATGACAACGACATCGTTCACCAGCTGAGCCAGCAATCGGTCTCCGACGCCGTGCCCGAACTGGTCGAGCGGGCCTTGCGCAACGGCGGCGAGCACAGCGACAACGTGACTGTCATCGCGATGGAATGGGAAACCCCAGACTATTTCGAATCCACCCGCGGCATTTCCACCGACAGCATCAACGACGGCGTGTTCGCCTCCACCATCCAGGCCGGCGTGCTCGACACCCTGGTCGATGACCTGGATGACGCCGCCATCGAAAAATCGATTGCCGAAATCAACGAAGCCATCCGACGCACCGCCGCCAAAAAGAGCTGAGTCTTTGCGGGTCGCGTTGCCTTTTTTCGCCCAACACACTGAACCATGACTGAATTTGTCCGCAGCGGCGAGCGCGCCGCAGACCAGCTTCGCCCTGTGCGCATCACGCGCGGCTATACCATCCATGCCGAAGGCTCGGTGCTGATCGAGTTCGGCGCCACCAAGGTGCTGTGCACGGCCTCGGTCGAAGACAAGGTGCCGGGCCACAAGAAAGGCAGCGGCGAAGGCTGGGTCACGGCCGAATACGGCATGCTGCCGCGCGCCACCCACACGCGCAGCGACCGCGAGGCCGCGCGCGGCAAGCAAAGCGGACGCACGCAGGAAATCCAGCGCCTGATCGGGCGCTCGATGCGGGCCGTGTTCGATCTGAAGAAGCTCGGTGAACGCACGATTCACCTGGACTGCGACGTGCTCCAGGCCGACGGCGGCACGCGCACGGCCAGCATCACCGGCGCCTTTGTCGCGGCGCAGGACGCGGTGAACAAACTGCTGGCCGAGGGTAAGCTGGCCGAGTCGCCGATCCACGACCACGTGGCCGCCATTTCCGTCGGCATCGTCGACGGCATGCCGCTGCTGGATCTGGAATACACCGAAGACGCGGCCTGCGACACCGACATGAACGTGGTGATGACCGGAGCCGGCCATTTCGTCGAAGTGCAGGGCACGGCAGAAGGCGCGGCGTTCACGCGCCAGGACATGGACGCGCTGCTGGCGCTGGCCGACAAGGGCATTGAGGAGCTGATCGCGCTGCAAAAGCAATCGCTATCAAAATAATAGCGTATTGCGCTTATCTGACAGGGTCTATAGGACAATTTGATTCATGAAACTCGTTCTGGCATCGAACAACTTGGGCAAGCTGGCGGAGTTGCAGGCCATGTTCGCACCGCTGGGCGTGGTGCTGCTGCGCCAGGCCGATCTGGGCATTGGCGAGGCCGAGGAGCCGCACCCCACCTTTGTGGAAAACGCCCTGGCCAAGGCGCGCCACGCGGCGCAGCACAGCGGCCTGCCTGCGCTGGCCGACGACGCGGGCCTGTGCGTCGATGCCTTCGGCGGCCTGCCTGGCGTGGACACGGCGGGCTACGCCACGCAGTTTGGCTACGAGAAAGGCGATGACAACAATGTGCGCGCCCTGCTGGAGCAGATGCGGGGCGTGGCCAACCGGCGGGCCGCGCTGGTCAGCACCCTGGTGGCCGTGCGAACGCCGCAGGATCCAGAGCCGCTGATCGCCGTGGGCCGGGTGGTCGGCGAGATCGCGCCCGAGCCCGTGGGCAGCAACGGTTTTGGTTTCGACCCCGTGATGTTCATCCCCGAGTTCGGCCAGACCTTTGCCCAGCTGCCGGCGGACGTGAAAAACGCCAACAGCCACCGCGGTCAGGCGGCCAGGCAAATGATCGCGCTGATGCGCGAGCGGTGGTTGTAGGCCGTGAGCGCCAAAGACATCCAGCACTACATGCGGCCCGGCCTGCTGCAGCTCTCGGCGCTGCCGCCGCTGTCGCTCTATGTCCACCTGCCCTGGTGCCTGCAGAAATGCCCTTACTGCGATTTCAATTCGCATGAAATCCGAGACGCCGAGATGCCCGAGCAGCGCTACCTCGACGCCCTGGTGGCCGACCTCGAAGCGGCTCTGCCCCTGGTCTGGGGCCGCCCCATCCACAGCATCTTCATCGGCGGCGGCACGCCCAGCCTGTTTTCGCCGCAGGGCATAGACCGCTTGCTGGGCGACATCCGTGCCCGGCTCAGGCTCGAGCCTGACTGCGAGATCACGCTCGAAGCCAACCCCGGCACGTTCGAGAAGAATCGCTTTCGGGCCTTTCGCAGCGCCGGCGTGACGCGGCTGTCGGTCGGGGTGCAGAGCTTCAACGACGCGCATCTAAAGATCCTGGGCCGGGTGCACAACCGCGCCCAGGCGATTGCAGCGGTCGAAGAGGCGGCGTCCGCCTTCGACACCTTCAATCTCGACATCATGTACGCGCTGCCCGGCCAGACGACCGAGCAGCTGGAGCAGGACATGGCCCAGGCGCTCGCGCTGCAGCCGCCGCATATCTCGATCTACCACCTGACGATCGAGCCCAACACCTATTTCGCGAAGTTCCCGCCCAAGCTGCCCGAAGACGACATGGCCTACGCGATGCTGGACCGCATCACCGAGCTGACGACCGCCGCCGGACTGCAGCGCTATGAGATCTCGGCCTATGCCAAGCCCGGCCACCGCTGCTGGCACAACCTGAACTACTGGCAGTTCGGCGACTATCTGGGCCTGGGCGCCGGCGCGCACAGCAAGCTCAGCTTCGCCCACCGCGTCGTGCGCCAGGTGCGCTATCGCGAGCCCAAGCTCTACATGGACAAGGCCCTGGCGGGCCAGGCCGTGGCGCAGGACGACGAGGTCAGCCGCGCCGAGCTGCCGTTCGAGTTCATGCTCAACGCGCTGCGCCTCAAGGAGGGTTTCGCGCTGCAGGACTTCCAGGCCCGCACGGGCCTGGCGGTCACCGCGATCGGGCATGGGCTGGAGGAAGCCGAGCGCTGGGGCCTGATCGAGCGCGACCTTGGCCGCGTCAAGCCCACGCCGCGAGGATTTGATTTTCTGAGCGATCTGCAGTCGCTGTTCCTGCCCGGGTAGAATTTGCGGCTCCCGGAGAGTTGGGTGAGTGGTTTAAACCAGCAGTCTTGAAAACTGCCGACGGGCAACCGTCCGTGAGTTCGAATCTCACACTCTCCGCCAGCAACAACTCAGCCGGGCGCTCCAGCCTGCGATCTTTGATTCGGGCTGAGCTTCGTGCCAGGGCGCCGCTGGCTCACACCGCCTTCAGCATGCCCTTGGTCTCGATGAAGGAGATCACCTCGGCCAGCCCGGCCTGCGTCTTGAGGTTGGTCATCACATAGGGCTTGAGGCCTTGGGCCGTGGTGCGCATGCGCCGGGTGTCGGCCTCCATCACGGCGAGGTCGGCTCCGACATAGGGCGCGAGGTCGGTCTTGTTGATCACGAACAGATCGCTCTTGGTGATGCCGGGGCCGCCCTTGCGCGGGATCTTTTCACCGGCTGCCACATCGATCACGTAGATCGTGAGGTCGCTCAGCTCCGGGCTGAAGGTGGCGGCCAGGTTGTCGCCGCCGCTCTCCACAAACACCACGTCGGCGTCGGGAAAGTCGGCCAGCATGCGGTCAATCGCTTCGAGGTTGATGGACGCGTCTTCGCGGATGGCGGTGTGCGGGCAGCCGCCGGTTTCCACACCCATGATGCGCTCGGCCGGCAGCGCGCCGCTGACCGTCAGCAGCCGCTGGTCTTCCTTGGTGTAGATGTCGTTGGTGATGGCGACCAGGTCGTACTTGTCGCGCATGGCCTTGCACAGCATCTCCAGCAGCGTGGTCTTGCCGGAGCCGACAGGGCCACCGATGCCCACGCGCAGCGGCGGCAGTTTCTTGGTGCGGTTGGGGATGTGATGCAGGCTCATGATCTGAACAATCTCGAATACTGGGTCTCATGCTGGGCCGACAGGATCGCCAACATGGGGGTGAAGGCCTGCCGTTGGCTGTCCGCCAGTTTCATGGCGTGGTCAACAGCAGGGGGAATTTCATCGGCCAGCCGTGCCAGGATGCGCTGGCCGGCGCTCTGGCCCAGGGGCACGGCCTTGACGGCGGCCTGCATCATGTTCTCGGCCCAGCCAAAAGCAAAGGCCAGCAGGCAGTCCCGCACCGGGGCAAGCGTGGGCGCGGCGGCGAGTGCAAAGGCAATCGGGTAGCCGGGCTGGATTCGCGCGCAGGCCTCGAGCTGGGCCGGCGCAACGGTGTTGTGGTTGCGCAGCCATTCCAGCAGCGAGCGGCCCATTTGCTCGGTCTGCAGGCGCAGCTCGCTGGTTTCCCGGGTTTGCAGAAGCCAGGCGTTGAGTTCCGCGATGTGAACAAGGTCGCCGCGGCGCCAGGCCGGGATGGCCTTGGCGGCCACGGCCAGATCGCCGCGCGCCAGCGTGAGGTGGAGTTGATCGGCCAGCCAGTCGGATGCTATCGATTCCGTAGCTACTCCCGCCCTGTCCACGGCGGCTTCAAGCCCTTCTGAATAGGAGAAGCCGCCAACCGGCAAGGCCGGCGAAGCCAGCCAGATGAGCTGCAGCAGGCTCGCAGCCGGAAGGCCGGCGACACGTTCACGCATCAGTGATGGTGTGCATGGTCGTGATGCTCATGGCCATGCGCATGGCCCGAGCCATGAGACCCGTAGGCCCCGCCTTCCGGCTCGAAGGCTGCGGTGGTTTCATTCACGATCAAATGCATGGCCCGCAGCATGTCGGCCAGCACATGGTCGGGCTCGATCTTCAGGTGGTCGGGCCTGAGCTCGATCGGCACATGGCGGTTGCCCAGGTGGTAGGCGGCGCGCGTCAGGTCAAACGGCGAGCCGTGCTCGGTGCAGTGGGTGATCACCAGCACCGGCTGCTTCGCCGCTTTTACCAGAATCAGCGACCCGTCTTCGGCCACCAGCACGTCGCCGCCGCGCACCAGCGTGCCGCGCGGCAAAAAGATGCCGAGCTGGCGGCCCTGGGAGTCGGTCGCGTCAAAGCGGCTTTTCTGGCGCACATCCCAGTCGAGCTCGACGGTGGCGGCGCGTTTGAGCAGGGCCGCGGCCAAGCCGCGCCCTTGGGCCATGATTTTGGAGACCTGAAGCATCAGAAAAGGAAGTAGCGTTGCGTCATGGGCAGGCTGCTGGCGGGCTCGCAGGTCAGCAGCTGACCGTCGGCCCGCACCGCGTAGGTTTGCGCGTCGATTTCCATTTTCGGCGCATAGTCATTGTGGACCATGTGGCGTTTGCCCAGGCCGCGAATGCCTTGCACCGCACTGAGGGTTTTGGCCAGGCCGAAGCGCTCCTTGAGGCCGGCCTGCAGGCCGGGCTGCGAGACAAAGGTCAGCGAGGTTTGGGCGATGGCCCCGCCAAACGCGCCGAACATGGGACGGTAATGCACGGGCTGCGGGGTCGGGATGGAGGCGTTCGGGTCGCCCATGGCGGCCATGGCGATGAAGCCGCCCTTGAGGATCAGCGCGGGCTTGACTCCGAAGAAGGCCGGCTTCCACACCACCAGGTCGGCCCATTTGCCGGGCGCGACGCTGCCGACCTCGTGCGCGATGCCGTGGGCCAGGGCCGGGTTGATCGTGAGCTTGGCGATGTAGCGCTTGGCGCGGAAGTTGTCGTGGCGCTCGCTATCGCCGTTCAGTTTGCCGCGCTGCTGCTTCATCTTGTGCGCGGTCTGCCAGCAGCGCAGGATGACTTCGCCGACCCGGCCCATGGCCTGCGAATCGGAGCTGAACATGCTGATCGCGCCCAGGTCGTGCAGGATGTCTTCGGCCGCAATGGTTTCCTTGCGGATGCGGCTCTCGGCAAAGGCCAGGTCCTCGGCAATCGCGGGGTCGAGGTGGTGGCAGACCATCAGCATGTCCACATGCTCGTCCAGCGTGTTGATGGTGTAGGGCCGCGTCGGGTTGGTGGAGGAGGGCAGCACATTGGCTTCGCCCACCACCTTGAGGATGTCGGGCGCATGGCCGCCGCCCGCGCCTTCGGTGTGGAAGGTGTGGATGGTGCGGCCCTTGAAGGCGGCGACCGTGTCTTCGACGAAGCCGGACTCGTTGAGCGTGTCGCTGTGGATCGCGACCTGGGTATCGGTCTGCTCGGCCACGTTCAGGCAGTTGTCGATCGCGGCCGGCGTGGTGCCCCAGTCTTCGTGCAGTTTGAGACCTATTGCGCCGGCGTTGATCTGCTCGTGCAGCGCCGCCGGCAGGCTGGCATTGCCCTTGCCCAGGAAGCCCAGGTTCATGGGGAAGGCATCGGCCGCCTGCAGCATGCGCTCCAGGTTCCAGGGCCCGGGCGTGCAGGTGGTGGCAA
>JBOHHM010000080.1:0-13692 GCA_050725495.1 Burkholderiaceae bacterium | reverse complement strand
CGGCAACCGCCGTGCGCGAGGTGCAGCAGCGAGGAATTGAGCGAATGCTGGAACTTGCGCTCCAGCGGATCGAAGTCGCTGACCGTGCTGCCGCGCTCGACGCTGCCCGGCGCACCGATCACGCCGGCGCGGTGCAGCAGCGCCTCGGCCAGGCTGGTCTTGCCCGCCGCCGCCGGCCCGACCAGGGCCAAGGTGCGGATCGCGGCGACCGCGGAAGAGGAACTGCTGGCCATGGCGCTCTCCTTGGCTTGGGCGCCGTGTCAGCACCCGTGGCTGGTTGCCGATCGGCAATGTCGTTGCGCCCTCGTGCCGGCAGGCGCGGGAGCCTTCGGGCGGGCGCTGCGCCGTCAGTCGACCCAGCGCCCGGATACAGCGTAAAGGATTGACCCGGACCGCACAAGCGGGCGGCTGGGGCGCCGGATGCCTCGGCGCCCTGGCGACACGGGTCGCTCAGCGTTCGGCACAACTTCCTGGCGGCCTTGGGCGCTTCTCTTTTGATAGCATGGGAAGTCGGCTGTACACCGGCTATCGATTGATTTTATGGCTCCTGTCGTCGATCGGCAGCGGCCAGAAGGGGACACCGAAAGCCCTCGAAGACCTGCCGCTGCAAGCGGCCCGGTAAAATCGGCGGATTGCGGGGCCGGCGCTGCTGTCCGCGCCGCCCCTTCTGCCTGCTGCAGGGCATCTGCCGCCCTGAAGACCATCCGGAACCATCGTGTCCTACGCCTCTGAGACGCGGCGCCGCCGCACCTTTGCCATCATTTCGCACCCTGACGCAGGCAAAACCACGCTGACCGAGAAGCTGCTGCTGTTTTCGGGCGCGATCCAGATCGCCGGCAGCGTCAAGGCGCGCAAGGCCAGCCGCCATGCGACCTCGGACTGGATGGAGATCGAGAAGCAGCGCGGCATCTCGGTGGCCAGCTCGGTCATGCAGATGCTGTACCGCGACCATGTGATCAACCTGCTCGACACGCCGGGCCACAAGGACTTCTCGGAAGACACCTACCGCGTGCTGACGGCCGTCGATTCGGCGCTGATGGTGATCGACGCGGCCAACGGCGTCGAGGCGCAGACGCGCCGGCTGATCGAGGTCTGCCGCCAGCGCGACACGCCCATCATCACCTTCGTCAACAAGATGGACCGCGAGGTGCGCGAGCCGCTGGCCCTGCTCGACGAGATCGAGGCCGAGCTCGGCATGCCCTGCGTGCCCATGACCTGGCCGGTCGGCCAGGGCAAGAGCTTTGGCGGCATCGTGAACCTGCGGACCCAGGCCATGACGGTGTTCGAGAGTGGCTCGGACCGCCGGCCGCAGGATTTCGAGAGCATCCCCCTGAGCGAACTCGAGACCCTGCGCTCACGCTTCGGCCATGACTTCGAGCATGCCGAGCAGAACATGGAGCTGGTCAACGTGGCCGCGCCCGCGTTTGACCGCGAGGCCTTCCTCGCCGGCCGGCAGACCCCGGTGTTCTTCGGCTCGGGCGTCAACAACTTCGGCGTGATGGAGGTGCTGGACGCGCTGGTCGACCTGGCGCCGCCGCCGCAGCCGCGCAAGAGCTCGCTGCTGGTCAACCGCCAGCCGGTCGAGAAGGAGATCAAGCCCGAGGATGCCGCGTTCTCGGGCGTGGTGTTCAAGGTCCAGGCCAATATGGACCCTTCGCACCGCGACCGCATCGCCTTTGTGCGGATGGCTTCGGGCAAGTACCAGCCGGGCATGAAGCTCAAGGTCCAGCGCACCGCCAAGGAGCTGCGCCCGACCAGCGTGGTGACCTTTCTCTCGCAGCGCCGCGAGGCGGTGGACGAGGCCTATGCCGGCGACATCATCGGCTTCACCACCCATGGCGGCGTGCAGCTGGGCGACACGATCACCGACGGCGCGGCCCTGCAGTTCACCGGCCTGCCGTTCTTCGCGCCCGAGCTGTTCATGACCGTGCTGCTGAAAAACCCGCTGCGCACCAAGCAGCTGCAGCAGGGCCTGGCCCAGCTCGGCGAGGAAGGCGCAATCCAGGTGTTTCGGCCCCAGGTCGGCGGCCCCATGCTGCTGGGCGCGGTCGGCCAGCTGCAGTTCGAGGTCGTGCAGCACCGCCTGAAGGCCGAGTACGACGCCGACATCCGGCTCGAGAGCTGCCAGTACACGGGCGCGCGCTGGATCACGGCCGACACCCCGGCCGAGCTGCGCGCCTTCACCGACGCCTACCCGGCCCGCCTGGCGCACGACGCGGCCGACACCCTGGCCTACCTCTGCACCTCGCCCTATGACGTGCGGCTGGCGCAGGAGCGCTTTCCGACGATCCAGTTCCACCCGCTGCGCGAGCACGCGGGGCTGGCGCTGGGCAGTGCAGGCTGATCGAAGCCGTTCGCACTGAGCGGGTCGAACTGCGCCTGGCGATGCAGCCCCTGTCCCGCTGGCCTGCAGCAGAGCGACGCCAGATTGTCGGCGTGTTCACCGACATCGACGACACGCTGACGACCGAGGGTGCGATCACGCCCGAGGCGCTGCAGGCGCTGGCCGAGTTGAAGGCGGCCGGCCTGCCTGTGATCGCGATCACGGGCCGACCCCTGGGCTGGAGCGAACCGTTTGCCGCGAGCTGGCCGCTCGATGCGATCGTCGCCGAAAACGGCGCGGTAGCCCTGTTTCGCCAAAATGGCGCGGTAGCGATCAAAAGAGCCGCTGGGCCCGCATCGGTCGGGCGTGAGGCGCTATCAAAACTGTATCAACAGGACGCCGCCACGCGCGCGGCCAACTTCGCGCGCATGCAGCGGGTCGCGCAGCGCGTGCTGCGCGAGGTGCCGGGCAGCCGGCTGGCCGAGGACTCGCCCGGCCGCGAAACCGATATCGCAATCGACCACAGCGAGCGCACCGAGCTGCCGCCCGAGCGGATCGCGCAGGTGGTGCAGCTGATGCGCTCCGAAGGCATGAACGCGACCGTCAGCTCGATCCACATCAACGGCTGGTATGGCGAGCACGACAAGCTCGCCGGCGCGCGCTGGATCCTGAGCGAACTGCTCGGGCGCGCGCTGGATGCCGAGATCGAGCGCTGGGTCTATGTCGGCGACTCGCCCAACGACCAGCGGATGTTCGAGCATTTCCCGCACAGCGTCGGCGTGACCAACATCCGGCGCTTCGAAGCCGAGCTGCGGCACCGGCCACGCTATATCACGGCCGCCGAGCGCGGCGCCGGTTTTGCCGAGCTGGCGCAGGCGCTGATGGTGGTGCGATAGGGGCGCTCATCAACTTCCGCGATGACCACGAGCGCTCACCGCTGTGGTTCTTCGACGGATGACCCCAGCAGTGCCGCGCGCACCTGATGCCAGCGGGCTTCATCGGGAGCGCAAATGAGCCCTCCGTTGTATGGGTGGGCAAATAGGCCACGCCGTCACAATACGCGCTGTATCCCCCGCTTCGCCGTGCAGCAGCCAACCCGCGGCGTGGTCCCACGGCATCGGCTTGTTGTAGAACAGCACATGGCATGCGGCGGCCAGCCGGTATTCCTGAGCCGCACATCTACGCGTAGCGCGGAGCTGCTCGACAGGCTTGCGGAGCGTTGAGTCAGAAGGGTTCCGCCTCAATGCGAACGGGCGTTCCGACCTGTACCGAATCAAACAGCTCGACGACGTCTGCATTTCTCATTCGGATGCAACCATGCGATGCGGGGATTCCCATTGGCAAACCGTCGGGGCATCCGTGGATATAGATGTACCTGCGCAACGTATCGACTGAGCCAAAGCGGTTCCTGCCTGGCTCGCGGCCAGACAGCCAGAGGATGCGGGTAAGTATCCAGTCCCTTTGCGGATGTTCCTGCGCCAGTTTGGGAGAGAACATCTGTGCGGTCGGTCTACGGCCCACGAAGACGGTCCCCTCGGCACAGCCTGTGCCTATCTTGGCCCGCACCACGTGCGCTCCCCTGGGCGTACAACCACTTCCCTCCTGCTCTCCCACTCCATTCTTGGCTGTCGATACCACGAACTCCCGCACAAGTTCACCTTGGCGGTAAAGGCAGAGCCGCTGTCGACGAATGCTCACGACTACTTCGGTGTCCACTGATGGCTTTCCCACAACTCTCTACATCTCCCGCTCAAGGGACCGGAGCCACCGACTTGCCGCTGTTGGTCGGCGGCCGTTGATCGACTCGGCCAAATACTGTCGCCGAGGCAGGCGCTTGCATCGGAAATTCTTTGGGGTCGCAATGGCCGCCATGGAGCGAGTCGAAACCGCTCGCCACCGATGGGTACGGGTCGGCACGCGCCGGTCGACGCGGCCTGAGTCGCATCCGCACAAGGATGGCGCAATGCCTGACCGCGGGTTCAACGCAAGTTGCCCGTATGCCCGAGGGAATATCGGCCCGGCTGCGGCCACACGGTCAATCCATGCGGTTCACGGCCGACCTTGATCCTGTCTACGCTGCCCGAGCTGGTGTCAATTCGGTACACCGTGTCGTCAAACCGGCCCGACAGCCACAGATGCTTCCCATCCGCGCTGACATTGCCCATGTCCGGACTGCCACCACCCGGAATCGGCCACTTCTTGACAACGGAGCGCGTGGCGAAGTCAATCACCGAGATGCTGCCTTTGCCCCCGGGCGTGCCGCGGATCTTGTTGCTGCCCCGGTTGGCCACATACAGACTCTTGCCGTCTCGACTGGGGTAGAGGCCGTGCGCGCCGACATCGGTGGCGATAAAGCCGGTCTGCTTGAACGACTCGCCATCGACCACATGCACGCCGTCGGCCATCATGTCGGCCACGTAAAACAGCTTCCCGTCCGGTGACGCGCGGACGTCCTGAGGCATGCCCGGTGTCGTGCAGATTTCACCACCGACTTGACCCGGATCAGGAATGTATTTGGGCTTCTTGCCCGGCTTCGCAATGGCAGCCAAGGCATCGGGCCGGTCGAAATACTGGCTCAGCTTGAGCGTGCCGATCACTCTCCGGTTGACCAGATCGATCTTGGTGACGGAGCCGTTGAACTCGCAGGCAAACAGGGCAAATCTCCCGTCGATCGAGAAGTCGGCATGATTGATCCCCGCGCACTTTGGGGTGGGAATCGAGTACTGGAGTTTCATCGTGTGCGGGTCCCGAAAATCCAGGCGTTTGTAGGCCTCGGCGACCACGATGGCGGACTTGCCGTCCGGGGACCAGTACAGGTTGTACGGATCATCGACAGGAATCGAGGGGCCGGGCTTGCCGGTTTTCGGATCGATCGGGGTCAGGCTGCCATCGGTTCGCCCCTCCGCATTGTTGGCGACCCACAAGGTCTTCAAATCCCACGACGGGACCACATGCTGCGGGTGGACCCCTACTTTGTACGTATCGATCACTTGGAGCGTGGCGGGGTCGATGACCGACACCGTGTTGGCGCCACGATTGGGCACGTACACGCGCTCCAGCGACCCCGCGACAGCAGGGCTCATGCGGTTGGCTGTGACTTCGCTGTAAAGGTTGTGCGGGTCAGCCACGCTCGGCATTCCTGGCACAGTCACGACCTCGGATGCCTGCGCCGACGCCTGGGCCGCAGCGACAGGCGGCCCGGACTTGACAGCGCTCTGGGCCGCGACCCACCAGCCCACCAAGCCCAGTACGGTGAATAGGCTGGTAGCGACGACGGTACGGTTCTTTCGCATGGCCGGTGTCCCCACATTCGGAGTTGTCAGCTGGTTGGACGAAGCTGCCACATTTACTTCGGTCGGGCCAGCGCCCTGCGGATGGCTGCTGCCGTCTTGGTCACGATCAAATCGACTCCCAATTGGCCCAAGGCAGCGCTGGATTTTCGGGGATCGCCGGTCACCCCGTTGGCCGGCCCGCTGCGCGGATCATCGGGCATTTGATCCGGCCTGACCAGAGTGCTGTCGATGGCCAGCATCAGCGATGTATCGGCGGCGCCTGCGTGCGTGCCGACTTGCATGTCACTCAAGCCCTTGGCTCGCAGCAGCTGCGGGTAGTCGATTGCCATCGCTTGATAGTAGTCGGCAATGTAGTGGGCCCGCGCAGGGGTGGCTGCCCAATCGCGCTTCAGACCCGTCGCTACGGCGCTGAGCTGTGATTGATACCCACCATGATCTCCGATCAGCACGATATCCAGAAAGCCATGCTGCTTGAGGCTGCGCGCAGCCGCATCCAGTATGCCTCGGAAGGCGCCATCGGGCACCGAGATGGTCCCGGCAAAGCGCATATGTCCCGTCGGTGGTGCGATGCCACCTTCGGGTACATAGGCCACGACCGGCGCCACCAGGGCGTCGCCGAGTGATGCCGCTATCTTGCCCGCCAGCGCTTTGACCCGCGTGTTGTGCTTGCCCAGCGCCATGTGAGGACCGTTCTGTTCAGTTCCTCCCACGGGAATGAGCACCGTGGTTTTGCCGGCGCGCACGGCATCGCGTACTTCGACCCAGGTCAAGTCTTCAATGAACAGGCTCGCCGGAGTCGACCCTGCTGGAGCGCTGAAACTGGCGAACCAGACCATCAGCAACATGAATACTGTACGCATCAAGGACTCTGTGTATGGGATTGCGGCGACAACCTTGTGCCGACGAGCAATGTACGGCATCGACGCGGTGGCTGACGTTGACTCCAACGGGTCGTTTCATCAGAGGTGAACCTCCAAGTCAGGCGCTCAAGCTCGCCACCCCGGGCAGCACTACTGCGGTTTCGCAAGCCCGAGCTTCTCCACCAGCGCCTTTTCGCGCGCAAAGGTATCCTGCGCAAACTTCAGGTACTGGGCCGAGCCCATGTACATCGGCACCATGTCGTAGCGCGCCAGCGCGGTCTTGTAGCTGTCCTGCTCCAGCGCCTGCTTGAAGGCGTCGTGCAGGCGCCGCACGACGGCCGCCGGCGTGCCCTTGGGCGCTCCGATGCCGAACGGCGAGTTCTGCACCAGGTCCAGCCCCAGCTCCTTGAGCGTGGGCGCATCGGGAAACTTGGCCAGGCGCTGCTCGCCCCAGGTGTTGAGCACGCGCAGCTTGCCGGCCTCGACCTGCGGTGCGAAGCCGGTGGAATCGGCGCCGGCCATGAGCTGGCCACCGAGCAGCGCCTGCATCAGGTCGGCGCTGCCCTTGTAGGGCACATGCAGCAACTGCAGGCCGAGCTTCTGCGCGATCAGCTCCATGGTCAGGTGCGGGCTGGTCAGCGTGCCGGTGGAACCGTAAGTGAGCTTGCCGGGGTTGGCCTTGGCCCAGGCGACAAAGTGGGTCCAGCTCTTGAGCGGCGAATCGGCCGGCACCACGAGGCCGAAGGCGTAGCCCGTGACATTGAGCACATAGGCGATGTCCTTGACCGGGTCCCAATTGATTTTGGTCGTGTAGGGCAGGCGGAACACGCCCAGCGGGATCTGCGCGAGGGTGTAGCCATCGGGCGCCGCGGTCTGCAGCGCCTGCGCCGGCAGCGTGCCGCCGGCGCCGGGCTTGTTTTCGACGATCACGGGCTGGCCCAGGATTTTCGAGGCGTTTTCGGCCAAGGCGCGCATCGTGATGTCGGTCGGCCCGCCGGCCGGGAAGGCGACGAGCAGCTTGATCGGTCGGGTCGGGAAAACCTGTCCTGAGCTTGTCGAAGGAGCCTGGGCGCGAGCCGTGAAGGCCGGGGCAGCGAGTGAGGCGGTGGCGAGCTGGACCAGAAGGCGGCGTTGCATGCGATGTGCTCCTTAATTGATAGCGAATAGCACCCATTGGACGGGGACAAGCGCGATAAATCAATCAGGAATCACCCGATGGGCAGTCGCCTCGGTGTCAGCCAAGGCCTCAGGCCCGCGCCAGCACCGGCGCCAGCGCCCGCCCGGTATGCGTGCCCAGCGCAACCACCTGCTCGGGCGTGGCCGCCGCGACGACGCGGCCGCCCTCGCGGCCGCCTTCGGGGCCGAGGTCGATGATCCAGTCGGCCTCGGCGATCACGTCGAGGTCGTGCTCGATGACCACGACGCTGTGGCCGCCGTCGACCAGGCGGTGCAGCACGCGAATCAGCTTGTCGACATCGGCCATGTGCAGGCCCACGGTCGGTTCGTCGAGCACATAGAGCGTGTGCGGCGCCTTCTGGCCGCGCCGCGTGACATCGTCGCGCACCTTGCTCAATTCCGTGACCAACTTGATGCGCTGGGCCTCGCCGCCGCTGAGCGTCGGTGACGGCTGGCCGAGCGTGAGGTAGCCCAGGCCCACGTCCTCGAGCAGCTGCAGCGGGTGGCTGATGTTGGGCATGGAGGCGAAGAAGGCCACGGCCTCGTCGACCTCCATCTGCAGCACGTCGCCTATGCTCTTGCCACGCCAGGTCACGGCCAGGGTTTCGGGGTTGAAGCGCGCGCCGTGGCAGGTTTCGCAGGGCACTTTGACATCGGGCAGAAAGCTCATCTCGATGGTGCGAACGCCCTGGCCTTCGCAGCCCGGGCAGCGGCCTTCGCCGGTGTTGAACGAAAAGCGGCCCGGGCCGTAGCCGCGTGCCTTGGCTTCCAGCGTTTCGGCGAACAGCTTGCGGATCGTGTCCCAGAAGCCGATGTAGGTGGCCGGGCAGCTGCGCGGCGTCTTGCCGATCGGGGTCTGGTCGACTTCGAGCACGCGGTCGATGGCCTCGTGGCCGCTCAGGCCGCTGCAACCGGTCCAGGCCGCTTGCTTGCCGGCCGCCTGAGCATCGCGGCCCGCCTTGGTCGCGCGCTGGGCCACGCCCGCGTGCACATTGGCCAGCAGCACGTCACGCGCCAGCGTCGATTTGCCCGAGCCCGAGACGCCGGCCACGGCGACCAGGCGTTTGAGTGGCACCTCGACATCGATATCAGCCAGGTTGTGCAGCTTGGCACCGCGAATGTGGAGCGAGCCGCTGCCCTCACCCCTGCCCTCTCCCAGAGGGAGAGGGGGCAATACCGCATGCGCGGCAGTCTGGGACGCTTGGGGGCTAACAACCGCGCCGCCGGGCCGTCCCAAGGCGCGGTCGGCCCCCTCCCCCAGCGGGGGAGGGAGAGAAACCCCACGGCGCGGCTGCAGCGGGTGCTTCATCGCGTGCAGCAAATAGCGGCCGGTCACCGAGTCGCCGGTCTGGGTCAGATCGTCGACCTGGCCCTGGGCGATCACGCGGCCGCCGCGCTTGCCGGCGCTGGGCCCGATGTCGATGATGTGGTCGGCGCGGCGTATCGTGTCTTCGTCGTGCTCCACCACCACCAGGGTGTTGCCCTTGTCACTCAGGCCTTGCAGGGCGTTCAGCAGGATCTGGTTGTCGCGCGCATGCAGGCCGATGGTGGGCTCGTCGAGCACATAGCAGACGCCCTGCAGATTGGAGCCGAGCTGCGCGGCCAGGCGGATGCGCTGGGCCTCGCCACCCGAGAGCGTGGGCGCGCCGCGATCGAGCGTGAGGTAGCCCAGGCCCACTTCCTCGAGAAACGCCAGCCGGCTTTTGATCTCGGGGATCAGGTCGCGCGCGATCTCGGCCTCGCGCCCCTGGAGCTGCAGGGTCTCGACCCATTGGCGGATGTCGCTCACGCTCAGGGCGGCGATGTCGGTGATGCCCACGTCATTGAACTTCACGGCGCGCGCGGTCGCGTTCAGCCGTGTGCCGTGGCAGCTGGGACAGACTTCATCGACCAGATCTTCGACCTCGGGCTCGGCAAAGGTTTGCTCGCGGCCCTTGTGGTCGTCGTCGCGCACCGAGTCGTCGAAGGCCTTGCGCTGCTCCTTGCTGAGCTGGACGCCAGTGCCGACGCAGTCCGGGCACCAGCCATGCTTGCTGTTGTAGGAGAACAGGCGCGGGTCGAGCTCGGCATAGCTGGTGCTGCAGACCGGGCAGGCGCGCTTGGTCGAAAACACTTCGAGGCTGCCGATGTCGGCCGTCGGCGTGCCCGCCACCATGGCGGCGTGCAGCCCGCTCAGCTCGCTGAGCACATGGACCACGCCCTTGCCATGCTCGAGCGCCGTGGCCAGCTTCTCGCGCAGCAGGGCCTCGCTCTCGGGCGTGACGTCGAGGCTCGCGACCGGCAGCTCGATCATGTGCTCCTTGAAGCGGTCGATGCGCGGAAAGCCCGTGGTCGGCAGGAAATGGCCGTCAACGCGCAGATGGGTGTAGCCGCGCGGCCTGGCCCAGTCGGCCAGCTCGGTGTAGACGCCCTTGCGGTTGACGACCAGGGGCGCGAGCAGGCCGATATGCTGGCCGCGGAAGTTCTTCAGCAGCTGGGCCGCGATGCTGTCGGGCGTTTGCGGCTGCACGGCCGCGCCGTCATGGATGCAGTGCTGCACGCCGAGCTTGACATAGAGCAGGCGCAGGAAATGCCAGACCTCGGTCGTGGTGCCGACCGTGCTCTTGCGCCCGCCGCGCGACAGGCGCTGCTCGATCGCGACCGTCGGCGGAATGCCATAGACCGCATCGACCTCGGGCCGGCCGGCCGGCTGCACGATGCTGCGCGCATAGGCGTTGAGCGACTCGAGGTAGCGGCGCTGGCCTTCGTTGAACAGGATGTCAAACGCCAGCGTCGATTTGCCCGAGCCGCTGACGCCGGTGACCACATTGAACTTGCCGCGCGGGATGTCGACCGAGAGGTTCTTGAGGTTGTGCTCCTTGGCGTTGACGATCTGGATGGCGTCCAAAGAGACTGGGCGTTCGGCGTTGAGCGTTGAGCGTGCCCCCCCGCTGAACGCTGAACGCTCAACGTGGGGTCTCTCCTCGGCCCGGTGCGAGCCCAGCCCGAGGGCGCCATCGTAGTCGCGCAAGGCCTTGCCGGTATGCGAGGACAGATGCAGACGCACCTCTTCGGGCGTTCCCTGCGCCACGATCAGGCCGCCCGCATCGCCGCCCTCGGGGCCAAGGTCGATCAGCCAGTCACTGGCGCGGATCACGTCGAGGTTGTGCTCGATCACGACCAGCGAATGGCCGGCCTCGAGCAGCTTGCGTAAAGCGCGCATGAGCTTGGCGATGTCGTCGAAGTGCAGGCCGGTGGTCGGCTCGTCGAACAGGAACAGGGTTCCCTTTTTGGCGGTGGCCTGCTTGCTGGCCGTCGCGTTCTTCGCGGCTTCGGCCAGAAAACCGGCGAGCTTGAGGCGCTGGGCCTCGCCACCCGACAGCGTGGGCACGGGCTGGCCCAGCTTCACGTATTCGAGGCCCACATCCACGATGGGCTGCAGGGCGCGGATCACGTCGCGGTCGGCCGCAAACAGCGCAGCCGCTTCGCTGACCGTCAGCTCCAGCACGTCGGCCACGTTCAGCGGCTTGCCGCCGCGCTCGATGCTCACCTCGAGGATCTCGGGCCGGTAGCGCCTGCCGTCGCAGTCCGGACAGCGCAGGTAGACGTCGCTGAGGAACTGCATCTCCACATGCTCGAAGCCCGAGCCGCCGCAGCTCGCGCAGCGCCCGTCGCCGCTGTTGAAGCTGAACTTGGAGGCCGTGTAGCTGCGCTGCCTGGACAAGGGCGCATTGGCAAACAGCTCGCGCACCGTGTCCCAGGCCCCGACATAGCTCACCGGGTTGGAGCGCGCCGTCTTGCCGATAGGCGACTGGTCAACGAACACCACATCGCTCAAATGATCGGCGCCGAGCAGGCGGTCGTGCAGGCCGGGCGACTCGGTGGCGCGGCCGAAGTGGCGCATCAGCGCCGGCGCCAGCACGTCCTGGATCAGCGTGGACTTGCCCGAGCCGCTGACACCGGTCACGCAGACCAGGCGCTGCAGCGGAAACTCGGTGGTCAAGTCCTTGAGATTGTGCTCGCGCGCGCCCTCGAGGATCAGGCGCGGCGTGTTGTCAGTCACCATGCGCTTGAACCCGAAGCCGACCTGCTTGCGCCCCCCGAGGTAGGCCCCGGTCAGGGTGTCGGCGCGGCGCAGCTCGTCCGTCGTGCCGTCGAACACGATCTGCCCACCGCGCTCGCCGGGGCCGGGGCCCATGTCGATCACGCGGTCGGCCGCCAGCATCACAGCCGGGTCATGCTCGACCACGACCAGGGTGTTGCCGGCATCGCGCAGGCGCTGCATGGCTTCGGTGATGCGGCCCATGTCGCGCGGGTGCAGGCCTATGCTGGGCTCGTCGAGCACGAACAAGGTGTTGACCAGCGAGGTGCCGAGCGCCGTGGTCAGATTGATGCGCTGGACCTCGCCGCCCGACAGCGTGCGGCTTTGCCGGTCCAGCGTCAGGTAGCCGAGGCCGACGTCGCACAGGTATTTGAGGCGGGTCGTGATTTCTTCGAACAGGAGTTTGAGCGCGTGGGTGTCACCGCTTTGCGACTCCTTCCCCCCTTGGGGGGAGGGAGCCATGCGGTCGAAGAAGCGGCGCAGCCGCTCGATCGGCAGCAGCATCAGGTCGTGCAGGCACAGGCCGGGCAGGGCTTCGAGCTGTTCGCGGCTCCACTGCACGCCCTGGGGCATGAAGCGCCGCTGCGGATCGAGCACGGCATCGGCGTCCTGCTTGCTGCCGATGCGCCACAGCAGGCTCTCGGTTTTCAGGCGCGCGCCGCCGCAGGTCTCGCAGGGCGTGTAGCTGCGGTACTTGGACAGCAGCACGCGGATATGCATCTTGTAGGCCTTGCTCTCCAGGTACTCGAAGAAGCGCTTGACGCCGTACCAGTGCTGGTTCCACTTGCCGTTCCAGTTCGGCGAGCCGTGGATCACCCAGTGCTTTTGCTCGGCGCTGAGCTTGGCGTAAGGCGTGTCGCGCGGAATGCCGGCCGTTTCGGCATGGCGCATCAAGTCGTCCTGGCACTCGGCCCAGGCCGGCGTTTGCATCGGCTTGATCGCGCCGGCGCGCAGGGTCAGCTTGTCGTTGGGGATCACCAGGCCCCAGTCGACGCCGATCACGCGGCCGAAGCCGCGGCAGGCCTCGCAGGCGCCGACGGCCGAATTGAACGAGAACATCGAGGGAATCGGGTCGGTGTAGCGCACATCGCTTTCGGGACAATGCAGGCCGGTGGAGAATTTCCAGATCTCAGGCTCGGCATCGTCGCGCAGGCGGTAGACATTCAAGCGCCCGCTGCCGCGCTTGAGCGCCACCTCAATCGCCTCGATCACGCGCACTTTTTCGGTGTTGCCCATGCGAAAGCGATCGGCCACCACATCCAGAAGCTTGCGCGGGCCGGTGGGCGTGGCCACCTCGCGCTCGGCCTGAACTTTCGTGAAGCCGCTGGCCGCCAGCCATTGCTCGACCTCTTCCGCCGTGGTGTTGGCCGGCAGCTCCACCGGAAAGGTGAACACCAGGCGCGGGTCAGGGCGCGCCCCCACGCTCGCCACTGAGTGTGCTTCGCTGGTCAGGCCGCTGCCAGAGGCAGCGGCTCTTCGCCCCGTCCCAGCCTGCGCAGGCAGGCTGGGAGCCGCGGGACTCAGCCCCTCGGGGGCCTTCGCGCCTTGGGGCGGCCCGGCGGCGCTCAAGGCGCGCTCCCATCGGGCGTTGATGCGAGCGGCAGCGACAGGCGGAACTGCGCGCCGCGCGGCGCCTGCGAGGCTGCGCTCAGCGTGCCGCCCATGCTGGTGGCCAGGGTTTCGCACAGGCTCAGGCCCAGGCCCAGGCCGTCGCTGCGCGTGCTGAAAAAGGGCTCGAAGATGCGCGGCAGCAGCTCGGCCGGGATGCCGGGTCCGCTGTCGCTGACCGTCAACACGCCCTGGCCATCGGCTTGGGCCAGGGCCACTCGCAGGCTGCGCTCCGCGGCGGGCACCTGCTCCAGGGCCTGCAGTGCATTCATCAGCAGGTTGTGGATGATCTGCTCCAGCGCGACCGGCTCGGCCAGCACGGTCAACGAGCTGGCGAGCGCTTCGAGCGCC
>JBOHHM010000079.1:0-24014 GCA_050725495.1 Burkholderiaceae bacterium | reverse complement strand
TGGCGGCCAGCGGCATCAAGGGCTTCGGCAAGATCCTCTCCGTGGTGGCCGAGGCCTCGCCGATCCGGCGCAACGTGACCATCGAGGATGTCGGCAACGTCGCCGCCTTCCTGATGAGCGACCTGGCAGCCGGCGTCAGCGCCGAGATCACCTATGTGGACGGCGGCTTCAGCCATGTGGTGGGCGGCATTGCCGGTCCGGAATGACGGATGACCTCGCGGCTGTGCCGCTCGATGACAAATGACACAAGTCATGGCGCATAGCGCCGTCATTGACGCGGCACAAGCCGCGAAGTCATTCCGTCATCCGTTTTTGACGCAATCCGCGTAGTACCGCAACTTGCCATCGGCATCCTCCTGCTCCACCAGCCCGTGGATGTCGGTCTCGAAGCCGGGGCACTGCGCATTGAACTCGCGTGAGAACTTGAGGTAGTCCACGATCTTGCGGTTGAACACCTCGCCCGGGATCAGCAGCGGAATGCCCGGTGGGTAGGGCGTGACCAGGCTGGTGGTGATACGCCCTTCGAGGTGGTCGATCTCCACCCGCTCGGTCTTGCGGTGCGCGATATAGGCGAAGGCGTCGCTGGGCTTCATCGCCGGCGTCAGCTCGCTCAGGTACATCTCGGTCGTCAGGCGCGCGATGTCGTACTTCGCATAGAGCTGATGCACATGCTGGCACAGGTCCCGCAAACCCATGCGTTCGTAGCGCGGGTACTGCTGGCAGAACTCGGGCAGGATGCGCCACATGGGCTGGTTCTTCTCGTAATCGTCCTTGAACTGCTGCAGCGCCGTCAGCAACGTGTTCCAGCGGCCCTTGGTGATGCCGATGGTGAACATGATGAAGAAGCTGTAGAGACCGGTCTTCTCCACGATCACGCCATGCTCGGCCAGGAACTTGGTCACGATCGAAGCCGGAATACCGGTGGGGGCGAACTTGCCGTTGAGGTCCAGCCCCGGGGTGACGATGGTGGACTTGATGGGGTCCAGCATGTTGAAGCCTTCGGCCAGATTGCCAAAGCCGTGCCACTTGGCGCTGCGCGACTCGCCCTTGATGATCCAGTCGTCGGCGCGGCCAATGCCCTCCTCCACCAGCTTCTCCGGCCCCCAGACCTTGAACCACCAGTCGTCCTTGCCGAACTCCTCCTCGACCTTGCGCATGGCGCGGCGAAAATCCAGCGCTTCCAGAATGCTTTCCTCCACCAGGGCCGTGCCGCCGGGCGGCTCCATCATGGCCGCGGCCACGTCGCAGCTCGCGATGATCGCGTACTGCGGGCTGGTCGAGGTGTGCATCAAATAGGCTTCGTTGAACAGATGGCGGTCGAGCTTGCGGTTTTGCGAGTCCTGCACCAGCACATGGCTGGCTTGGCTGATGCCGGCCAGCAGCTTGTGGGTCGACTGGGTGGCAAACACCAGCGACTCCTTGGGCCGCGCGCGGCGCTTGCCCATGGCGTGGTAGGGGCCGTAGAACGGGTGAAACGCCGCGTGCGGCAGCCAGGCTTCGTCAAAATGCAGCGTGTCCACATAGCCGTCGAGCATGCCCTTGATGGTCTCGGTGTTGTAGACCACGCCGTCATAGGTGGACTGGGTCAGGGTCAGCACGCGCGGCTTCACGGTGTCCGCATCGACACCCTTGAGCAAGGGATTGGCCCGGATCTTGGCCTTGATCGCCTCGGGCTCGAACTCGCTCTTCGGAATCGGGCCGATGATGCCGAAGTGGTTGCGCGTGGGCTTCAAAAACACGGGAATCGCCCCGGTCATGATGATGCTGTGCAGGATCGACTTGTGGCAGTTGCGGTCCACCACCACCACATCGCCCGGCGCCACCGTGTGGTGCCACACCATCTTGTTGCTGGTGCTGGTGCCATTGGTCACGAAGAAGCAGTGATCGGCGTTGAAAATGCGCGCCGCATTGCGCTCGCTGGCGGCCACCGGACCCGTGTGGTCCAGCAGTTGGCCCAGCTCGTCCACCGCATTGCAGACGTCGGCGCGCAGCATGTTCTCGCCGAAGAACTGGTGGAACATCTGGCCTACGGGGCTTTTGAGGAAAGCCACACCCCCCGAATGGCCGGGACAGTGCCATGAATAAGAGCCGTCCTCGGCGTAGTCGAGCAGCGCCTTGAAAAACGGCGGCTGAACGCCCTCGAGATAGCTCTTGGCCTCGCGAATGATGTGGCGCGCGACGAATTCGGGCGTGTCCTCGAACATGTGAATGAAGCCGTGCAACTCGCGCAGGATGTCGTTGGGCAGGTGGCGCGAGGTCTTGGTTTCGCCATAGACATAGATCGGCACGTCGCTGTTTTTTCGGCGGACCTCCTCGATGAAGTTGCGCAGGTTCAGCACGGCCGGATCCAGATCCGGGCCCAAAGTGAACTCTTCGTCGTCGATCGACAGGATGAAGGCGCTGGCCCGGCTTTGCTGCTGGGCAAACTGGCTGAGGTCGCCATAGCTGGTGGCGCCTAGGACCTCGAAGCCCTCCCTCTCAATGGCTTGCGCCAGGGAGCGGATGCTCAGCCCGGAGGCGTTCTCGGAGCGGAAGTCTTCGTCGATGATGACGATGGGAAAGCGGAATTTCATGCAGAGCTCCGGCAGCGTGCAAATTAGGCGACAAAAAACAAAACAGTCGCGAAGTGTAAGGAATTAAAGTAACCCCGTTCTGTTACAAGATTGCCTGGAGGCCAAATTTTCACGATTGCAGGGGATTCGGAGGGAGTATGACGGAATCAACCATCTGGTGGTTGCTCGCAGGCACCTTTGTCGCCGTTGAGCTGGTCAGCGGCACGTTTTACCTCCTGATGGTCGCCATCGGGCTCGTGGCGGCGGCCGTGGCAGCGCATCTGGGGGCCTCGGTCATCGTCCAAGTGGCCGTCGCGGCAGCCATCGGCGGCGGCGCGGTGGTGCTCTGGTACAGCATCCAGCGGCAGCGTACGGCCGACGCGCCCGTCAGCGCCAACCGCGACGTCAACCTGGACGTGGGTGAAACCGTCCAGGTCGAGGCCTGGAACCCCGATGGCACCGCCACCGTCAAGTATCGCGGCGCGAGCTGGACCGTGGTCCACCGCCCGGGCCAGGCGCCCTCGCCCGGGCCCCACCGGGTCGCCGAAGTGATCGGCAACCGTCTGCTCGTCGACAAGTGTTAGACAACATCAAGAAAGCTTCTCATGGAAATCGCCATCCTCCTGTTCGTCATCGCCGTCATCTTCATCTCGCGATCGATCAAGGTCGTGCCGCAGCAGCATGCTTGGGTGGTGGAACGCCTGGGCAAATACCATGCGGCACTGACGCCAGGCCTGAATTTTCTGGTGCCCTTCATCGACAAAGTGTCCTACAAGCACAGCCTCAAGGAAATCCCGCTCGATGTGCCCAGCCAGATTTGCATCACGCGGGACAACACGCAGCTGCAGGTCGACGGCATCCTGTATTTCCAGGTGACCGACCCGATGCGCGCCAGCTATGGTTCCTCCAACTACATCTCGGCGGTGACGCAACTGGCGCAAACCTCGCTGCGCAGCGTGATTGGCAAGCTGGAGCTGGACAAGACCTTCGAGGAGCGCGACATCATCAACGCCCAGGTGGTGGCGGCCATCGACGAGGCCGCGCTGAACTGGGGCGTCAAGGTCCTGCGTTACGAAATCAAGGACTTGACCCCGCCCAAGGAAATCCTGCACGCGATGCAGCAGCAGATCACCGCCGAACGCGAAAAGCGCGCCCTGATTGCGGCCTCCGAAGGCCGCCGGCAGGAGCAGATCAATATCGCCACCGGCGAGCGTGAGGCCTTCATTGCCCGCTCCGAAGGGGAAAAGCAGGCGGCCATCAACAATGCCCAGGGTCAGGCGGCGGCCATCACGGCGGTGGCCGAAGCCACAGGCCAGGCCATTGAACGAATCGCCGCCGCCATTCGCCAGCCTGGCGGCGAGCAGGCCGTTCAACTGAAGGTGGCCGAGAGAGCCGTGGACGCCTATGGCAAGGTAGCGTCCGACGCGACCACGACCCTGATCGTGCCCAGCCACATGACCGAGGTCTCCGCCCTGATTTCATCGGCGATGAAAATGCTCCAGACCGCCAAACCGTGACCGCCTCGGCCCCGAGAGCACTTGTATCACTGCTACAATGGCGGGCTTCGGAGAGGTGGATGAGCGGTTTAAGTCGCACGCCTGGAAAGCGTGTGTGGGTTAATAGCCCACCGCGGGTTCGAATCCCGCCCTCTCCGCCAAGAACATCCAAGCCCCGCCTCGTGCGGGGCTTTGTTGTGGGCGTGATCCGCCCCCACCCCATCAACAAAAAAGCCACCTTGCGGTGGCTTTTTTGTTGGGTCCCTGCCGATCAGTTCAGCGGGGTCTTCTTGCCGTCCTTGTACACGTACAGGGTCATGGCCGGGTTCTTCAGTTCGCCGTTGGGCTCGAACTGAACCTGGGTGGTCACGCCCTTGTAATTGGTTTTGGCCAGCTCGGCGGTGTAGACCTTCGGGTCGACCGAGTTGGCTCGCTTCATGGCATCGACCAGGGTCATCACGGCGTCATAGACGTAGGGGCTGTACACCTGGAACTGGCCGGGGTACTTGGCGTCATAGCGCTTCTTCCACTCGGCGCCGCCGGGCATTTTTTCCAGCGAGGCACCACCTTCGGCGCACACCACGTTGTTCAGGGTCTTGGCGCCAGCGGACAGCTTGGCCAGCTCGGCCGTGCAGATGCCGTCGCCACCGAAGAACTTGGCGTTGGAGAGGCCGAGTTGCTCCATCTGGCGCAGCATCGGGCCAGCTTGGGGGTCCATGCCGCCGTAGAAGATCGCGTCAGGCGCCTTGGCCTTAATGGCGGTCAGGATGGCCATGAAGTCGGTGGCCTTGTCGGTGGTGAACTGCTCGTCCACCACCTGAATGCCCTTGGCTTGCGCCGTCTTTTTGAACACGTCGGCCACACCCTGGCCATAGGCCGAGCGGTCGTCGATGATGGCGACCTTCTTGAGCTTCAGGGCATCGGCCGCGTAGAAGGCCAGCCCCCTGCCCAGCGCGTTGTCGTTGGCCAGCAGGCGGTAGGTGGTCTTGTAGCCGGGCTTGGTCAGGTTGGGGTTGGTGGCCGAGGGCGTGATGTGCGGGATGCCGCAGTCGTTATAGACCTTGGAGGCGGGGATCGTGGTGCCCGAGTTCAGGTGACCGGCAACACCGGCAACCTTGGCGTCGCACAGTTTCTGTGCGGCGGCCGTGCCCTGTTTCGGATCGGCTGCATCGTCTTCAGCCACCAGTTCGAAGCGAATCTTTTTGCCACCGATGGTGATGTTCTTAGCATTCAGGTCTTCAATCGCCATACGGGCGCCGTTTTCGTTGTCCTTGCCGTAGTGGGCCTGGGCACCGGAAACCGGACCGACGTGGCCGATCTTGACCACTTGGACCTCCTGTGCAGATGCCATGCCAGCGATAGCAGCAATGGCAGCGGCGACAGTCAGTTTCAACTTCATTTGCATAAAACCTCCAGATTTAGGAAAAAGGTTGAGATTTATTTATGACTCAACGGCCGCGACCATATCGCAATTTTTGGGCCCGAACTATAGGGAACACGCTAGGTCTTGAGGAACAGGGGGGTTTACCCTGTTCGGAGTTTCACCAAAGCCTGACGGCAATTCAGGAAGCGAACTGGGCCGCGTTGTGAGCCGCCAGTTCTTCGGCGACGGCTTCGGCAACGGACTGGCGCAGCGCCGACTCGATTTCCTCGCGCAGCTGCGCCCCCAGAGAGCGAGTCTGCTCGATCACCACGGCGGCCACCGCCTCGCGCAGGCGCCGCTCCAGCGACACATCAAGCCTTTGCAGCACGCGGCGAATGATTTGCTCCTCGACCAACCCAGAAGCAGGCTCGGATGGCAGCACCACGGCAGGCTGGTCTACCACGGCTTGCGTCGGCAGCTGCACGACCTCGGTCAGCGTGGGCACGAAACGGGGGGGCGTTTTCGGTGTGGCAGACATCAACTCTGGCCTTTCAGGGCAAGATCGTGGCGCATCAGGGCGTAACCGCGATCCGCGTAGTGCTTCCAGCGCCGGCGCGCGCCCTGCCGGTCCGCGTCGTCCAGACTCACCACCTCGATCAGGCGTTCAAACCGCTCGAATCCATCGGGGATCCGGTCGCCCAGATTGACCAGCACCTGCTGATGCGGCAGCGCATCGAGCGAAGCGGCCAGCACCACGGGGGATGCGGCCAGCATGGTGGCATCGCTGTCGGCATGGCAATGCGCGACGAACTCCAGAGGCGCAAAAGTCCATAGCGCCGCGTCCAGCCTTTGCAGCGACTCAGGCTCGGCCGTCACCACCACCTGCGCCCCCGTGCCCACGGCCTTGCGCAGCAGACGGCAGGCATAGGCCAGCTTGTCGGGTGCGTTGAAATGAAATGCAATTTCCGTCATCGAGGAGCAGGCCCGCGTGACTTGCGCTTTGCTACTGTTTTTGAAGCGGCATCTGGCCGTATTTCCTGGGCCAACAGGTATTCAAGCAACAAGCCGACCGGTCGGCCGGTAGCCCCCTTGGCGGCCCCGCCGCGCCAGGCTGTTCCTGCAATATCCAGATGCGCCCAGGCAAGCTTGCCGGCAAAGCGCTGCAGGAACTTGGCGGCCGTCACGGCGCCGCCGGCACGGCCGGCGACGTTGGCCACATCGGCAAAATTGGTCTTCAGCCCCTCGGCATAGTCTTCGTCCAGCGGCATCCTCCAGCAAGGGTCCAGCGCTGACTCGCCCGCTGCCAGCAAGGCAGCCGCCAGCGGCTCGTCGGCAGCAAACAAGCCGCTGCGCACGCCGCCCAAGGCGACCACACAGGCGCCGGTGAGCGTCGCGATGTCGACCACGGCGCACGGCTTGAATCGCTCGGCGTAGGTCAAGGCATCGCACAAAACCAAACGCCCTTCGGCATCGGTGTTGAGGATCTCGATGGTCTGGCCACTCATGCTGGTGACCACGTCGCCGGGCTTGACGGCGCTGCCCCCCGGCATGTTCTCGCAGGCGGGAATGAGGCCAACCACATTGACCTCCGGCTTGAGCTCGGCCAGTGCGCGGAACACGCCCAGAACGCTGGCCGCGCCACACATGTCGAATTTCATCTCGTCCATCTCGGGCGCGGGCTTGATGGAGATGCCGCCCGTATCGAAGGTGATGCCCTTGCCCACCAGCGCCACAGGCGCCTGGGACTTGCGCGCCCCCTCGTACTTCAAAACGATGAAGCGCAGCTGTTCTTCCGAGCCTTTGGCCACGGCCATGAACGCGCCCATGCCGAGCTTGGCGACTTCTTTGGGGCCCAGCACTTCGCACCTGAGTTTCGGCCCGTTGGCCAGCCCCTTGGCCGCCGCGGCCAGCATGGCCGGCGTGGCGTGGTTGGCCGGCCGGTTGGCCCATTCCTTGGCCAGTTCGATGCCAAGCACAGTCGCAGTGGCGCGGTCAAACGCGGGCTTTGCCTGGGCCGCGTCCGCGACGCCCAACACCACGCGCTGGATTTTGCGGCCCTCGGCTTTCGATTTGGTGGTCGTGTAGACGTAGCTCGCCTCGGCCGCTGCCAGCACCGCCGCCTGGACCGCCTCCACGCTGACCTGCGCAGCGAAGCAAACGATCACGCGTCGGACCGGACCCGACTTCAAAGCACCGATGGCGGCCTGGACCGCCTGCCTGACCTGTTGGGGCGAGCCGTCGCCGGCCCCGACCAGCAAGGCACGCGGCGCCGCCATGGCCGCGGACCGGTACAGCTGCAGCGATTTGCCGGCCTTGGCCTCCAGATCCCCTGCCTTCAGCGCCTCGGCCAACAGCCGGGACAGGGCATCCTTGCCGGGCTTGAAGGATTCGGGCACCACGACGACCAGGGCATCGCATTTTTCGGCGGCAGCACCCGCGAGATCAAGGGATTTGAGTTCGAAGTTCATAATTCGTTTTTTCCTGCGAACCAAGCAGGTTCCTGAACCGATGTTATTCCATTCCTCCATTCGCAAGGAGCTGGCGCGCAGCTTCGGCGCGACGCTCGTGGTGCTGGCCACCATCGTCATGACCATGATGCTGATCCGTACGCTGGGCCAGGCTTCGCGCGGCAGCGTCAACCCATCGGACGTGACGCTGGTGATGGGCTACACGGTGCTGGGCCAGCTGCCGACCCTGCTGACCCTGAGCCTGTTCGTTGCGATCGTGGCAACCCTCTCGCGCATGTATCGGGACAGCGAAATGGCGATCTGGTTTGCCAGTGGCCAGGGATTGGCGGGCTTTCTCATCCCCTTGTTGCGCTTTGCCTGGCCCATCCTGCTGGCCATCGCCGCGCTGGCGTTGGTGGTGTGGCCCTGGTCACACCAGCAGACCCGGGAGCTGAAAGAACGATACGAAAAGCGCAGCGATCTTGAGCGCATCGCCCCCGGCCAGTTTCAGGAGTCCTCGGGCGGCAACAAGGTGTTTTTTGTGGACAAGGACACACCCGACAACAAGTCAGGCAATAACGTGTTCATCTCGGCCACCGAGCACGGAAAGCAATCCATCACCTCAGCGCGCAGCGGTCGGGTCGAGGTGATCGACCAGGCCAGGTACCTGCTGCTCAACAGCGGCCAACGGATGGAAAACGTGATCGGCCAGACCGATCTCAAGATCAGCGAATTCGAAGAGTACGGCACCAAAATCGGCGCGGCGGCCTTGGGCAGCCAGGACGCCCTTCCCGTCAGGGCCCGGTCCACCCTGGACTTGCTGCTGGACCCCAGCCCCATCCATCTGGGCGAGCTGGCTTGGCGCCTGGGCCTGGCCTTGGCCGCCATGAACTTCGTGGTCATCGCCGTGGCGGTTTCCAGCGTCAATCCCCGGGCCGGGCGCGGCGGCAACCTGCTTTTCGCACTGTTTGCCTTCGTCGTGTACTACAACCTGCTCAATCTGGGGCAGAGCTGGATCGGCTCGGGGAAAACCTCGTTTGCCGGCCTGCTATTGGCCTTGCATGGCGGTGCGCTGTTGCTGGGCGCGTTCTGGCTTGCCAAGCGACACAACAACTGGACGCTGCGCTCGGCACTGCGTCGCCAACCTTCGGGCCCCCGAAAGGCCACGCCATGAGAACCCTGCGCCGGCTCCTCTATGGTGAAGTACTGGCTTCGGTGGCCTTTGTCACTCTGGGTTTCCTGGCCCTGTTCTTCTTTTTCGATTTCGTCGACGAGCTGCAGTGGGTCGGCAGGAACGGACCCTCGGGCTACCAGCTGACCCATGCGCTGCTGTACGTCGCGCTCCTGATCCCCAGCCATCTGTACGAACTGCTGCCCATTGCGGTGCTGATCGGGACCATTTTCGTCATGGCGCGGCTGGCCCAGAGTTCGGAGTACACGATTTTGCGCACCAGCGGCCTGGGGCCTTGGCGTGCGCTCAAGACCCTGCTGCTGCTGGGCCTGGCCTTCGTGCTGCTGACTTTCGCCGTGGGCGACTATCTGGCTCCGCTGTCCGACCGCACGGCCCAACTGCTGAAGTCGCGCTACCAGGGACGCATCACCGTGGGGCAAACCGGCGCCTGGCTCAAAGAGAAGCAGCGCTACCACTCGTTCGCCACCAATGTCAGCGCCCTGTCGCCCGAGGGCGAGATGGTGGGGGTGCGCATCTTCGAGTTCGACAACCAGGGCTTTCTGGTGTCCCTGACCCGTGCCGACAAAGCACGCTTTGGCGAGGACGACTCCTGGATTCTGGAGAACGCCGAGCGCAGCGAGTTCAGCACCCGAGGCAGCGAAAGCGCCAAGGTCGAGCGCGCTCGCGCAGGCAGCTATCGCTGGCCTACCGAGATCAGCGCCGAAATGGTGTCGGTGGCGCTGCTCAAGCCCGATCGCATGAAAACCGTCGACCTGTTCCAGTACATCCAGCACCTCAACGCCAACAACCAGACCGCCCAGCGCTACGAAATCCAGTTCTGGCGCAAGGTGTTTTACCCGCTGAGCTGCCTGGTGATGGTGGTGCTGGCCCTGCCGTTTGCCTACCTGCATTTCCGCAGCGGTGGCATCACGGCCTATGTGTTCGGCGGCGTGATGATAGGCATCAGTTTCTTCCTGCTCAACAACGTGTTCGGCTATGTGGGCAACCTGCAAAACTGGCTGCCCTGGCTCACGGCGGCGGCGCCGGGCCTGATCTACTCTCTGTTTTCGCTGGCGGCGTTTGGCTGGCTGGTGCTGCGAAGGTAGCCATGGCAGCCATACAGGGCGTTGTGCTTTTCGCTCACGGCTCGCGCGATCCGCTGTGGCACCAGCCGATCGAGGCCGTCGCGGCGCGCATTCGCGAACTCGACCCCCAGGTGCTGCTGAGCTGCGCCTACCTGGAGCTGACCGAGCCGGACTTGCCCAGCGCGGTCCAACGGCTGATCGCGGCAGGAGCCCATGCCATCCGCATTGTGCCCCTGTTTCTGGGCGTGGGGCGCCACGCCCGAGAAGACCTGCCGGCGCTGGTCGCCGAGCTCAGGACCCTTCATCCCCAAGTCCAGCTCACGCTGCAGCCCGCCATCGGCGAGGACGCCAGGCTGGTCGATTTAATGGCCCGAATTGCTCTCTTCCCCTAGTTTCATAGATTCTTGCGGCATAATGAATTTTGTTTTTATTACAAATTCACTATGAACCTGCATCAGTTCCGTTTTGTTCAGGAAGCGGCGCGCCGCAACCTGAACCTGACCGAAGCCGCCAAGGCCCTGCACACCTCGCAGCCGGGCGTGTCCAAGGCCATCATCGAGCTGGAAGAAGAACTGGGCGTGGAAATCTTTGCGCGCCACGGCAAGCGCCTCAAGCGCATCACCGAGCCAGGCCAGCATGTGCTCAAAAGCATCGAGCTCATCATGCGCGAGGTCGGCAACTTGAAGCGCATAGGCGAGCAGTTCAGCGCGCAAGACAGCGGCACCTTGTCGATCGCCACCACCCACACCCAGGCCCGCTACGTGTTGCCGGTGCCGGTGGCCAAGCTGCGCGAGGCCTACCCCAAGGTCAACATCAGCCTGCACCAGGGCGCGCCCGATCAGGTCGCCAAGATGGTGATCGACGAAGTAGCGGAAATCGGCATTGCCACCGAATCGTTGTCGGACTACGCCGAGCTCGTGACCCTGCCCTGCTACGAATGGCAGCACATGCTGGTCCTGCCCGCCGGCCATCCGCTGGCCCAAAAAGAGCGCATCTCGCTGGAAGACATTGCGCAGGAACCCCTCATTACCTACCACCCCTCGTTCACCGGCCGCACGCGGATCGACCATGCGTTCGCCCACAAGAAGCTGCAGCCGCGCATTGCGCTCGAAGCCATCGACTCGGACGTGATCAAGACCTATGTGCGCCTCGGCCTGGGCGTGGGCATCGTGGCCGAAATGGCGGTGCGCGACGACGGCAGCAACAACGACCTGGTCGTGCGCCCGGCCGGCCATCTGTTCGGCCAGAACGTGGCGCGCGTGGCCTTCAAGCGCAGCGCCTACCTGCGCAACTTTGTCTACAAGTTTGCCGAGCTGCTGAGCGACCGGCTGGACCGCAACCTGATCGCCAAGGCCATGAGCGGCCATGTGAATGACTATGAGTTGTAAGACCTTGCGGGACAGACCCGAGCGCGCAGCTCTGCCCCCAACGGAATGAAAGCATGAGCATCGTGATAGAGCGCACCCTCGAAATCACCACCAAACTGCCCGCCGTGGGCACGACCATCTTCACCGTGATGTCGGCGCTTGCCGCCGAAAAAAACGCGGTCAACCTGGGCCAGGGCTTTCCGGACTTTGACTGCGACCCGGGGCTGGTGCAGGCTGTCACGGAGGCGATGACGCAGGGCCTGAACCAGTACCCGCCCATGCCCGGCGTGCCGCTGCTGCGCGAGGCCATTGCCGCCAAAATCAAAACCCTCCATGGCCGCGACTACAACGCTGCCGACGAAATCACAGTGACGGCGGGCGCCACCCAGGCCATCCTCACCGCGATCCTCGCCGTGGTGCGCCCCGGCGATGAGGTCATTGTGCTGGAGCCCTGCTACGACAGCTACGTGCCCAATATCGAGCTGGCCGGCGGCACCGTCGTGCGCGTGCCGCTGGTGCCCGGCACGTTCCGGCCGGATTTCGACAAGATTTGCGCCGCTCTCAATGCCAGGACCCGCGCGATCCTGATCAACTCGCCGCACAACCCGAGCGCCACCATCTGGACGCGCGAGGACATGCTCCGGCTGCAGGAGATCCTGGCGCCGACCGAGGTGCTGCTGATCAGCGACGAGGTCTACGAGCACATGGTCTATGCGCCCAACGAGCACCAGAGTGTCGCGCGCTTTGCCGGCCTCGTTGCGCGCGCCTTCATCGTGAGCAGCTTCGGCAAGACCTACCACGTGACCGGCTGGAAGGTCGGCTATGTGGCCGCGCCTGCGGCACTGAGCTCCGAGTTCCGCAAGGTCCACCAGTTCAATGTGTTCACCGTCAACACCCCGGTGCAGCACGGGCTGGCCCGCTACATGGCCGATCCCAGGCCCTACCTCGGACTGCCCGCGTTCTACCAGCGCAAGCGCGACCTGTTCCGCGAACGGCTGAAACGCACCCGGTTGCGCCTGCTGCCAAGCGACGGTAGCTACTTCCAGTGCGTGGACATCTCGACGGTCAGCGACCTGAGCGAGGCCGATTTCTGCCAGTGGCTGACCTGCGAGGTCGGCGTGGCGGCGATTCCGCTGTCGGCGTTTTATGGCGACGGCTTCGACCAGCGCGTCGTTCGCTTTTGCTTTGCCAAGACAGACGAAACGCTGAACATGGCATTGGATCGCCTTTGCAAGCTGTAGTGGCGAGCGCCGTGTCATCCTGAGCATCGCGCAGGCTCTCTGCTCCTGCGAGATTCTTCGCTGCGCTCAGAACGACAGCCTGCTTCAAAGGGGTCTGAGTTCAGCTTGTCAGCTGAAGCCACGCCTTCTCCAGCCGCTTGATGCTCACCGGCTGTGGCGTGCGCAGCTCCTGCGCGAAAAAGCTCACGCGCAGCTCCTCCAGCAGCCAGCGGAATTCCTGCATGCGATCGTCCACCGCGCCCTTGCGCTCGGCCACCAGCCGCCAGTAGCGTTGCTCCTGGGGGCGCAGCTCGGCCAGACGCGCGGCGTCGCGTGCCGGGTCGGCGCGCAGCTTGTCCAGCCGCAGCGTGATGGCCTTGAGGTAGCGCGCAAAGTGCTGCAGCGCTGTCCAGGGCGTGAGTGCCACGAAGCGTTTGGGCATCAGGCGCTGCAGTTGCTGGCTGGCGTCGGCCGTGGCTTCGGGCTGGTTCTTGGTGTCCTTGATCTTGCGCGTGGCCACCGCGTATTCGCTCAGGATGGTCGCGGTCAGTCGCGCGACCTCGTTGGCGATCAGGGTCAGCCGACCCCGGCCTTCTTCGACCCGGCGCTTGAAGTCCGGCTCGTTGGCGGGCAAGGGATCGAGCACAAAGGCGCGCTCCAGCGCCACCTCGATGATCTGCTCGCGCAGCTCTTCCTGCGTGCCCAGCGCCATATAGGCGACGGCCATTTTCTGCAGCTCGGGGATGTTCTTTTCCAGGTATTTGAGCGCGTCCTTGATCTGCAGCGCAAACAGGCGGCGCAGGCCCGCTCGGTGCTTGGCGGCGGCGACCTCGGGCTCGTCAAACACCTCGATGTCGACGGCGTCGCCCGTGTCCACCAGGGCCGGAAAGCCGATCAGGGTCTGCCCGCCTTTTCGGATTTCCATGAGCTCGGGCAGCTCGCCAAAGGTCCAGGCGGTGTAGCGCCGGTCGGCGCCCGAACTCAGGTTTGCTACTGATTTTGTAGCAGCTTGAGCCGTATGGGTAAGGGCTATCGGCAATTTTTCTTCACGACTGACCGGTTTTTCCGATCGGGGCAGCTTCAGCCCAGCCAGCGCCTGGAACGCCCCGCGCGCCTGAGCCCCCAGCTCGGCCTTGAGCGAGCCCAGGTTGCGGCCGCTACCCAGCTGCCGGCCATGCTCGTCGACCACGCGGAAGTTCATGAACAGATGAGGGCTGAGCATGTCGAGCTTGAAGTCGGCGCGCTTGACGTCCAGGCTGGTGATTTCGCGCACGAGTTTGAGCAGGGCATCGGTCAACGAGCCGGCCCCCCAGCTGGGCGGCGCACTCAGCGCATCGGCGAGCCGTGCCGCCGACTCGGGCAGCGGCACGAAGCGCGAACGCGGCTTTTGCGGCAGGCTTTTGAGCAGGGCCTGAATCTTGTCCTTGAGCATGCCGGGCACCAGCCACTCGCAGCGCTCCTCGCTCACCTGGTTCAGCACGAACAGCGGCACGGTCACGGTCAGGCCGTCTCGCGCATCACCGGGCTCGTGCAAATAGCTGGCGGCACAATCGACGCCGCCCAGGCGCAGGGTTTTGGGGAAAGCGTTGGTCGTGATGCCGGCCGCCTCGTGGCGCATCAGTTCCTCGCGGCTGAGCATCAGCAGCTGAGGCCGCCGCTGGACCGCTTCCCGGTACCAACGCTCAAAACCGTGGCCGCTGCAGACGTCGGCCGGCAGCTGCTGGTCGTAGAAGGCGTAGATCAGCTCGTCGTCGACCAGCACGTCCTGGCGGCGCGACTTGTGCTCCAGTTCTTCGACCTGGCGGATCAGCTTGTGGTTGGCAGCCAGAAACGGCAGCCGGGTCTCCCACTGGCCCGCCACCAGCGCCTCGCGAATGAAAATCTCGCGCGCCGCCGCCACATCCACCCGGCCGAAGTTCACGCGGCGGCCGTTGTAGACGACCAGGCCATACAGCGTCGCGCGCTCCAGCGCCGTGACCTCGGCCGCCTTCTTTTCCCAATGCGGATCGAGCAGCTGCTTCTTCAGCAAATGCCCCCCCACCTGCTCCAGCCACTGCGGCTCGATCGCCGCAATGCCGCGGCCGAACAGCCGCGTGGTTTCCACCAGCTCGGCGGCCACGATCCAGCGCCCCGGTTTCTTGCTCAAGTGGGCGCCGGGATGGCGATGGAACTTGATGCCGCGCGCGCCCAGGTACCAGTCATCCTCGTCGCTCTTGGAGCCGATGTTGCCCAGCAGACCCGCCAGCATGGACAAGTGGAGCTGCTCATAACTGGCGGGCGTGCCGTTGATCCGCCATTTATGCTCGGTCACGACCGTCAGCAGCTGGCTGTGGATGTCGCGCCACTCGCGCACGCGGCGCACGCTGATGAAGTTCTGGCGCAGCAGGCTTTCGTACTGCCGATTGGAAAGCCTGTGTTCCTGGCTGTGGCCGCCACGCGAGGCTTCCAGCCAGTTCCACAGCTTCAGATAGCCCGTGAACTCGCTCTTCTCATCATCGAACTTCGCATGTGCCTGATCGGCCGCTGCCTGCGCGTCCAGGGGCCGGTCGCGCACGTCCTGCACGGACAGGGCCGAGGCGATCACCAGCACCTCATCCAGCGCCTGGCGCTCGCGCGCCTCCAGAATCATGCGGCCCACGCGAGGATCCAGCGGCAGTTTGGCCAGTTCGGAGCCCATGGGCGTCAGCTCGTTGGCCTCATCGACCGCCCCCAGTTCGGCCAGCAGCTGGTAGCCGTCGGCAATCGCGCGGCGCTGCGGCGCTTCGATGAAGGGGAAGTCTTCCACCGCCCCAAGATGCAAGGCCTTCATGCGCAGGATCGCGCCGGCCAACGAACTGCGCAGGATTTCGGGGTCGGTGAAGCGCGGCCGGCCCGCAAAGTCGGTTTCGTCGTACAGGCGTATGCAAATGCCGTTGGCCACGCGGCCGCAGCGCCCGGCGCGCTGGTTGGCCGCCGCCTGGCTGATCGGCTCGACCAGCAACTGCTCCACTTTGCTACGAAAGCTGTAGCGCTTGACCCGCGCCGTTCCTGCGTCAATGACGTAACGGATGCCTGGAACGGTCAATGAGGTCTCGGCCACGTTGGTGGCCAGCACAATGCGCCGGCCGCTGTGGCTGTCAAAAATCCGGTCCTGCTCGGCCTGGGACAGCCGGGCAAACAGCGGCAGCACCTCGGCGCTGCGCATCATGGGCTGATGGCTCAAATGCTTGCGCAGGTGATCAGCCGCTTCGCGGATTTCGCGCTCGCCGGGCAGGAAGACGAGGATGTCGCCGCCGGCATTTCCACCCCACAGTTCATCGACCGCGTCGGCCAGCGCGTCGTTCAGGTCGTAGTCGCGCGACTCCTCGAACGGCCGCCAGCGCTGCTCCACCGGAAACATGCGCCCCGACACCATGATGACTGGCGCTGGTCCGTTTCTGGAAGCAAAGTGGTCGGCAAAGCGCTGGGCGTCGATCGTGGCCGAGGTCACGATGAGCTTCAGGTCGGGCCGGCGCGGCAGGATCTGGCGTAGGTAGCCGAGCAGAAAGTCGATGTTCAGGCTGCGCTCGTGCGCCTCGTCGATGATCAGGGTGTCGTAGGCCTTGAGCAGCGGATCGGTCTGGGTCTCCGCCAGCAAAATGCCGTCGGTCATCAGCTTGACCGAGGCGTCGCGCGAGAGCCGGTCGGCAAAGCGCACCTTGTAGCCCACGACCTCGCCCAGCGGGGTGTTGAGCTCCTCGGCGATGCGCTTGGCCACGGAGCTGGCCGCGATGCGCCGCGGCTGGGTGTGGCCGATCAGCCTGCGCCTCACCGCAGGTGAGCCCTCTTTCGCCGGCGGCGCACTGAGCCTGCCGCGCCCATCCTCGGCCATGGGGCGCTTGCCGCGTCCCATCGCCAGCGCGATCTTGGGCAGCTGCGTGGTCTTGCCCGAGCCGGTTTCACCGCAGACGATGATGACCTGGTGCGCCGCGAGCGCGGCCATGATCTCGTCGCGCTTGCCCGACACGGGCAGGGATTCGGGAAACTCGATTCTCAGGGGCAGGACTGACAAGGCGGGAACTTCGTGGGAACAACATCGTAGAGAATGGCGGATTATCCCAGCCTGTACCGCCGCCCCCAGAACGCTACCGCCATGTCCGCCGTCTTCAACTTCACCTTCGTGCCCTGGTTCCGTTCCGTCGCGCCCTACATCCACATGCACCGCGGCAAGACCTTTGTCGTGGGCATTGCCGGCGAGGCGATTGCGGCCGGCAAGCTGCAGCATCTGGCCCAGGATCTGGCGCTGATCCAGAGCATGGGCGTCAAAATCGTGCTGGTGCACGGCTTTCGCCCGCAGGTCAACGAGCAGCTCAAGGCCAAGGGCCATGCCGCCCGGTACTCGCATGGCATGCGCATCACCGACGAAGTGGCGCTGGACTGCGCACAGGAGGCGGCCGGCCAGCTGCGCTATGAAATCGAGGCGGCTTTCAGCCAGGGCCTGCCCAACACCCCGATGGCCGGCTCGACGGTGCGCGTGATCTCGGGCAACTTCATCACGGCCCGGCCGGTGGGGATTGTCGACGGCGTCGACTTCCAGCATTCGGGCCTGGTGCGCAAGGTGGACGTGGCCGGCATCACCCGCACGCTGGGCTTTGGCGCCATGGTGCTGCTCTCGCCCTTTGGCTTTTCGCCCACGGGCGAGGCCTTCAACCTCACGATGGAAGAAGTGGCGACCTCGGTGGCCACGGCGCTGCACGCCGACAAGCTGATTTTCGTGACCGAGGTGCCGGGCATCCGCATCAAGCCCGGCGAGCCCGAAAGCGAGGACAACCCGATCGACACCGAGCTGCCGCTGGCTGCCGCCGAGAAACTGCTGGTCGACCTGCCCAACGCGCAGCAGCCCACCGACGTGGCGTTCTACCTCCAGCATTGTGTGAAGGCCTGCAAGGCCGGCGTGGAGCGCAGCCACATCCTGCCGTTTGCGGTCGATGGCTCGCTGCTGCTCGAAATCTATGTGCACGACGGCATCGGCACCATGGTGGTCGACGAAAAGCTCGAGTCCCTGCGCGAAGCCACGAGCGACGACGTGGGCGGTATCCTGCAGCTGATCGAGCCGTTCGAGAAAGACGGCACCCTGGTCAAGCGCAGCCGCACCGAGATCGAGCGCGACGCCGACCACTACACCATCATCGAACACGACGGCGTGATCTTCGCCTGCGCGGCGCTCTATCCCTACCCCGAGGCCAAAACCGCCGAGATGGCCGCGCTGACCGTGTCGCCGCAAAGCCAGGGCCAGGGCGACGGTGAAAAGATCCTGAAGCGCATCGAGCAGCGCGCCCGCATCATAGGCTTGGACAGCATCTTCGTGCTCACCACACGCACCATGCACTGGTTCCTCAAGCGCGGCTTCCAGCAGGTCGACCCGGAATGGCTGCCCGAGGCCAGAAAGCGCAAGTACAACTGGGACCGCAAGAGCCAGGTGCTCGTCAAGAAACTCAGCTGAACAACGCAATCAACCCTGCTGCAACGCCACCCCAACTGCAAATGCTGCAGCGGGGAATTGCGGGCCGGGTCTGCGGCAGCGCGCTGCTGGCACTGGCAGGCTTATTCGCGTTCTGCCGCCGCGGCAACGCCTGAACCCTCGCCCGGCGTACAGGGCCCGGTCCGATAGAAATCGCAGCCGATGCGGACTAAACTTTTGTTCCGGACGCCGCTTCCCGGGCGGCCGGCCAGACCATGCCGCAACCGATTCAGAACACCCCATTGCGCGATGTCGGCATTCCTTGCGAAGGCGTGCTGCTCCAGGGTCATCTGGCATGGCCCGCCGGGGCACGCGCTTTGGTGCTGTTCGCGCACGGCAGCGGCAGCAGCCGGCACAGTCCGCGCAATGTGTTCGTGGCCCAGGCCCTGCAGCAGGCCGGTTTGGGCACGCTGCTGTTCGACCTGCTGACGCCGCAGGAGGAGCAGGTCGATCTGCGCACCCGCGAGCATCGCTTCGACATCGGGCTGCTCACGCAGCGCATGCGCCACGCCACCGACTGGGTCGATGCGCAGGATGGGCTGCGCGGCCTGCCCCTGGGCTATTTCGGCGCCAGCACCGGCAGCGCCGCCGCGCTGGCGGCCGCGGCTGACCTGGGCAAGCGCATCGGGGCCGTGGTGTCGCGCGGTGGCCGGCCCGACATGGTGCCCCCGGCCGACCTGGCCCGCGTCGAAGCCGCCACGCTGCTCATCGTCGGCGGCAATGACGAAGGCGTGATCGAGCTCAACGAGCAGGCCTGGCGGCACTTGCGCTGCGAGAAGGATTTCGCCATCGTTCCGGGCGCCACCCACCTGTTCGAGGAATCCGGTGCGCTGCAGGCCGTGGCCCGGCTGGCCTGCGGCTGGTTCGGCCGGTATCTCGCGGAGCACGAATGACATGCGCGAGCCCGGCAACACCCCGTTCAACGACCGGCAGCACGGCGGCCAGGTTCTCGCGCGCAAGCTGGCCGCCTACCGCGGCCGGCCGGATGTCGTGGTGCTCGGCTTGCCGCGCGGCGGCGTGCCCGTCGCGTTCGAGGTCGCCCAGGCGCTGCAGGCCCCGCTCGATGTTTTTGTCGTGCGCAAGCTCGGCTTTCCGGGCCAGGAGGAATACGCGATGGGGGCGATCGCGAGCGGGGGCGTGCGGGTCATGAACCGCGAGATCGAGGGCATGGGGGTTCCGGCGGCGGCCATTGAAGCGGTGGCCGCGCGCGAACAGGCCGAGCTGACGCGGCGTGAGCGGCTTTACCGCGGGCAGCGTCCGGCCCCGGCGCTGGATGGGCACACGGTGATCCTGGTCGACGACGGCCTGGCGACGGGCTCAACCATGCGTGCGGCCGCGACGGCGGTGAAGCAACGCAACCCGGCGCGCGTCGTGGTGGCGGTGCCGGTCGCAGCGCCCGAAACCTGCGACGCGCTGCGCAGCGAAGTCGACGAAGTGGTCTGCGCGATGACGCCCTCGCCATTTCACGCGGTCGGCGTCTGGTACAAGGACTTCCCGCAGACGGCGGACGCTGAGGTGCAGGCCCTGCTCAATGCCGCTTGGCAAGCAGGCGCCACAGCAGGACGGCAAAGATGAGCGCGAACGCGCAGAACCACAGGAAGGACCAGTTGGCGATCGAGCCGCCGAGGAAGGTCCAGTCGACCTGGGTGCAGTCGCCGCTGCCGCGGAAAATCATGGGGATGGCACGCTTGAGCGGAAAGGTTTCGATCATGCCGTACAGGTCGCGGCCGCAGGAGGCGACTTCGGGCGGATACCACTGCAGCCAGCTCTGGCGGGCAGCCACGAATGCGCCCGCGACGGCGAGCAGGCCGACCAGCGCCGTCCCCGTGACCTGCAAGCCTCTTCGGCCTGTAGCCCCCGTCAAACCTGCGACAGCCGCTATTAAAACAAGAGCGTAACGCTGCACGATGCACATCGGGCAGGGCTCGAGCCCGACCGCATGCTGCAGGTACAGACCAAAGGCCAGCAGGGCCACGCAAACCAGACTGACGACCGCCAGCACACGGCGCGGGGCCGCGTCAAACCATTTCAACAACATCAATGTCCTTCAACAAACACGCGGGCACGGCGCGGCGTCACCACCAGCGTTTCGCCCTCACGCAAACCGAGATCCTTGAACTGCTGCGCAGGAATCTGCGCCTCAATGATCGAATCCTGTCCGGCATTGTCCGCTGGTTTGTTGTCGTCCACGGCAATAAGTTCCAGCCGCGCGATCGGGCCGACCACAATGGCCCGGCTCAGCTGGGCCACGATGCCGCGCGGCCGCCCAGCCGCGTCCACGCCTTCGCCTGGCGAGTAACGCTGCACGTCCAGATCGTGCGGGCGCACATAGGCAAAGGCCTTGGCGTTCTGCACATCGGCGTGCTCTGGCGACGCGAGCTGCATGCCTTCGAGGTGCACCTCGCCCTCATGGGCGCGGCCATGAAACAGGTTCACGTCGCCCAGGAAGCCATAGACAAAGGGACTGGCCGGGTGGTCCCAGACCTCTTGCGGCGAGCCGACCTGCTCGACCTTGCCGCTGTTCATCAGCACCACGCGGTCGGCCACTTCGAGCGCTTCTTCCTGGTCGTGCGTCACAAAGATGCTGGTCACATGCAGTTCGTCGTGCAGGCGGCGCAGCCAGCGGCGCAGTTCCTTGCGCACCTTGGCGTCGAGCGCGCCAAACGGCTCGTCGAGCAGCAGTACCTTGGGTTCTACAGCGAGCGCACGGGCCAGGGCGATGCGCTGTCGCTGTCCATCCGAAAGCTGCGAAGGGAAGCGGTCGGCCAGCCAGTCGAGCTGCACCAGGCCCAGCAGCTCATGCACCTTCTTCTTGATCTGCGCTTCGCTCGGGCGCAGGCCGCGCGGCTTGCTAGGCGCCTTTACCCCTGGCGCCAAAGAGACCGCGCACCAAGCCCACGAGACCACTCTCGGCCTTGAGCTCCATACGCTGCGCGGCCGACCGACGATAGATCTCGCTGCGCTCTTCGACTGGCAGATCATCCCTTTCCACGATCGACTTCTGCGCATCCGTCAAAGTCGGATAAATGGCGGACAACGCATGCGCGCGCGCGTATTCCCACATGAGGGCATAGCGGGCGTTTCGTAGTTCGTCGATGTTTCCATCTTGAATCCATTGGAAGGCCCATTCGGCAACGTGACGGGGGGCGTGGTTCTTGAGCACGGCCGCACCATGACCGATCTCGTCCATGCTGAGCCCTATTTTTCGATAGGCATCAAGCATCGCGTTCGAGCCTGCATGGCGCTGGGAGTTGGTCAATGCGGGAATCAGGTCCTGATACCACTGAGCCCTGAAAATTCCACCGATGACGTCCTGCTTGAGATCGCGTAGTTGTTGTAGTTCGCCGCTGTTGATGAGAGACAAGGTTCCGCGGGCGACCTTGATCCAAAAGTCATCGTAGCCGTCACCAAGCTTAGTGACTTCCGATTCGGTCATTTGAAACATCTCCAGGGGGCCAAGGAGCGCATTTGATCTAGGAAGCGAATCTTTGTCAACGATCGCCGTAATCAGGCCACTTCGAAGTCGGCGTAATCAGGCCACCTGAAGGCCGGCGCGGCCGGTGGCGGAGTCGGCATATACCGGCCAGCGTGGAGTCGGCATAAACCGGCCACCCCGCAGTCGGCATATACCGGCCAGCGGCGGGTGCCGAAGGCGTCTCGAAGCTTTGTTGTCTTACAGGCTACCTTCTGGGCTTTTTGCTCAGGAGGACGCCCGTAGGCCGCAGGAGAATCGAGATGTTCCAGTACCGTCATATGCTCGTGCGTCTGCGCGCGGGCGAATCCGTGCGCGAGATCGCGCGCTCTAGCTACCCTGACGTTGAAGCGGGACGATTTGGACGAGAACCGAGATCACCCTAATTTTCACGGCCAAAAGTCATTGCTACTAAGTTGATAGCAACAGACGACCATTCGGCGGTGGCTTGAGCCAAATTTTATTGTGGATGTGGGGTCACCATGGCCGGCAGCGTCAATGCCTGATGTCTCGGTCATGACGACGCGGCCGAGCCAGGTTGATGCGCATCGCCCGGACCTCCCATGTGCTCGCCCAGGAAATCCAGGAAATGCCGCACGGCCGGCACCATGCCCCGGCGCGACGGAAAGACCGCGTGCACCACCCCGGGCAGCGGCGCCCAGCCCGGCAGTACCAGCACCAGCCGGCCGTCGAGGAGTTCTTCGCGACACATGTAGTCAGGCAGCACGCACGCGCCGGCACCGCCGAGCACGGCAAACTTGAGGGTCAGCAGGTCATCGGCCACGTAGCGCGGCTGATGCTGGAACGCGTGCGCGGCGGCGTCGGGGCCCACCAGCTTCCAGGTGGTGCGGCCATCGGCAGCGGACATCGCCACGGTGTCGAGCCGGGCCAGGTCGTCGGGATGGGCGGGTCGGCCCTGACGTTGCAACTGCTGCGGGCTGGCGACCAGCAATGCATAGGTGAGGCCGAGATGCTTCACGACCAGACTGCCGCTGTCCTCCACTGTGGGCCGCACCCGCAAGGCCACGTCCACGCCCTCCTCTACCAGGTCGACCACCCGGTTGCTGACCTGCATGTCGACCCGCACCTGCGGGTGGCGCGCGAGGAAGCGCGGCAGGTGTTCGCCCACCACGGTCTGCGCCAAGGTCACCGGACAGGTCACGCGGATGGTGCCGCGCGGCTCGGTTTGCGCCTGCGCCACGGCCTCGGCCGCCGCCTCGGCCTCTTCGCGCACGGCCACGCAATGGCGGTGGAACTGCTCCCCCACCATGGTCAGCGACAGCCTGCGGGTGGTGCGCTGCAGCAGGCGCACGCCCAGACGGGCCTCGAGCTCGGCCACGCGGCGCGAGAGACGCGACTTGGGCAAGCCCAGCACGCGCCCGGCGGCGGCAAAAACGCCATGTTCCACCACCTCGGCGAAATACAGCATGTCGTTCAGGTCCTGCATGTGTCACCCTAAATTGTCCTATCTATAGAACAATCTATCACATTTTTGCCGTCTTATCAAAGAATCGATCCAACCACACAATCTATCCATGGCCGCAATCGGCGGCAACAACGAAAGGACATGACCATGAAACTGCTTCACATCGATTCCAGCGCCCTCGGTGCCAATTCGGTTTCGCGCCAGCTCACGCAACGCATTGCCGCCCAATGGAGCGCCAGCCACCCCGGCACCGTGGTCGAGTACCTCGACCTGGCCAAGGATGCGCCCAGCCACCTGTCCGCAGACTCGCTGGGTTTTCGCTTGGGCGCCAACGCCGAAGGCCTGACCGAAGTCCAGCGCCGTGAAAACGAGCTGTCGGAAGCGTTCGTGACGCAGTTTCTCGCCGCCGATGTGATCGTCGTCGGCGCGCCGCTCTACAACTTCTCGATCCCCAGCCAGCTCAAGGCGTGGATCGACCGCGTCGCGCAGGCCGGCCGCACCTTCACCTACACCGACCAGGGCCCCAAAGGCCTGGCCGGCGGCAAGACGGTGATCGTGGCGTCCACCCGAGGCGGCGTGTATTCCACCAGCGATGCCGGCCGTGCCATGGAACACCAGGAAAGCTACCTGCAGACCGTGTTCAACTTCCTCGGCATCACCGATGTGCGCTTCGTGCGCGCCGAAGGCGTGGCCATGGGGGACGCCCCCAAGGCCCAGGCCCTGGCCGCGGCCGAAGCGGAGATCAAGGCGCTGGCAACGGTTGCCGCCAATCAGCCCAGCGCCGCGATCGCTGCCTGAGTTTCACTACCTGTTCAAACCCAGTAGTGTCCGGTCAACATAGACCGGTTTTCCCGCGAAGCCAATAACCACGCGGGTTAGCGGCCGATTTTGTTTGGTGCCGATTTGAATTTCGACGCTTGATTTTTGGGTAGTTTC
>JBOHHM010000078.1:0-10657 GCA_050725495.1 Burkholderiaceae bacterium | reverse complement strand
GCATCTGCCACCCTTACCCGAACCAGCGTCTGATCGTCACGACCCAAGGCAGGAGCCGTATGCGGTAATTCCGCACGTACGGATCTGTGGAGGGGGTGTTGGGTGACTGGCATTCCTACTCCGACTTGCGTTTGAAAGTGGGTTTAGTCAACGAGGTTCAGCCGCACTTGGCCTTGATGTCTTCAGGCACGGGGATGGCCTTGATGCGGTGCGGATCCTCGGGCGGGTGAATCACAAAGGCGCGTGTCTCCAGGCCTTCGCACAGCAGATCCTCGCCGCGCTTGACCACGTGCTTCTGGATGAACACCTTGCTGCGCCATTCCTCGATGCTGGTGTAGACCTGCAGCGTTTCGCCATAGGTGGCGGGGCGCATGAATCGGGTGTGGATCTCCAGCAGCGGGGTGCCGATGATGCCCGTGGTCTTGACCAGCTCGCGCCAGGGCGGCACACCGCATTCCATGAAGAAATGCAGCGAGGCCGCGTCCATCCATTTCGAGAAATTGGGGAAGAACACGATGCCGGCCGGGTCGCAGTCGCCGAACATCACCTTCACTTCGTAAACCGTGGTCTTGCTCATCACGCGGTCCTCTCAGCGCGGCGCCATGCGCAGCGCGCCGTCGAGGCGGATCACCTCGCCGTTGAGGTGCGTGTTGGTGACGATGTGGCTGGCCAGCTGCGCAAACTCTTCGGGCTTGCCCAGGCGCGAGGGGAACGGGATGCTGGCCGCCAGCGAGGCCTGCACGGCTTCCGGCAGGGTCTTCATCAGCGGCGTAGCGAACAGGCCGGGCGCGATCGTGCAGACGCGGATGCCGTGTTGCGCGAGATCGCGCGCCATCGGCAGCGTCATGCCGACCACGCCGCCCTTGGACGCGCTGTAGGCCTGCTGGCCGACCTGGCCGTCAAAGGCGGCGACCGAGGCGGTGAACACCATCACGCCGCGCTCGCCGTCTTCGAGCGGCGCGAGCTGGGCGCACGCGGCGGCGAACAGGCGGGCGGCATTGTAAGTGCCTATCAGGTTGACGTTGACCACCTTGATGAAGTCTTCCAGCGGTGCCGGGTTGCCGTCCTTGCCGACCACACGCTTGGCCGTGCCGATGCCGGCGATGTTCATCAGGATGCGCGCCGGCCCGTGGGCTGCGGCGGCTTTCGCGATGGCGGCCTGCAGGCTGTCGGCGCTGGTGATGTCGCACTGGCAGGCCACGCCGCCAATTTCAGTGGCGACTTTTTCGGCGTTGGCCAGGTTCACGTCGAGCACGGCGACCCTGGCGCCCAGCCGGGCCAGTTCGCGCGCGGTGGCCTCGCCGAGGCCGGAGCCGCCGCCGGTGACGAGTGCGGCTTGTCCTTGAATGTTCATGGTGGCAATCCTTCTGCTATGTTATTTGTAGCTGCTTGCGCCCGCTTAATAAGGGCTGGAAGCACTTTTATTTGAAATTGACTGAAAAACAGGCTCAGGCCGCGTCGGGGTTTTCGATCAGCAGCGCCATGCCCTGGCCGCCGCCCACGCAGGCCGAGGCAATGCCCCAGCGCAGCCCGGCGCGCTGGAGTTCTCGCGCCACCGTGATGGTCAGGCGTACGCCGGTGGCCGCCAGCGGGTGGCCCAGCGCAATGGCGCCGCCGTTGACGTTGAGCTTGCTGCGCTCCAGGCGCAGCTCGCGCTCCACGGCCAGCGTTTGTGTGCCCTGCGCTTCGTTGATTTCGAAGCGGCCGATCTGGTCCAGCGTCAGGCCGGTGCGCTCCAGCAGCAGGCGAATCGCCGGCGCCGGGCCGATGCCCATGATCTCGGGCGGCACGCCCACCGCCGTGGCGGCGACGACGCGCGCCAGCGGCTTCTTGCTGTGCGCCTTGGCATAGCTGCCTGAGGCCACGACGGCGGCGGCCGCCGCATCGACCAGCGCCGAGCTGTTGCCGCCGGTCTGCACGCCGCCTTCGTGCACCGGCTTGAGCCTGGCCAGCACCTCCACTGGCGACAGGCGCGGGTGGGTGTCCTGCGTCACCTCGGTGATCTTGCCCTGCAGCTTGATGCCGCGCGTTTTGTAGCCTTCGAGTTCGAACTTCTCGCTCACCACCGGCACGATCTCGCCGGCGAGGAAGCCGCTCTCCTGCGCGGCGACCGCGCGCGCGAACGACTGCGAGGCGAATTCGTCGGCCTGCTCGCGCGTGATGCCGTATTTCTTGGCCAGGTTCTCGGCGGTCTGGATCATGTTGATGCCGGCGGCCGGGTCCTTCAGCGCCTCCCACATGTAGTCCTTGAACCCCACCGGCGCGCCGAGCTTGAAGCCGGTGCGGTGGTCGAAGGCCGCGATCGGGTTGCGCGTCATGTTCTCGGTGCCGACCACCAGCGCCGCCTCGGCCGCGCCGCCCCGGATATGTTCAGCCGCCTGGCGGAACAGCTCGAAGCCCGTGCCGCAGATGCGCTGGGCCATGATGGCCGGCACCTGCACCGGCACGCCGGCGTACAGGCCGATATGGCGCGGCAGGAAGAACTGGTCAAAGTCGCCGGGCGCCATGTTGCCGGTGACGACCGAGCCGATGTGCTCGCCCGGCACGCCGGTGCGCGCCAGCGCCTCGCGCGCGGTCTTGATGCCCAGGTCGGTCGGCGAGATGTGGCCGAGCGCGCCGCAATAGTCGACCATCGGCGTGCGCACGCCGTCGAGCATCCAGACATCGTCGAAGCTGGAGAAAAATCCTTGGGAGGCCATGGTGAGGGGTCCTTTAGGGCTGGCGGGGTTTCAAAATGGTGGGCAGCGTGTCGGCATGCAGCGCCTCCACGGTCTGGGCCCGGTGCGTCAGCACGGCGCGCTGGTTGATCGAGCCCTTGTCGGTGACTTCGCCACGGTCGATGGTTGGCGGCTCGGCCAGCAGGCACATGCGCGCGATGCGGTTGGCGCTGCCGGTGGCGCTGCGGGCCAGTTCATCGATCACGGTCTGGAAGTGCGCGATCACCGGCGCGCTGGACAGCACATCGGCCATCGGCGCGCTGGCGTCCAGGCCGCTCAAGGCCCGAACGGCCGGCGTGGGGAACACCATGGCGCCGACCTCCTTGAGATTGAGGCCGGTCAGCACCGCGTCCTGGATGTAGGGAGCGCCGGCCGCAATGATCTTGGCGCGCAGCGGACCGACGCTGACGAAGGTGCCGGTGGCGAGCTTGAAGTCCTCGGCGATGCGGCCGTCGAACCTGAGCCCGATGTGCGGATTGCCGGCGTCGATCCACTGCACGGCGTCGCCGGTGCAGAAGAAACCCTCGTCGTCAAAGGCCTCGGCCGTGGCCTCGGGCCAGCGCCAGTAGCCTGGCGTGACGTTGGGGCCCTTGTAGCGGATCTCGACCTTGCCGTCGATCGGCACGAGCTTGAGTTCCAGGCCGGGCGTCGGCACGCCCAGGTCGCCGGCGCTCACATTCGGGCTGGTCACGAACAGACCGTAAGGGCCCGATTCCGTCATGCCCAGCCCCGAGGTCATGACGATGCGCTCGCCGATCTCGCGCTCCTCGGATTCGTACAGGCTGTCCCAGACCGGTTGGGCCAGCGCCGCGCCCGCATAGAAGAACATCTTGACGCGCGAGAGGAAGTTGCGGCGCAGGACGTCGTCGGTTTTCATCGCCTGGGCGATCGCCTCGAAACCGGTGGGCACATTGAAGTACAGCGTGGGCGCTATCTCGCGCAGGTTGCGCAGGGTCTCGCCGATCAGCGCCGCCGTGGGTTTGCCCTCGTCGATGTAGAGCGTGCCGCCGTTGTAGAGCACGAGGCCGACGTTGTGGTTGCCGCCGAACGTATGGTTCCACGGCAGCCAGTCGATCAGCACTGGCGGCTCTTCGGCCAGCACCGGCATGGACTGGCGCATCTGCTGCTGGTTGGCGCACCACATGCGCTGGGTGTTGATCACGGCCTTCGGGTTTTTGGTCGACCCCGAGGTGAACAGGAACTTGGTGATCGTGTCGGGGCCGGTGGCCCGCATGGCGGCGTCCACCGCCGGCGTGGCTTCGGTGTCCAGCAGTTGCTGGAAGCTGGTGGTGACGCGGCCGGGCACGGCACCCCGGTCGTGACCACCTCTACATCTTCGCCCACGGTTGCCAGGATGGCGTGGCCATAGCGCTGCGCGTCGCTCGCGAACACCAGGCCGGGAGTCAGCGTGCCCAGCACGTGGCGCAGCTTGGCGAAGTCCTGACTGATGGTGGCGTAGGCGGGCGAGGCCGGGCAGTAGGGCACGCCTGCGTAGAGGCAACCCAGGGCCAGCAGGGCATGCTCGAGGTCGTTTTCGCTGAGGATCACCACCGGCCGTTCGGTGCTCAGGCCCCGGTCCAGCAGCGCCTGGCCGATGCGGCGCGCGCTGTCCAGTGCCTGGGCGTAGCCGATGTGACGCCAGTCGCCGCGTGTGCCGTCCGGGTTTCTCACGCGCTGGGCCATGAAGCTGCGCTGCGGCGCGCATTCGGCCCAATGCAGCAGCCGGTCGGTGATGCGGGCGGCGTAGTCTTGCAGCGGCTGGTCGGCGCGCACGTAGCGCACGCCGTCCGGGCCGTCGCGCAGGTCTACCCGGGTCACGCCAAAGCGCAGGGGGCGGTAGCGGGGAGCGTGGGTCTCACTCATGTTGTCTCACTCGGTACGGGTAGCAAGGGGAGGTGGCCCGGTCTGCGCCGGGTTTCGTGGCAGGGTTCAGGCCTTTTGCACCTTGGCCGCGCGTCCCTCGAGGAAGGCGCGCACGCGGTCCTTGGCCTCGGGGGCGCTCTGGGCGATCGCGGCCATCATGGCCTCGGTCAGGAAGCCCTGGTCGGCCGGCTGCTCGGCGATGCGCGGCAGGGCGTGCATCAGCGCGTAGTTGGTCAGCGGTGCGTTCTGTGCCACGCGCTGGGCCAGCTCGAACGCCTTGTCGAAGGCCGCGCCCTGGGGCACGAGGTACTGGGCGAAGCCGATGCGCTCGCCGTCCTGCGCGTTGTAGACGCGGCCGGTGAGCATCATGTCGGCCATGCGCGCGGCGCCGATCAGACGCGGGATGCGCACCGCGCCGCCGCCGCCCACGAAGATGCCGCGCGAGCCCTCGGGCAGCGCGTAGAAGGTGCTCTCGTCGGCCACGCGGATGTGGCAGGCGCTGGCCAGTTCCAGACCGCCTCCCACGACCGCGCCGTGCAGCGCCGCGATCACCGGCACCGGGCCGTATTGCACGCATTCGAGTGCGTTGTGCCACATGCGCGAGTGGTGCAGGCCCTGGCCCGCGTCGCGCTCCTGGAGTTCGGACAGGTCCAGCCCGGCGCAGAAGTGTTCGCCCTCGCCGTCGAGCACCGCGGCACGCACGGTGGGGGGCAGCTTGTCAAAGGTGTCGCGGATCGCCAGGATCAGGCCGTCGCTGAGCGCGTTGCGCTTGGCGGGGCGCGCGAGGCGGATGACGGCGATCTCCTGGTGCTCGCCCCGGATGTCGAGCTGGATGTCTTTGGAGCTCATGGATGCCTTTCGTGATGGGATGGATTATGGTTATTAAATATAACTATTTCAAGCCTGTGATGCTGCGAAGTTCTCGGGGTTTACCCTGGCTTGCGAGGTGGCTGGACCTGAGCGGCTGGAGCCCGAAGTGGGGCCCGGCAACCTGAACATCGACGCGGTGCGGCTCCTGAAGCTGGATCGAGTCACAGTTTGATTGCTATTAAAAAGATAGCGTGTCAGGCTTTGTTCGCGACGCCGGGAGCCTCATTCCTCATGCAGCAAGGCCAGAAACCGAGCCGCCGCCATGCTCGCCGGCTGGTCGCGCCGCACGATGCTGCCATAGGCCGCCAGCTTGTGGCGGATGGTGTAGGGCAGGATGCGCAACAGGCCATGCTGCTGGTAGCGGCCTGCCACGGACTCAGGGATGACCGCGATCATCTGGGTGCGGGCGATCAGGTTGGTGGTGGTCAGGATGGAGGCTGTTTCGATCAGCCCCTTGGGCAGCGGGGTGTGGTGGGCACGGAACTCCTGTTCCATCACATCGCGCATCGGGCTGCCGGCGGGCTGCAGGATCCACGGGTAGCATTGCAGGGCGTTGAAGCTCACGCTGCGTTGTGCGGTCAGCGGGTGCTCATTGGCTGCGATGACCGAGAGGGCTTCGTCGGCAATCGGGCGGAACTGGCAGTCCTGGCTGGACAGGCTCAGCACGCGGCCTATCACCACGTCGAGCACGCCTTCGCGCAGTTGCTCCATCAGCCGGTCGCTGGTGCCCACCGAAATCTCGACGGACAGCAGCGGGTAGGTTTCCTTGAGGCGAATCAGCGCCTCGGTCAGGTGCGCGGGTGAGGCCGCCATGATGCTGCCGATGAACAGCTTGCCGGCGCTGCCCAGGCGCAGCGCATGCAGTTCGCGGTTCAGTGCCTCGATGGCGCCGCGCATGCCGCGGAAGTAGTTCATCACGCAGTCGCCCGCGGCCGTGAGCTGCAGGCCAGCGCGAAGCCGCCACCGTCGCCTATGGCCGTTGGCATCCCGGGCGGCGTGTTCAACCTCGTCATGGGCCGGGGCCACGCGATCGGCGACGCCCTGGTCAACCACCAGGGCGTCGACGCCGTGAGCTTCACGGGCTCGGTGGGGGTCGGCCGCCGCATCGCCGCCGCCTGCGCGCGCAGCCTCAAGAAAGTGCAGCTCGAGATGGGCGGCAAGAACCCGCAGGTGGTCCTGGACGCCGCCGACCTGAAGGCCGCCGTGGAGCTGAGCGTGCAAAGCGCGTTCTACGCCACCGGCCAGCGCTGCACGGCGTCCAGCCGGCTGATCGTGACCGATGGCATCTATCCGTGCTTCGTGGCGGCGATGCGCTGGCCTCGGGCACGGACATCGGCCCGGTCGCGAGCCAGAGCCAGCTCGAGCAGGACTTGAGCTACGTTGAGATCAGCAAGGCCGAGGCCGGCGTGCTCGCCGCAGGCGGCGCCAAGCTCAGCCTGAGCAACGACGGCTTCTACATGGCGCTTGCGCTGTTCACAGAGAGCACTGCGGCGATGCGCATCAACCGCGAGGAGATTTTCGGGCCGGTGGCCAGCATCATCCGGGTCAAAGACTACGAGGAAGCGCTGGTCGTGGCCAACGACACGCCGTTCGGGCTGTCGGCGGGGATCGCGACCACCAGCCTGAAGCATGCGACGCATTTCAAGCGCCACAGCCAGGCCGGCATGGTGATGGTGAACCTGCCCACGGCCGGGGTTGACTACCACGTTCCGTTCGGCGGGCGCAAAGGCAGCAGCTATGGCTCGAGGGATCAGGGCCGCTATGCGCAGGAGTTCTTCACGACGGTGAAGACGGCCTATACGCTGGCCTCATGTGCTATTCAATCGACAGCATTTGACGCTCGTCAGATACGGGCTGGCGGGCGATTTGATACAAAGGAGCGGCTTCCAGGCGGCATGCTGCTATAAATCGGGGTCGCATAGAGTCCTGCCGCATGACTGTTGAGCAAAACGCCCCTTTAGCCAACGCCGCCGCGTTCGACACGCGCGCCGATGACGTCTTCGGGCGAATCGCCGGCCGCTACGACCTGCTCTGCGATTTGTTCAGCTTCGGCATTCACCGCTGGTGGAAGCGCAGGGTCGCCCAGCGGATCGCGCAGGAGCCCTGGAATACCCTGCTCGATGCCGCCTCCGGCACGGGCGATGTGGTGCTGCGGGTGGTCCAGCATGAAGCTCTGCGGCCCGGTCAAACGCTCATTGTTTCGGACATCAGCCCGCAAATGCTGGCCGTCGCAAGGCGGCGCGCGGGCCGCCTGTCGGCGTCACTGGAGTTCCGGCTGCTCGACGCCCATGCGATGCCCGGCGTCGCGGACGGCAGCATCGATCTGTACTCGATATCGCTGGGCCTCAAGCTCTGCGATCGCCCGCAGGTTCTGCGCGAGGCCTTCCGGGTGCTGCGGCCCGGCGGGCGGTTCATTGCGCTGGAAACCTCGCGCATCGTCTGGCCCTGGCTTCATCGCGCCTACCTGACGTACATGCGCCTGTGCATCCCCGTCATCGGCTGGATCGCGACCGGCGGCGATGCCGCGGCCTACCGCTATTTGCTGCAGGGCATACAGGACATCCCCGGCGCCGAATCGCTGGCCAGCGAACTGGCCGCCGCAGGCTTTCACGATGTGTCGTTTGAGCGGCTGTCCCTTGGCATCGTGGCCATCCATGTGGCACGCAAGCCGCATGAGGTCGCTACCGGCTCTCTTGTCGCTCAGACCTGCATGTGCGGGTAAGGGTAGGACCGTGGGGGGCAATGGGTTTCCTTGACCGTGCGAGGCGAGGTCCAGCGGATCAGGTTGAGCATCGAGCCGGCCTTGTCGTTCGTGCCGCTGCGGCGCGCGCCCCCAAACGGTTGCTGCCCGACGACGGCACCCGTCGGCTTGTCGTTGACATAGAAGTTGCCTGCGGCATTGCGCAGTGCCGCATGCGCCTCGTTCAGAGCCGCCCGGTCCTGGGCGAAGACCGCGCCGGTCAAGGCGTAGGGACTGGTGCGGTCGAGCAGGGACAGGGTGGCGCTCCACTCGTGGTCGGGATAGACATAGACCGAGAGCACCGGCCCGAAGATTTCCTCCGACATGGTCTTATGCATCGGGTCCTGCACCTCGATCAGCGTGGGCCGCACAAAATAGCCGACGTCGTCCGCATGGTCGCCGCCCGCGACGATGGACGCGCTCGACGAGGCGCGTGTCTCTTCAATGTACGTCGTGATGCGCTGGTACGCCTGGCGGTCGATCACCGCACCCATGAAGTTGGTGAAGTCGCTGACGTCTCCGATCGTGATGCCGGCCATCTGGTCGGCGAGGCTTTGCTTGAGCTCGGGCCACAGCGAGGCCGGGACATAGGCGCGCGAGGCGGCGCTGCATTTTTGTCCCTGGTATTCGAAGGCACCTCGCAGCAGGGCCGTGGCCAGCGCCGTGAGGTCGGCCGAAGCATGGGCGAGCACAAAGTCCTTGCCCCCGGTTTCACCGACCAGGCGCGGGTAGCTGCGGTAGCGGCGCAGGTTCTGTGCCGTTTGCTGCCACAGGCTCTCGAACACGGCGGTCGAGCCGGTGAAGTGGATGCCCGCCAGCTCGGGCGAGGACAGCAGCGCTTCGGCCAGGGCTGCAGCAGGTCCGGGCAGGAAACTGATGACGCCAGACGGCAGGCCGGCCTCTTCCAGCAGTTCCAGGAACAGGTAGTTGCTCAGGGCTGCGGCCGTCGCGGGCTTCCAGACCACGGTGTTGCCCATCAGCGCCGGGGCGGTCGGCAGGTTGCCGCCAATGGCCGTGAAATTGAAAGGCGTGATCGCATAGACGAAGCCTTCGAGCGGGCGGTAGTCGAGCAGGTTGCGCACGCCGGGCGAACTGCGTGGCTGCTCGGCATACAGGCGCGCTGCAAATTCGACGTTGAAGCGCAGAAAGTCGATCAACTCGCAGGCCGAGTCAATTTCGGCCTGCTGCACCGTTTTGCTCTGGCCCAGCATGGTGGCTGCGTTGAGCCTTTGTCGCCAGGGACCGGCCAGCAGGTCGGCGGCCTTCAGGAAAATCGCGGCTCTTTCGTCAAACGAAGTATTGGCCCAAGCCTCGCGCGCCTTCAGCGCAGCGGCGACGGCCGCATGGGCATCGGCCTCGCTGGCCTGGCTGAGGCGCGCCAGCCTGTGCTGGTGATCGTGAGGGCAGACAAGGTCGCGTGGCTCATCGCGAAACAGGCGCTGAGCGCCGATGACCAGAGGAATATCGAGCACCCGGTCCTGCTGGCGAGCGATCTCCTCTTTCAGGCTCGCACGCTCGGGCGTGCCCGGTCCATAAGAGAGAACACGCTCGTTTTCAGCGAGGTAACTGATGCTTGCGTTTGGCATGCGAGCCCTCGAATCGGTTGGGCGAGAGTCTCATTTTGCATCAAAGCGTTCAGGCCGACCCTGGACTTTCCTTGCCGATTCCACACCAGCCGCAGCTTGGCGCGCTGGGCTTGCGCATGGTGGTACGACCTGCCCAGCTCGGTGCTATCAGAAAGATAGCGCTAAACAAGCGTGGGACGGCGCGGAGAACCAGTTTCTGCGGTGTCAGCCATGGCCCAGGGCGAGTCTCCATGGTCGGGCGCCAGGACCGGCACCGACAGCCCACCGCTTGGCCGTCGGTGCCGCAGCGAAGCGCCGCGGCGTCAGAGTTCCTTGCGCTTCATCGCGCCTGCAATATGCCCGGCCTGGCGGATCGCGAGCGCGACGATGGTCAGCGTCGGATTGCAGGCGCCGCTGGACGTGAACTGGCTGCCGTCGGAGACAAACAGGTTCTTCACGTCATGCGTTTGCCCCCACTTGTTGACCACGCCGTCGCGCGGGTTCGCGCTCATGCGGTTGGTGCCCATGTTGTGGCTCGCCGGGTAGGGCGGCATGTCGATCACGCGCTGGGCGCCGACCGCCTCGGACAGCGCGCGCCACTGCTTGAGGCCGTGCCGGGCCAGCGCATGGTCGTTGCCGGTGTAGGTCTTGGTGACGATGGGGATGGGCAGGCCGTACTGGTCTTTCTCGCTCGGGTGCAGCATGATGCTGTTGCCCTCCATGGCCTGGTCCTCGCCGCAGACCCACCCGCAGGTCATGTGGTCGTACTGGTCGATGGCCGAGGTGACCTCGCGCCCCCAGCCGCCAGGCTTCATGAACGCGGCCACGAACGGCAGGCCCAGCGACAGGCCTTCCAGGTAGTAGCCGCCGGCGAAGCCGCGTCGCGGGTCGTGGCCGGCCTC
>JBOHHM010000077.1:0-5911 GCA_050725495.1 Burkholderiaceae bacterium | reverse complement strand
GCCGGCGAGCAAAAACAATTGTCCACGGCCAGCAAAGCGCCGGCATTGTGCGCAAGATCGGCCAGCGCGCGGATGTCGCAGACATCGGTCAGCGGGTTGGTCGGCGTTTCGGCGAACAGCAGTTTGGTGTTGGGCTGGATCGCGGCCTTCCATTCGGCCACATCGGTCTGCGAAACAAACGAACTCTCCACGCCGAACTTGGCGAACTCGCCGCCGATCAGCTTGATGGTGGAGCCAAACACCGAGCGCGAGCACACGACATGGTCGCCGGCTTTGAGCAGCCCCATGCACAGCAGCAAGATCGCGCTCATGCCGCTGGAGGTGCCTATGCAGGCCTCGGTGCCTTCGAGCGCGGCCAGGCGCTGCTCCATGCTCGCCACGGTCGGGTTGGTGAAGCGCGAGTAGATGTAGCCCTCTTCCTCGCCGGCGAAACGGCGCGCCGCGGTTTCGCTGTCGGGCTGGGTGAAGCTCGATGTCAGGTACAGGGCTTCGGAGTTTTCGCCATACTGGCTCTTGTCGACCGCAGCGCGCACGGCCAGCGTGTCCAGGTGCAGCTTGTCAGGCAGTTTCTTGTTCGTCATATTCAGTCGGCGTGATTGGGCAGGGCCAGGCGCGAGGTGTCTTCCTCGCCCTCTTGCTCGCTCACGCGGTTCTCGTTGAGCCGAACGATGTCGTCCGAGGTGATGTCGCCGGTCACATAGACGCCGTCAAAGCACGAGGCATCGAAGCCTGCGAGCTTGGGGTTGAGCGAGCCGACGGCCCTCTTCATCGCGTCCACGTCCTGGTAGATCAGCGCGTCGCAACCGATGATCTCGCGCACCTCTTCGATGCTGCGGCCATGGGCCACCAGTTCGCTGCTGGTGGGCATGTCGATGCCGTAGACATTGGGAAAGCGCACCGGCGGTGCGGCACTGGCCAGATAGACCTTGCGGGCGCCGGCGTCGCGCGCCATCTGCACAATCTCGCGGCTGGTCGTGCCGCGTACGATGGAGTCGTCGACCAGCAGCACATTGCGGCCCTTGAATTCGCTGGCGATCACGTTGAGCTTCTGGCGCACCGATTTCTTGCGCACGCCCTGGCCCGGCATGATGAAGGTGCGGCCCACGTAGCGGTTCTTGACAAAGCCCTCGCGATACGGGATGCCCAGCAGGTGCGCGACCTGGGTGGCGCTGGGCCGGCTCGATTCGGGAATCGGAATCACCACGTCGATCTCGCTGGGCGGCACGGTGGACACCACGCGCTTGGCCAAGGTTTCGCCCAGGTTCAGCCGGGCCTGGTAGACCGAGATGCCGTCCAGCTCGGAGTCGGGCCGGGCGAGGTAGACGAATTCAAAAATGCAGGGGAAAAGCTGCGGCGCATCGGCGCACTGCTGTGCGTGCACCGTGCCCTGCAGGTCCACGAACACCGCTTCGCCCGGCGCGATATTGCGGTCCAACGCGTGACCCGTGCCCTCCAGCGCCACCGACTCGCTGCCCACCATGACCGTGCCGTCCTTGCCGCGGCCCATGCACAGGGGCCGGATGCCGAACGGGTCTCGGAAGGCCAGCAGGCCATGGCCTGCAATGAGGGCGACCACGGCATAAGAGCCTTTGACGCGGCGGTGCACGTTGCGCACGGCGGTGAACACGTCTTCGGGCTTGAGCGGCAGTCCGCGGGTGGCCTTCTCCAGCTCGTGGGCCAGCACATTGAGCAGGACTTCGGAGTCGCTCTCGGTGTTGATGTGGCGGTGATCGGTGGAGAACAGCTCGGCCTTCAGCGCCCGGGCGTTCGTGAGGTTGCCGTTGTGCACCAGCACGATGCCGAACGGCGCATTCACGTAAAACGGCTGGGCTTCTTCCTCGCTGTAGGCATTGCCGGCCGTCGGGTAACGAACCTGGCCCAGGCCGCAGTTGCCCGGCAGGGCGCGCATGTTGCGGGTGCGGAACACGTCGCGCACCATGCCCTTGGCCTTGTGCATGAAGAACTTGCGCTCCTGCTGCGTGACGATGCCGGCCGCATCCTGGCCCCGGTGCTGCAGCAGCAGCAAGGCGTCATAGATCAGCTGATTGACGGGGGCGCTGCTGACAACGCCGGCGATTCCACACATAGTTCCATCCAGTTGAGGCCAGGGCAGGCACCGGCGGTGCCGCACTCCATCCTGCAAAGTAATTGAATTGTCATGCTGAACGCCGCAAAGCATCTCCCGCAGGGACATGCCTTGCCACGCCCGCGATGGCAACTCTCAGGGCAAATATTTCACAAACTCCTGCGGCAGCACCGGCTTCAGCCCCTTGAGCGCCGCAGTCAATGCGCCCGCGCCTTCTGACTCCTGCCACCAGGGACTGGTCTTCAGCGGCGTCATGTGCATCACCACCGTGGCCGCAAGCAGCAAAATCAGGCCCCGCAACACGCCGAAGGCTGCGCCCAGCGTGCGGTCCGCGGGCCGCAAGCCCATGGCCTCGACCAGTTTCTTGGTCAGCCAGGCCAGCAGTCCGCCGGCAAACACCGCCGCCACGAACACCGTCACAAAGCCGGCGGCATAACGAACCGACTCGGACGCGCCGCCCAGGGGTAGCCGAGCCGCCGCCTCGGGCGCCCACCACTGCGCCAGCAAAAATGCAGCCACCCATGCCAGCACCGACATCATTTCGTACACCAGGCCGCGCCAGGCACCGAGCATCAGCGATACCAGCAGCACGAGCAAAAACACCCAATCCAGCACGGCCATCGGACAGCCCGCTCTACAAGCTGAGGATGGCGGCCGGCAAATCCAGCCCCTTGATCCTGCTGGCCGCCTTGTCGGCTTCGGCCTTGCTGGCGAACGGCCCGACCCGCACCCGGATGCGCTTGCCGTCCTTGGTTTCCACGACCTGCGTATAGGTCTTCAGGCCCGCCTTCTCAACCTTGAGGCGGGTTTCACGGGCCTTGGCCCCATCGGAAAACGCGCCGACCTGCACCACAAAACGGCTGTCGTCCGCCCCAGCTTCAGCCGCCTTGCCTTCCAGAAGGGCCTTGGCTTTGGCACCGTCATCGGACTTGGTGGCCGGTTTGGGCTCGGGTTTTGCTTCTTTTTTTGTAGCGGGCGTTGCCGGAGATACGGGGCCTACAGCCGGTTTTTGTTCTGATTTTGGCGCGGCAACGACCTCTTCCCTGGCATCCAGGCTGGCCGAGTCCGGCACCCGGGAGGAAGCGCTGCTGCCGCCGGCTGCGGGCGCCCCGGCTGAGGCCGGCTCAGTCGCGGCCTTCGTCGCCGGCGGTGGCGCCGCGGGAATCACCAGGGGTTTGGTCTTGTTTTTGTCGGGGATCTCAATCGGAATATCGACCGCAATGGGACGCGGCTGGGTGTCAAACAGCAGCGGGAAGCCGATCACGCCGAGCAGCACCAGAATCGCCGCGCCGATCAAGCGGTGCTTGGCGCGCCTGCGCAACACCTCGACGCTCTCGGGCTGGGCGGCTGCCTGGACGTCGTCACGCTTTCGGCCGGGCCAACGGAACTTGAAAAAAGCCATGGGTGCTTAAGCGCTCAGGTGTGTGGCATGAAGGCGAGGCGTGCCGTCTTTCAAAACGCCACCTACCGTGTAGAACGATCCAAAGACCACGATTCTATCAGCGGGGTCTGCGGCCTCGATGGCCGCCTGCAGGGCCTGCATTGGGTCGGCATAGGTTGCGGCAAGCACGTCCTTGCGCCCCTTCGGCGAGGCCTGCAGCGTGTCCCATTGGGCCTTTAAATTCACCGCGGACTCGGCCCGGGGCGTGGGCAGGTCGGTGAAATACCAGCGGTCGATCAAGGGATGGACGCGCGCCAGCATCGGGGCGATGTCCTTGTCGGCCATCGCGCCGAACACGGCATGGGTCGTCGGGTAAAAGCCCATGGCGTCCAGATTGGCCGCTAGCGCCGCCACCGAATGCGGGTTGTGGGCCACGTCCAGCACCAGCACGGGCTGGCCGGGAATGATCTGGAATCGCCCCGGCAGCTCGACCAGGGCGAGCCCGTTGCGAATGGCCTGGGCCGTGACCGGCAGCTTCTCGCGCAGCGACTCCAGTGCCGCCAGCACGCCCGAGGCGTTGAGCAGCTGGTTGGCGCCGCGCAAGGCCGGGTAGGCCATGCCGCTGTAGCGTCGGCCCCGGCCGGCCCAGCCCCACTGCTGCTTGTCGCCCGAGAAATTGAAGTCGCTGCCAAAGCGCCACAGGTCGGCGCCGACCTCCAGCGCGCGGTCCAGCACGCTTTGCGGCGGCATCGGGTCGCTGACGATGGCAGGCTTGCCCGTGCGCAGAATGCCGGCCTTCTCGCGCCCTATGCTCTCGCGGTCGGGCCCCAGGAACTCCATGTGGTCGAGGTCGATGCTGGTGATCACGGCGCAGTCGGTGTCGATGATGTTGACCGCGTCGAGCCGGCCGCCGAGGCCGACCTCGAGAATCGCCACTTCCAGGCGGGCCTGCGCCATCAGGCTCAGGATCGCCAGGGTGGAAAACTCGAAATAGGTCAGGGAAACATCGCCGCGCGCCGCTTCGACGCGGGCGAAGTGCTGAGCCAGGTCCTCGGCCGCCACAACCTCGCCATGGATGCGGCAGCGCTCCTCGAAATGCACCAAATGCGGCGAGGTATAGACGCCGGTGCGGTAGCCCGCCTGCAGCAGGATGGCCTCGAGCATGGCACAGGTCGAGCCCTTGCCGTTGGTGCCGGCCACAGTGATCACCGGACAGTCCAGGCGCAGGCTCATGCGCTGGGCCACCTGGCTGACGCGCTCCAGCCCCATGTCGATGTTTTTCGGATGCAGACGCTCGCAATGCGCAAGCCATTCGGTCAAGGTATTCATAGGCAGGGCGATTATCAGTGCCAAGCCGGGCCCCGCATCCAGCCGCCGGCCCTGCCACGGCCGTCCATGGGGTTTCTGCCCCCTTCGCCGGCACTGTTTGTTACAACAAAAATTTGAAATGTGCCTTTTGCACATTTATAAATAACACCCATGCGCATCGACCTGTTCACCTGGTCGCAAGCCATGCTCTCCGCCCCCCGTGGCGGCCCAACCCCATACTCCCAAGGAGAAACCCCATGAACACAGCACATATTGCCCCGGCGAGCCACGGCATCACGCGCCGGGAAGGATTACTGGGCCTATTAGGCACAGCCATGACGCTGGCGGGTTGCGGCGGCGGTGGCGGCGGCGGCCCGGCTGCCGCAGCCGGCACCGGCTCGTTCGCGGTGGGGCCGATCACCGGCTTCGGCTCGATCATCGTCAACGGCGTGCGCTTTGACGATTCGGCGGCGGCCAGCGTTCTCGATGACGACGGCGCCGACATGCACGGCAAGCTCAAGCTCGGGATGCTGGCGACGGTGAAGGTCTCGCCGGTTTCCGGCACCAGCGTGGTGGTCGGCAGCGAGCTGAAGGGGCGGATTGAAGGCCCCCCCAACAGCGCCCAAAAAACCTTTGTGGTGCTCGGCCAGACCGTCCAAGTCACGGGCAGCACCATCTTCGATGAATCGCTGCCCAGCGGTTTCAGCTCGCTTGCGACCGACACCATTGTCGAAGTGCATGGCATCCTGGACCCGGCGACCAATACGCTGCAGGCCACCTTCATCGAAGAAGAAAACGCCCCTGCCCTTTTCAGAATCCAGGGCCTGGCCAGCCAGCACGACGCCACAGCCAAGCGGTTCAACATCGGCTCGATCCGCATCGACTACAGCAGCGCGACCGATGTGCGCATCGTTCCCAACAATGGCGCCCTGGTTCGCGTCCGGCTGACGGCCGTGCTGCCGCCGGCAGCCATTCCGGCCGTATGGTTCGCCACGCGCATCCGTCCGCCGGAAGAAGCCCTGGAAGACCGCGATGAAGCCGAGGTGGAAGGTGCCATCACGGCGTTCACGTCCACGTCGCAGTTCAGCGTCAACGGACTGGCGGTGGACGCCAGCGGCGCGAGCTTCCCCGACGGC
>JBOHHM010000076.1:0-15403 GCA_050725495.1 Burkholderiaceae bacterium | reverse complement strand
CGCTTCAGCAGCGTGCCCTCGCACTGATCCAGCAAATCAAGGCGTAGGCAGCAGCCGGAACCCCGAGTTCAAGCTAAGTGCTTGATGGATATGGGAAAACTCGCTTGGGAGGGGGAGGAACTTCAGGCTAAACAAGCCCGAAAAGACAAAACCCCGCTACTTTTTCGATAGCAGGGTTTCCTTTGTTTACCTGGGGTGGCTGATGGGACTCGAACCCACGACGACAGGAATCACAATCCTGGACTCTACCAACTGAGCTACAGCCACCGCATTAATCAAGCAACATTATAGCCGGGCTCGATCACTGCTTTCCTGCTTGCTGCGAGTCTTCTGCGACTTTCGCAACCGGCTTGCTCGCCTTGATCTGGGTTTTGAAGCGCTCTTTCAAAAGGTTGTAATAGGCCAGGCTCTCGGCGGCCACCCACCACTGGGTGTACTGGTCCCTGTCCTGCTTGGCCACAGCATCGGCAGCAGCCTCGCGTGGCACGAGCTTGTTGACCTTGACCACGGCATAGCCCTGGGCGCCCAGGTCCACCCCCGTCAAGAAAGGCAGGGCCGATGCGTCGGCGCGCAATGCAGCCTCAACGACGGCGGCGGGCTGTTTCTGCGACTGGTCGCGCGAGACAGTGATGGCTGCCGGCAGGACCGCGCTGCCGGGATTGGCCTTCCAGGCTTCCAGTTTGGCCATACCCTCCTTTTTGGCCAACTCGGCCCCACGCTCGGCCAAGACGCGCTCGCGCACGCGCTCCTTGACCTCGGCCAAAGGCAGGGTGCGGCTGGGCATGTATTGCACGATGCGGCCCGCCACCAACTGGCTGGGCGCGGTTTCCACCGCCTCCGTGTTGCGTTTTTTCTCCACCGAATCAGGCGCAAAAATCGCGTTGAGGAACTTGGGACTGGCCAGCACGCCCGTCGCCCCCGGAGCGGGCGAGCGCGTGACCGCGGCGGCGGTTTTGATCTCCAGCTTCAGCCGCTCGGCCACGGGCTTGAGGCTGTCGGACTGCTCGTACACGCCGTTGGTGAACGCCTCGGCGGTCTCGGCGAACTTGCGCTGCGCCTGCTGCTTTTTCAGATCGGCTTCCAGGCCGGCGCGCAGGTCTTCAAAGCTGCGCTGCTTGGGCGTCTTGACATCCGTGAGCTTGATGATGTGGTAGCCAAACTCGGACTCCACAACCTCGCTGATCTCGCCCTTCTTGAGCGCGAATGCCGCTTCCTCAAAGGGCTTGGCCATCGCGCCGCGAGCAAAGAAATCCAGATCGCCGCCCTGGGGCGCCGATCCCGGATCCTGCGAGTTCTTCTTCGCCACCTCGGCAAAACTCTCGGGCGACTTCCTGAGCGCCGCCAACAGCTCGTCCGCCTTGACCTTGGCCTTCTGGCGGTCCGCCGCCGCAGCCGTCGCGGGCGACGCAATCAGGATGTGACTGGCACGCCTTTCTTCCTGGCCGCTCAGGCGCGCCGCGTTTTGTTCGTAGTAGGTTTTGAGATCCTGTTCATTGACGACGATCGAGTTCCTCACGGTCTCCAGGTCCAGCACCAGGTATTCGATGCTGGCTTGCTCGGGGGCCTGGAACAGGGCTTGACGATCCCTGTAGTAGGTTTCCAGCTCGGCGTCCGTCGGGCTCAGCTTGGCCGCGAATTCGGCGGCGCTGAAGCGCGCCACCTGGACGTCGCGCTTCTCGAAAAAGGCGTTCAGCGACACATCGGCCTGCGCCGCTGTGGCAAAGCCGGTGCCCGCCACACCGGCCAGCACCTGGCGGGCCGACAGATCGGCACGAACCGAGGCCTCGAACATCTCGGGCGTCATGCCCTGGCTGCCCACCAGTAGTCGATAGCGCTCCATGTCCAGCGTGCCGTCGGGGCGGCGCAACGAAGCAATCGTGGGGTTCTCCTGCAGGTCACGGGCCAGTCGCAAATCGCTGGTGACCAACCTGGACTTGTCGGCAGCGGCGGCCAGCACGCGCTCGCGAACCAGGCGCTCCAGCGTGGCGTACTTGGCTTCGGGCGAGTCCAGCAGCTTGGGATCGAGCGACGGCATGGATGCCCGAAGACGTTCCACCTCTTGCGTGTGGGCGGCATCCCACTCGCTCTGGTTGATGTCCCGTCCATCCACCTTGGCGACCACCTCGCCCTTTTCCATGGCCCGGTTGTAGCCCTCAAGGCCAAACAGCACAAAGGAAGGAAAGATCAGCAAGAACAGCAAGAACTGCATGATCCTGGTGTGCTTGCGGACGAAATCAAACATGCTCGGACTCTCTAGAAAAAATTTGCTCCCTACGCCACGCCGCCCCCTGGGGGACCTTCGCGGCTTGAGGCGGCCAGGCGGTGCTCAAAACAGAAAAGGCGAACAATTGTTCGCCTTTGCATCGGTGGTGGGTGCTGACGGGATCGAACCGCCGACCTACGCCTTGTAAGGGCGCCGCTCTACCAGCTGAGCTAAGCACCCCACCTTAACTGGGTTTCAGTTCAAGGCATCTTTCAATGCCTTGCCCGGACGAAACTTTGGCACCTTGGCAGCCTTGATTTTAATCGTAGCGCCGGTGCGGGGGTTGCGGCCGCTGCGCGCCGCACGCTTGCCCACGGCAAAGGTGCCGAACCCCACGAGCGACACCGAGCCGCCCTTTTTCAACGTGGTTTTCACCGCACCGATCGTGGATTCCAGCGCGCGCGTGGCTGCGGCTTTGGAGATGTCGGCATGTTTTGCGATGTGTTCAATTAATTCAGTCTTGTTCACAAAGAACCCCTCGTACAGGAATAGAGTTGGCCAGGTTGTCTCTTCAATGAATCTCCCGACACTGGCGCCCTTGGCTGGTTGCGTGACGAATGTCCGGGGGATGGCATGGGCAGCGCGTGCTGCTGAATGTCATTAGAGCCATGGACCTCCAAGGTGTCAATACGACATGCAGCTTTACAACAGCGCGGAGGCGGATTCTAGTCTGTTTTGATAAGCTTTCATGCGGCTTGCGACACGATTTCATGTCGTACTGCGCGAATTCTCTAGCTTGACACGCGAAGGGAATTCGCTAAACCACGCAAGCAATGGCCCGACCCAGATCCGAGGTGCCGGCCTTGCCGCCCATGTCGGGCGTGCGCGGCGCACCGCTTTGGGGATCGAGCACTTTCTCAATGGCCGCCAACACCGCGTCATGCGCTTCCTTGTGGCCAAGGAACTCCAGCATCATGGCGCCGCACCATATCTGGCCAATCGGGTTGGCGATGTTTTTACCCGCAATGTCGGGAGCCGATCCATGGACCGGCTCGAACAGCGAAGGAAATCGACGGTCGGGGTTCAGATTGGCGCTGGGCGCAATACCGATGGTGCCAGTGCACGCAGGCCCGAGGTCGCTGAGGATGTCGCCAAACAGGTTGCTGGCGACCACGACATCGAAGAAGTCGGGGCGCTGCACGAAATGCGCCGTGAGAATGTCGATATGAAATTTGTCGACGCTGAGGCCGGGGTAGCGCTTCGCCATCTCGGCCACGCGCTCGTCCCAGTAGGGCATGGTGATGGCAATGCCGTTGGACTTGGTCGCACTGGTCAGGTGCTTCTTGGGGCGTGACTGCGCGAGCTCGAATGCGAACTTCAGCACACGGTCGACGCCTATGCGCGACATCACGGTTTCCTGCATCACGATCTCGCGCTCGGTGCCGGCATACATGCGCCCGCCTATGCTGGAGTACTCACCCTCGGTGTTCTCGCGCACGATGTACATGTCTATCTCGCCAGGCTCGCGCCTGCTGCCGTCGCGCCGCACCACCGGCGCGGTGATGCCGGGCATCAGGCGCGCGGGACGCAGGTTGACGTATTGGTCGAACTCGCGGCGGAACAACAGCAGCGAGCCCCACAGCGACACGTGGTCGGCGATTTTCTCCGGCCAACCCACGGCACCGAAGTAGATCGCATCGTGGCCGCCGATCTGGTCCTTCCAGTCATCGGGCAGCATCTTGCCGTGCTTCTCGCAGTAGTCCCAGCTGGAAAAATCGAAATGATCGAATTGCAAATCGATGCCGAATTTGCGCGCGGCGGCGTCCATCACGCGAATGCCCTCGGGCATCACTTCCTTGCCAATGCCGTCGCCGGCGATCACTGCGATTCTTTTCTTGCTCATGGTCAGGGACTCCTTCTTCAAATCTTGAAAAACCGCCAAGCTTCATCCAGCAAGGCGCCGGGCGCTTCTTCGGCAATGTAATGCCCACAGGACAAGGCGCATCCTGTCACCTGCGCCGCACGCTCTCGCCACAGCGCCAGCACATCGAAACACTGCCCGACCGCGCCGTGCTCACCCCAGAGCACGCGCAGCGGCTGCTGCAGCTTGCGATCTGCCGCGACATCGGTGCGGTCGTGCTCGAGATCCAGGCTGGCCGACGCGCGGTAATCCTCGCAGATGCCGTGGGCCGTGCCGGGAATTTGTACGCATCGTTCGTATTCAGCCAGGGCCTGCGGCGCGAACGCAGCGAGCCCGGCATGCCGCTTGCCCATCACGCTGCGAACATAGCGCACCGGATCGGACTCGATCAGGGCCTCGGGCAGCGGCGGCGGCTGGATCAGGAAGAACCAGTGCCAGTAGGCCCGGGCAAATGCGTCCGAGGTGTTTTCATACATCGCCAGTGTCGGCGCGATGTCCAGCAGCATCAGGCGCTCCACGGCCGGCGGATGGTCCGCCGCCAGCCGGTGCGCCACGCGCGCGCCACGGTCGTGGGCCAGCACCTGGAAGCGCTCGAAGCCGTGGTGCTTCATGACCGCGATGGCATCGAGTGCCATCTCGCGTTTGGCGTAGGCGCCGTGGCTGCCATCCGCCACGGGTCGGCCCGAATCGCCATAGCCACGCAGGTCCATCATCACCACGGTGAACCGCCGAGCCAGTTCTGGTGCCACACGGTGCCACATGGCATGGGTCTGCGGGTGGCCATGCAACAGCAGCAGTGGCGCACCCTGCCCGCCCGAGCGTCCATGCAGATGCACGCCTGAGCGATCGATCCTGAAGGGGGAAAACTGTTGCAGCATGGACGCGATTGTGGGGTGCATGCGTGCGGCCATCAAGCAATAATCAGGCAATTGATTATTTCCAAAAAGGAAATTGATGGAACGCAGCGACCTGGAACTGGTACTCGCCGTGCGCGAGCATGGCAGCCTGGCCGCCACCGCCCTGGCCATGGATGTGGCGCCTTCGGTCGTGACCAAGCGCCTGTCGGCGCTGGAGTCTCGCCTGGGCTTGCGCCTGTTCCAGCGCACCACGCGGCGCGTCAGCCCCACGGCCGAAGGCGAAACCGTGTGTGAGCGTGCCGTCGCCTTGCTGCAGGACTTCAGGGCGCTCGAGTCCGAGTTGCAGGAACGCCATACCGAGCCCACAGGCCTGATCCGGCTGGCCGCCACCTTGGGCTTCGGCCGCTTGTGGCTGGGCCCTGCGCTGGCGCAGTTCCGATCGCAGCATCCGAAACTGCAAGTGCAGCTTCAGCTGACCGAGTCGCTGCCTGACCTGGCCGCCGAAGGCTTTGATGGTGCGGTGTGGCTGTGGTCCGTTCAAGGCCGTCGCGCCTCGGCGTGGGTGGCCCGTCGCCTGGCCCACAACCAGCGCGTGCTGGTGGCAGCACCGGCCTATTTGAAGCGGCGCGGCATGCCCGCGAGCCCCGAAGAACTGCAACACCATGACTGCCTGGTGGTGCGCGAGCACGAGCAGCGCTTTGACCTCTGGAGCCTGCAGCGCAACGGGGAGAAGACCGCCACGCGCATCCGGGTTCAAGGCCCGTTGTCCAGCAACTCGGGCGAACTGGTGCGCGACTGGTGCCTGGACGGCCACGGCATCATGCTGCGCAGCCTGTGGGACATCGCACCACAGCTGCAGTCAGGTCAACTGGTGCGCGTGCTGCCGCATTATGCGATGCGCGACGCCGACATCCACTGGCTGGCGCCCTACCGGGCCCAGACACCGCGGCGCATCCGGCTGCTGATCGATTTCCTGGTCGAGCGCTTTCGCGACGAACCCTGGAAAGTCACTCCGCCTGCCTCGCGGTCCGCAGCACGAGGCTCACACCATACGCGGTGAGCGCGGTGCCGGCGATCGTCACGACCGTGATCGGTTCGACAAACAGCAGCCATGCCATCAGGGCGGTGCAGGGCGGCACGAGGTACAGCAGGCTGGTCACGGTCGTTGCGGCGCCGCGCTGAATCAGCAGGTACAGCAAGGAGCTGCCGCCCAGCGTCAGGGCCAGCACCGACCAGGCCATGGCCCCCGTGAGTTCGGCATTCCAGCGCATGGTCTCGCCCTCCAGCAGCGCCAGCGGCAGCGTGAGCACGAAGGCGGCGGCCAACTGCACCAGGCTGGCCGTGCGCACATCGCACCGCGCGACAAAGCGCTTCTGGTAGAGCGTGCCGGCCGTGATGCTCAGCAGCGCGCCCAGGGCCAGAGGCAAGTTGACGGCGTGGATTTCACCGAGCCCCAGTTTCTGCCAGACCACGAGCGCGAGCCCGGCAAAGCCCAGTGCCAGCCCGGCCCATTGGCGCGCCGAGACCTGGCCGCCGCGTGACGACACCCAGACAGCGGTGAGCACGGGCTGCAGGCCTACCAGCAGGGCCACCAAGCCCGCACCCATGCCGTGCTTGACTGCGGCCCAGACCCCGCCGAGGTAGCCGGCATGCATCAGCACGCCGCTGACCGCCAGATGTTTCCACTGACGCCGGTCGGCCGGAAAGGCTGCGCGCGCCAGCATCGCCCAAACGCCGAAACAGGCCACGCAGAGGATGTAGCGCACGCTCAGAAACTTCATTGGCGGCGCATGCGGCATGCCATAGCGCGCCACGATGAAGCCGGTGCTCCAGATCAGCACAAAGATGACGGGCATCGCCTTGATGAAGGCCCCCTCATCACGCGCGACCGTCATTGGGCTCGCGCCCGGATTTCAGGCAAGGCCCTTTGCAGGTAATAGACCATGGACCAGACGGTCAGGACAGCGGCGATCCAGATCAGCCAGGTGCCCCACACGCCGGTGTCGATCAGGCCAAACAGCCTCCCGTCGAACAGCAGAAACGGAATCGCCACCATCTGCGCCACAGTCTTGAGCTTGCCTATCATGTGGACTGCCACGCTTTTGGAAGCCCCAATCTGGGCCATCCACTCGCGCAATGCCGAGATCGCAATCTCGCGGCCGATGATGATAAGCGCCACAAACACGTCGGCCCGGTTCAAGTGCACCAGCACCAGCACGCACGCGCAGACCAGGAACTTGTCGGCCACCGGGTCGAGGAAAGCGCCGAACGACGAGGTCTGGTTGAGCTTGCGCGCGAGGTAGCCGTCGAGCCAATCGGTGGCCGCGAACAGCACAAACATCACGGTGGCGATCAGGTTGCGGCTGGACGCCTCCATGGGCAGGTAGAACACCCCGACAATCAGCGGAATCGCGACGATGCGCGTCCAGGTCATGATGGTGGGAATGGTGAAAAACATGGCGTGATTGTGTCATGGCCTCACACGGGCCGGCGGGCCTGGCCCGACAAGCCCCTCAATGCAGGGCGCGATAGATGTCCTCGGCCAGTTCCCTTGACACACCATCGACTGTGGCCAGGTCTTCCACACTGGCCGAGGCCACGCCGCGGATGCCGCCAAAACGCTGCAACAGCCGGGCACGCCGTTTGGGGCCGATGCCGGCAATGTCCTCCAGCTTGCTGCCGCCCACGCGCACCTTGGCGCGCTGCGCCCGCATGCCGGTGATGGCGAAACGGTGCGCCTCGTCGCGGATTTGCGCGACCAGCATCAGCGCCGCCGAATCCCGACCCAGGTAGACCTTGTCACGTCCGTCGGCAAACACGAGTTCTTCCAGGCCGACCTTGCGGCCCTCGCCTTTTTCCACGCCAACGATCAGGCCCAGATCCAGCCCCAGCTCGGCAAAGACCTCGCGCGCCATCGCCACCTGGCCCTTGCCGCCGTCGACCAGCACCAGATCCGGCAGCCGGCCCGTACCTGTGGCGCCAGCGCCGCCCGACTCGCGCGCGGCTTCGGCCAGCTTGCTGTAGCGGCGCGTGAGCACCTGGCGCATGGCGGCGTAGTCGTCGCCGGGCGTGATGCCCTCGATGTTGTAGCGCCGGTATTCGCCGTTTTGCATCTTGTGGTGGTGAAACACCACGCATGAGGCCTGAGTGGCTTCGCCGCCCGTGTGCGAAATGTCGAAGCACTCGACCCGAAAGCCCTCCAGGTCGCCCGCGGCGATGTCCAGCGCCTCCACCAGGGCCCGCGTTCTGGCCTGCTGCGAGCCTTCCTCGGCCAGCAGGCGCGCCAGCTGGATGTCGGCATTTTTCTGCGCCATCTCCAGCCAGATGCGCCGCTGCTCGCGCGGGTTGTGCACGGCCGTGATCTTGATCCCGGTCTGGATCGACAGCGCTTCGACCAGTTCCTTGCTTACCGGCGCGCTGGTGATGAGCGCGGGCGGCACGGGCACACCGAAGTAGTGCTGGGCGATGAAAGCTTCCAGCACCTGCACCTCCAGCGGGCGCGCCGGCTCGCCCGATTCCTCGTCAGCCTGCACCAGGGCGGCTGCGTCTTCCACATGTACCGGGAAGTACGGTCGGTCGCCCAGATGGCGGCCGCCGCGCACCATCGCCAGATTCACGCAGGCCCGCCCGCCCTGGACCTTGACCGCGAGGATGTCCACATCCTTGTCCGAGCTGGTGTCCACCGCCTGCTGGTGCAGAACCTTGGACAGGCTGCTCATCTGGTTGCGAATCTCGGCGGCCTGCTCGAATTCCAGCTTCTCGGCGTGGGCCATCATGCGCGCCTGCAGCGCATCGAGCACGGTCTGGGATTCTCCGCGCAAAAAGGCCTCAGCATGAGCCACGTCCTGCGCATAGGCCTCGGGCGAGATCAGGTTGACGCAGGGCCCCGAGCAGCGCTTGATCTGGTAGAGCAGACAGGGCCGGGTGCGGTTGCCGAAGACCGTGTCTTCGCAGGTGCGCAGGCGAAACACCTTTTGCAGCAGCTGGATGGACTCCTTCACGGCCCAGGCGCTGGGATAAGGACCAAAGTAGTGGTGCTTCTTTTCGACGGCGCCGCGGTAGTAAGCCATGCGCGGCGTCATGGCCGCCGACGGCGCTCCAGCCCCCTCTTTCACCCCGCTCGCCGCCGTGATCTTCAGGTACGGGTAGCTCTTGTCGTCGCGAAACAGGATGTTGTACTTGGGGTTGAGCGTCTTGATCAGGTTGTTTTCCAGCAACAGCGCCTCGGCTTCGGAGCGCACCACCGTGGTTTCCATGCGCACGATCTTGCTCACCATGTGGCCTATGCGCGTGCCGCCATGGTTCTTCTGGAAATAGCTGGATACGCGCTTTTTCAGGTTGCGCGCCTTACCCACATAGAGCAGCGCCCCCGCGGCGTCGAAATAGCGGTATACCCCCGGCAAAGCCGGCAGCGCGGCCACCTCGCTCAACAGCTGTTCTGAATGGACATCGGACATGCCGACATTGTGAACGCCAAACCGCAGCCCGGCGCCACGACGCCTCGGAAAACACCACTGCATCCATGCCTGCCGGGACGCGCGAGCGACCATCACTCGGGCTTGAGCTGCGGCTTGGCGACGGTCTTGCAGGCGGTTCAGCCGCGGCGTACCAGCAGCCCCCGGTGCAGTTCGGCGCAGTAGTTGACGCCGAGCATCGCCATGTTGCGAACGACTTCGTCGCGCAACAGGCCGATGGCATGGGCCACGCCGGCATCGGCGAGCTCACGGCACTGACCTGGCTGCCGCGGCTGGTGGCGCTGGCACGTCAAACCCATCCCGGGCTGGCGCTGCAACCCTGCGTCGACATTGGCAGCGTGCTGGAAGAGCGCACGGACAGGGGGCAACTCGATTTCGCGGTGATCGCAGGCCGGTCGTCGCGCAGCACCATCGCCTCGCACCCGCTCACCGAGGCCCGTTTCGTCTGGGCCGCCTCGGCCGCCGTGGCTGGTCGCACGCGCAGGCTCACATCCGCGCTGCTGGAACGCACGCCACTGGTGACGCTGCCGGCCGGCGCCGGCACCACGCGCATCCTGGACGACTGGCTGCTCGCGCAGGGCGTCACGGCTGAGCAACGCCTCGTGTGCAACCACTGGGGCGCCATCGCCGGCCTGCTGGTCGAAGGCATGGGCGTCGGCTTTCTGCCCGAGGGCTGGGCGCGCGCCCTGTCGCGCCGCGGGCAGCTGCGCATCCTCGAAAGCCACCCCGCCCTCGCGCCGCTGCCCTATGCCTACCAGTGGCGAAGGGACGACACACGCCCGCTGATCACCCACATGCGCGAACTCGCGCTGCGTTGCGCCGACTTTTCCCACGCGAGCCGGCTGTTCTGAACCCTGGCGCCGCGGCAGACGCAGACCCTGTCGCGCTCCTGCGCAAGCGCCAGTTGCTCCGCGCCAGCTTCGCGGCCCTCGCCTTTCTCCTCCCCGACGATCAGGCCCAGGCCCGGCAGCCTGCGCCTTTCACATGCGCCGGGATATACGGTCGATCACCCGCATGGCCGCCGTGCACCATGGCCAGGTCGACACAGGCCCACACTGAACCTGCGGCGTTCAAGCCATTTTCAACGTGAAAATACCTGTTTTCCCTTGCTGGATGGTTACCATTAGCTATCGAATTGATAGCATCCGGGTGACACCAGGGATGCGCCAGCACCCTATGGGCCCGGCAAGACATTTTGTACGGGATGTGTGAGATGTGTTACCGGAATGCACCCGCACGATACGGGCCCAGCAAGACCCGGCGACTCGGCACGGCTGCCGCACTCGCGAGCCAAGCCTGAGCTTGTCGCCACAAAAGCCTGGCCCGGCCGCTGCGCAACCGACGACTCAAGGCATGACTCATGCATTTTTCGAGGCCCTTGAAATTCGTGATGAGTTCGCCTAAACCAAATCCGCTGCATCGACAAAGTGCTCCCGAGCCGGTGCATGGAAAAGCGGAACAACGAACAACTGGACACCGCTCGGTCGGCCCAGGGAAGGGAATGGTCTATGTTCAGCTGGATCATTGGGTCGAGTCTCAAATTCCGTTTTCTGGTGCTGGCCATTGCCGCTACGTTACTGGTCTTTGGAGCCCAGCAACTGCGGCAGATGCCGGTCGACGTATTCCCCGAATTCGCGCCGCCAAAAGTCGAGATTCAGACCGAAGGTCCTGGAATGACCTCCACCGAGGTGGAGGAGCTGATCACGATTCCGATGGAGGATCAGCTGCGGGGCGTGCCAGGCGTTGAATACGTCCGCTCCTCGTCCGTGGTGGGACTGTCGCAGGTCGTGCTCATTTTCAAGATGGGCACCGATCTCATGGAGGCGCGCCAGCGCGTGCAGGAGCGTCTGAAGTTGGCGATCGCGGAGCTGCCGCAGTCGTCCGGCATGCCGGTGATGCTGCAGCCCCTGTCGTCGACCAGCCGGGTCATGAAGATCGGGCTTTCATCGAAGGTCTACGACATGATGGACCTTTCGATGATTGCCTACTGGACGATCAAGTTCCGTCTCATGGCTGTCCCCGGCGTGGCCAACGTTCCGATCTGGGGCGAGCGGATCAAGTCGATGCAGGTGCAGACCGATCCGACCCTCATGCGCGCCCAGGGTGTCACGCTCGACGAGGTCATGGAGACGACTTCAGGCGCCCTCGACTTCGGCTTGCTGCGCTATACCGGCGCGGCGAAAACCCGTATCGACGGCATGCTCGACACTCCCAACCAAAGGCTCGTCATCCACAACGCGTCGCCTGTCTTCTCGGTGGAACATCTGGCCGAGGTGCCGATCGCCCTGAAAACCAGGCGCGCCAATCCGCCGCGACTGCGCGATGTTGCCACCGTGGCATGGGACACCTGGCCCATGGTCGGCGACGCCGTCATCAACGATGGCCCGGGCCTGATGATGATCGTCGAGAAGCTGCCGTGGGCCAACACGCTGGACGTGACGCGAGGAGTCGAGGAGGCGCTGGCGGCCTTGAAGCCCGGCCTGCCGGGCATCGAGATCGACTCCACGATCTTCCGTCCGGCGACCTTCATCGAGCTGTCGATGAACAATCTGACGAGGGCGCTCATCATCGGTTCCGTCCTCGTGATCCTCGTCCTTGGCGCCTTCCTCTTCGAATGGCGGGTGGCGCTGATCAGCGTTATCGCGATTCCTCTGTCCCTGGTGGCCGCGGGGGTCGTTCTCTATTACTACGGTGCGACGATCAACACGATGGTCCTGGCGGGATTCGTCGTCGCCCTCGGTTCCGTCGTGGATGACGCGATCATCGATGTCGAGAACATCGTGCGGCGCCTGCGCCAGCACCGCATGGCAGGAAGCGACAAATCGACCGCGCGCATCGTCCTCGAGGCGTCGCTGGAGGTACGCCCGGCGATCTTTCATGCGACGGTGATCATCGCATTGGCCGTGCTGCCGGTTTTCTTCATGGGCGGGCTGGCCGGGGCGTTCTTCGAACCACTGGCCCTCGGCTTCATCCTTGCGATGCTGGCTTCCATGGTGGTGGCATTGACGGTTACGCCGGCCCTGTGCCTCATTCTTCTGAACCGTGCCGGTATCGAGCAGCGGGAGTCCCCGCTGGTTCCGTGGCTCAAGCGGATCTACGGTGCGATGCTTGCGCGAGTCATCGAGGCGCCACGCGCGACGTTCGCCATCGCCCTCGTTCTCGTGGTCGCTGGCATCGCGGTCGGGCCGTTCCTCGGGGCGGGGCTGCTTCCGTCGTTCAAGGAAAGAGACTTCCTGATGCACTGGGTGCCCGCCGAGGGGACCTCCCACCCGGAAACGTTCAGGATTACGCAACTTGCCAGCCGTGAACTTCGCTCCATCCCGGGGGTACGCAACTTTGGCGCCCATATCGGCCGCGCCGTCGGCGGGGACGAACCCTACGGTGTCAATTTCACCGAGAACTGGATCAGCGTCGACCCCAAGGTGGACTATGACCAGACGCGCGGGAGCGTCGAGGCCGCCGTCGCCGGCTATCCCGGGCTGTATCGCGACGTGCAGACCTACCTGAGGGAACGGATCAAGGAGGTTCTGACCGGGGCGGGCGAGTCCATCGTCGTGCGCATATTCGGGCCCGAGCTTTCGGTCCTTCGTCAAAAGGCGCACGACGTGGAAGAAGCCATGAAGGGTATTGACGGCCTCGCCGATCTGCACATGGAGCAGCAGGTCGAGGTTCCGCAAATACGGGTCCGAACGAAGCTCGAAGTAGCCGGGCGCTATGGATTGAAGCCCGGCGACATCCGCCGGGTCGTGAATGTCCTGATGAACGGCCTGGAAGTCACGGATATACATAAAGATGGCAAGGTATATGACGTGTTTGTATGGTCGCTGCCGTCATCGCGTCGCAGTGTCGAGGACATCGGCGAGTTCCTCATCGACACGCCCTATGGCGGGCGCGTGCGGCTGGCAGAGGTGGCGGACGTGGAGCTCGTGCCGACTCCGAACAGGATCAAGCGCGAAAACAACTCTCGCCGCATTGATGTTCACGCCAACGTCAAGGGGCGTGATCTCGGCTCGGTAGCCGACGAAGTCGCGCAACGGCTTGAGAAAGTCCAGTTCCCGATCGGGTACTACCCGCACCTTCTGGGGGAATACAAGGAGCGTCAGGCGGCGCAAAGAGGACTGCTCAACTACTCGATTGGCTTTGCCGTCGCGATCTTCATCGTTCTCCACGTGTCGCTGCGCAACTGGAAGCTGGCCAGCCTGATCTATCTCGCCCTTCCGGCGGCGCTGGTCGGCGGCGTGCTCGCAGCCTTCGCAGGAGACCGCGTCATTTCGCTTGGCTCCCTGGTCGGAATGATTACAGTGCTGGGTATCGCCGCGCGCAACGGCATCCTCCTCATTCAACACTATCGACATATTGAGCAGGTGGAAGGCGAACCCTTCGGTCTCGGGCTCGTCTTGCGCGGGGCCAGCGAGCGCTTGTCACCCATCCTGATGACCACGCTGTGCACCGGATTGGCGCTGCTCCCGCTGATTGTTCCCGGCAGCATTCCTGGTCATGAGATCGAGCATCCGATGGCAGTGGTGATTCTGGGTGGCCTCGTCACGTCGACATTGCTGACGCTGTTCGTCGTGCCGATTCTGTACCTCAGGTTTGGGGCCAGTTCCGGCAAGCTGGTCCATGGTCTGTTCGCCCAGTCGGCAACGATTCAGGGAGCACGCGAATGCTAACTTTGGTTCGGGATTGGAAAAGGCAGGAGGACAGCATGATTCGCGCCATCTGTTTTCACGTCATGATCGCTTCAGTCGTCGCTGCGGGGCTCGGCGCACCCGCGCGCGCGCAGGACGCGGCACCGGAGCACAGCAGCACCCCCTCAGCCGCACAGGGGGCGCCCATAGACCGTAAGACGCGTACGCAAGCCAAAGATGCGAACGCGGACGCCCATACACCCAAACCCGTGAAAGACGACGCGGAACCGGATCATTTCCGCGGCGTCATCACCAAGGTCGACACTTCTTCGATCACCGTGAAGACCCGTGACGGCAAGACGATCCGCCTCCGGCTCTCGGACGATCTCACGGTCATCAGCCTGACCAAGGGAAGCTTTACGGCCGTCGATTTTGGAGTCTACGTTGGTGCCGTTGGGGTGCGGCTGGACGAATACAGCCCCATCGTCCGGGATTCGCTGAGCTGGCTGCACAGGGGGTTCGAACTGCGGATCATCGACGAGCAACTACGTGGCATTGCCGTGGGACACAAGAAGTGGGACCTGACGCCCGACTCGATCATTGCGCACGGCTGGGTCGACGACATTGAGGGGCGCGTCATCTCGATCAAGTGGGGCCCCACCGAAATCGAGGAAACCGATGTGGAAACTCCCCGCGACGCGCCGGTCCTCAAGATGGCGCTCGGAGACAGGAGCCTGATAAAGCCGGATGCCCACGTCTTCGCCGGCGCACAAAAGGATAACGACGGCAGGTATTTGGCGGTCTTCATTTTCGTCGGTCAAGGCGGCATTGTCCCGCCGTTGTGAGAAAGGAGGCACTCAAATGAACGTGGACTCCATGGTTGTCGTGACGGCCGATCGCCACGTGAAACTGCTCCTTGACCAGTTCGTCGCGCTGGCAGCCGCGGCGTTCTTGCTGGCGCCGGCGGCGGCGCGTGCGGCGGGGCCGGCAGGCTCAGGGCCGGTCGGCAACAGCCCTGTGGTCACGCTCGAACGTATCCCCGGGAGCACCATCCCGCGCGTGGTTCTGACCGCGAAGGCCGCCGAACGGCTGGGCATCGCAACGGGAAAAGTGGGCGAGGAGGCGATCGTCCGCAGGCAAATGGTCAGCGGCCTGATCATCCCGCCAATGGACAAGCAGCCGGAGTCGAAGCCGGGCGGCAGCGGGTCTGGAGGCTTCGGGAAGGTGGGGGCTGCACCCTCGCCGCAGCCGGCCGCGGCGGCTGCGCCCGCGCCAAAGCTGGCCGGCGTCGGGTTTGCCGGCTTCGGGCAGGCAGGGGC
>JBOHHM010000075.1:0-9413 GCA_050725495.1 Burkholderiaceae bacterium | reverse complement strand
GGAAACCATCAACACGATGGTGGACCAGCTCTCGACCTTCGCCGACGAAGTCACGCGGGTGGCACGTGAGGTGGGTACCGACGGCAAGCTCGGCGGCCAGGCCAAGGTGACCGGCGTCGGCGGCACCTGGAAGGATTTGACCGACTCGGTCAACAGCATGGCGGCGAACCTGACCAATCAGGTTCGCAACATCGCCGACGTGACGACGGCGGTGGCCAAAGGCGACCTCGGACGGAAAATTACCGTCGAAGCCAAGGGCGAGATTCTCGAACTGAAAAACACGATCAACACGATGGTCGGCCAGCTCTCCAGCTTCGCCGCCGAGGTGACCCGCGTGGCGCTGGAAGTGGGTACCGAAGGCAAACTAGGCGGTCAGGCCGAAGTGACCGGCGCCTCCGGTACCTGGAAGGACTTGACCGATTCGGTCAACGGCATGGCGGCCAACCTGACCACCCAGGTGCGCAACATTGCCGACGTGACGACGGCGGTGGCAAACGGTGACCTGTCGCGCAAGATTACGGCAGAAGCAAAAGGCGAAATTCTGCAACTCAAGGAAACCATCAACACGATGGTGGACCAGCTCTCGACCTTCGCCGACGAAGTCACGCGGGTGGCACGTGAGGTGGGTACCGACGGCAAGCTCGGCGGCCAGGCCAAGGTGACCGGCGTCGGCGGCACGTGGAAGGATTTGACCGACTCGGTCAACAGCATGGCGGCGAACCTGACCAATCAGGTTCGCAACATCGCCGACGTGACGACGGCGGTGGCCAAAGGCGACCTCGGACGGAAAATTACCGTGGAAGCCAAGGGCGAAATCGTGGAACTGAAGAACACCATCAACACGATGGTGGACCAGCTCAACAGCTTCGCCGCCGAGGTGACGCGGGTGGCGCGCGAAGTCGGCACCGAGGGAAAGCTCGGGGGTCAGGCACAGGTACAAGGTGTGTCCGGCACCTGGAAGGACTTGACCCAAAGCGTGAACTTCATGGCGGCCAACCTGACCAGCCAGGTGCGAGGCATCGCGAAAGTGGTGACCGCCGTAGCGAACGGCGACATGAAGAAAAAACTGACGGTGGAAGCCAAAGGCGAGATCGCCGAGCTGGCCGACACCATCAACAACATGACCGATACGCTGGCGCTATTCTCCGAACAGGTGACCTCGGTGGCGCGTGAAGTGGGCGTCGAAGGCAAGCTGGGCGGCCAGGCCAACGTGCCGGGCGCAGCGGGCACCTGGCGCGATCTGACCGATAACGTGAACGGTCTGGCGGCCAACCTGACCAACCAGGTGCGCGCGATTGCCGACGTGGCGACTGCAGTGACCAAGGGCGACCTGACCCGTCACGTGCAGGTCGAAGCAAAGGGTGAAGTCGCGGAGCTCAAGGACAACGTCAACGAGATGATCCGCAACCTGCGCGAAACAACGCGGCAAAACGCGGAACAGGATTGGCTCAAGACCAACCTCGCGAAATTCACCCGCCTATTGCAGGGACAGCGCGATCTGGCCGCGGTCTCCAAGATGGTGCTGTCCGAACAGGCGCCGCTGATCAACGCCCAGCACGGTGTGTTCTACATGATGAACGAGAGCCAGCCCGACCAACCGAAACTCAAGCTGCTATCGGCTTACGCCTACAAGGAAAACATCAATGTCAACGATGAATGGCGGCTCGGCGAGGGCCTGGTCGGCCAGTGCGCCTACGAGAAGCGACGCATCCTGCTGACCAATGTGCCCAGCCATTACGTCGCGATTTCATCGGGACTGGGTGCGGCCGCTCCGCTGAACATCATCGTGTTGCCAATCCTGTTCGAGAACCAGGTCAAGGCCGTCGTCGAAATGGCTTCGTTCACGCTGTACAGCACCATTCATCAAGCCTTTCTTGACCAGCTTGCCGAATCGATTGGTATCGTGCTCAACACGATCGAAGCCAATATGCGCACCGAAGAACTGCTCAAGCAGTCGCAATCGCTGGCGCAAGAGCTGCAAAGCCAGCAGGAAGAGTTGAGACAGACCAACGAGGAACTGGAAGACAAGGCCAGATTGCTGGAGGAGCAGAAAGCCGAAGTCGAGCGCAAGAACCGCGAGGTCGAAGTCACCAAGCTGTCGCTGGAAGAAAAGGCGGAGCAGTTGACGCTAACCTCGAAATACAAATCCGAGTTCCTCTCGAGTATGTCGCATGAGCTCAGGACGCCATTGAACAGCTTGCTGATCCTGGCCCAGCAGCTCAGCGACAACACGGAAAACAATCTCACTGCGAAGCAGGTTGAATATGCGAAGACGATCCGCAGCGCTGGCAAAGACCTGCTGGAGCTGATCGACGAGATTCTCTACCTGTCCAAGATCGAATCAGGTACTGTCACATTGGATCTGAACGAAGCATTGTTTGCCGACCTGCACGACCAGATCGAACGCACCTTCCGGCCTGTCGCCGAAAGCCGGACGCTCGGATTCACGATTGAATTGGCACCGACCCTGCCGCCCTCAATCTGGACCGACGAGAAGCGCCTATTGCAGGTGGTCAAGAACCTGCTGTCCAACGCCTTCAAGTTCACCGAGAAGGGCAGCGTCAAGATCAGCATCGCGCCCGCGGTGTCCGGGTGGAGCGTGGACCACGGCGGACTGAATGCCGCCGATATGGTGGTTGCCTTCGTGGTCACCGATACCGGCGTTGGCGTGGCTGCCGGCAAGCAGAAGCTCATCTTCGAGGCGTTCCAGCAAGCAGATACCGGAACCTCGCGCAAATACGGCGGCACCGGCCTCGGCCTGTCGATCAGCCGCGAACTCGCACGCCGCCTGGGCGGTGAGCTGCGGCTGATTTCCAGCGAGACTGACAAAGGCAGCACCTTTGCATTGTTCGTGCCGCTGCGTACCTACGATGCCAGCCGCCATACGACAGACGAATTGTCGATGGAGGCCGAGCACGGCCACGCCAAGCGCGACCTCATGCCAGCCCCGCCTGCACAGATCGTGGATGACCGCGAGTCCGTCCAACCTGGCGACCAGGTGCTGCTGATGCTTGAGGGTGACGGCAGATTCGCCAGCATTCTGCTCGCGGCCGCGCGCCAGAAGGGATTCAGGGGTATTGTCACGACCCGTGGTACGGATGCACTGGAGCTTGTCGAGCGCTTCAAGCCCGCGGCGATCACGCTGGACCTGGGCCTGCAGGACATCGATGGATGGTCGGTACTCGAGCAGTTCAAACGCAATTTCACCACGCGTCACGTCCCGGTTCAGATCATCGCGGCCGATGACGACCGCACACGCGGGCTGCGCTATGGCGCTTTCGGGTATCTGGTCAAGCCGGTAACGGCCGACGAGATTCAGAATGCACTGGTTGACGTTGTGAAATTCGCACAGCGCAAGACCAGAAATCTACTGGTCATCGAGAGCGACGAAGGGTACCGCGCCCGCATCCTCGATCTGGTCGGCAACGGCGACGTGCAGGTCGAAACAACCGGCAGTGGCGGAGAAGCCTTGAAGATGCTCACAAGTCAATGCTACGACTGCGCGGTAGTCAACCTCAAACTGCCCGACATATCCGGCATCGATTTTCTCGAGGCGCTGCAAAAGAGCGACTCGACGCGTGACATGCCGATCGTCGTCTATGGCACAGAGGCACTGACGAAACCCGAACAGGAACGCTTCAGGACACTGGTCGGCAAGAGCGCCATCAAGGAAGTGCAGTCGCCCGAGCGCATACTCGACGAAACGGCGCTGTTTCTGCACCGCGTCGTATCCAAGCTGCCGCAGACTCAGCGCAAGATGCTCGAACGACTCTATGAGGGCTCGGGCAGTCTCGAGGGCAAGAAGGCGCTGGTGGTTGACGATGACGTGCGCAATATTTTTGCGCTGACCAGCGTGCTTGAGTCCAACAAAATGCTCGTCACCTCAGCCGAAAACGGCCGAACCGCGATCGAACTGCTGCAGCAGCAGGCCGATACCGACATCGTCCTGATGGATATCATGATGCCCGAGATGGATGGCTTTGAAACCATGCGCCAGATACGCAGAATCAAAACATTTGAAACCCTGCCCATGATTGCGCTGACGGCCAAGGCGATGAAGGGTGATCGTGAAAAGTGCATCGAGGCCGGGGCATCTGACTATGTCAGCAAGCCTGTGGATGCCGACCAGCTGCTGTCGCTGATGCGCAAATGGCTGAATCGCTGATTTATGCTGCCCAACTGTGGTCGTTGCGCGGCAACAGATGGAGCAGTGCGCGCATGGCGGCCTCAACCCTGCCGGCGCTGCCGCAACCGCAAGGGGCGCTGGCGGATACGAAATTGGCATGAATATGCAACAGCAGGAAACCCCCGTATTCAAAAACGAAGGCCGGTTACGGCACCTGGTCTCGCCTGATGGCGTGCCGGCATCCGTGTTGGTGGTCGACGACAATCAGGCCAAGCTGACGGCGCTCGCCGCTGTGATTACCGATATGGGCCTCGACGTCACCACAGCGACTTCCGGCCGCGAGGCGCTGCGCCTGCTATTGCAGCGCGACTTCGCCGTGATTTTGCTTGACGTGAAAATGCCGGTGATGGACGGCTTTGAAACCGCGAGACTGATTCACGGCCGTCCGAAGTCGGCTCACACGCCCATCATCTTCGTCACAGCCGAGGCAGGCACGGATTCCGAGCGTTTTCGCGGTTACACGGCCGGCGCCGTCGATTACATCTTCTCGCCGATTGTGGCCGAGGTTCTTTGCGCCAAGATCCGGGTGTTTGTCGACCTGTTCTACCTGCAGCGCACACTGACGATGCAGGCTGAAGAATTGCGGCAATCGAAGCTGCTGCTGCGCGAGCTGGCCTCGTACCAGGAGCAGATCAAGGAAGAAGAACGAAAGCGGATAGCACGCGAAATCCATGATGAGCTCGGACAGACTCTGCTGGCGTTGCGAATCGATGTCTCGATGCTGCATGCGCGCACCAGCGCCATGCACCCCAAGCTCCACAAAAAGGCGAGCGACGCGTTGAATCACATCGATACAGCCATCCGAAGTGTGCGCGGCATCATCAACGATCTTCGGCCGCCAGTACTCGATCTGGGGCTGCAGGCGGCGATCGAATGGCAACTCGAGGAGTTCCGCGAGCGCAGCGGGATTGACTGCACGATGCAGGTGCAAGATGCGCATGTCCACTGCGAACTGGATGACAAACGCGCCACGACGCTGTTCCGCATCGTGCAGGAATCGCTGTCCAACATTACCCGGCATGCGCAGGCGACACAGGTGCATATCGAGCTTTGCAGGGACGGCCATAGGATTTGCTTGCAGATCAAGGACAACGGCATAGGCATGAAGGACCCCAAGAAAATGAACTCGTTCGGGCTGGTGGGAATGAAGGAACGCATCAGCTTGCTGGGAGGAGACTTCACGATCGACAGCGCACCGGACCAAGGCACGACATTGACGATATCGATGCCGCTCGATTGATCCGGGCGGCGGGCATTGCGCATCAAGCCGCTGGCGGGTGTTGTTGCTTGAAAAGGGCCCGCGTCCCCATGCCAGTCAAAATCACCTCGGCCTACTGGCTCATGCGCCCGGCGCCTGCCGATGCGCTCGAGCGCTTTCTGGCACGCGAGGATCGAGGCCTACCAAACGACTGCAGGATCTGGGCCAGCGCAGCCCGTTGCGGCATGGCCGGTCCTAGAGACCAAACTCTCAAACTCGCCGGCCAAAGCTGCTACCGTTTCAGCCATGGCCAATCAACAATCCCACGCGAAGCCACTGCGGCCCCCCAGCCTCGCCATGCTCGCGCTGGAGCTGCGCGCGCCCTGGGAGTTCGGCTCGGTGTTGCCAGCATGGCCGATGCTGCAGCGCGCGCCAGCAGGCGACGGGCATGGCGTGATCGTCTTCCCGGGCCTGGGGGCCAACGACGCGACCACCCTACCCCTGCGCCGCTACCTCGCTTCGCTGCGCTACGCCACCCAGGGCTGGAGCCAGGGCTTTAATTGGGGGCCGCGTGCAGGTGTGCTGGAGGCCGCCCAACGTCAGCTGGCCGACACCTTTGCCCGCAGCCAGCGCAAGCTCAGCCTGGTGGGCTGGAGCCTGGGCGGCATCCATGCGCGGGAACTGGCCAAGCAGATGCCGGAGAAGGTGCGTTGCGTGATCACGCTGGGCGCGCCGTTTGCGAGCCCGTCCCAGAGCACCCATGCCTGGCGCCTGTACGAATGGGCCAGTGGCCGCAACCCACAGCGGGAAGCCCAGCAGTACGACTTGCCCGCCGCCCCGCCTGTGCCGACGACCAGCATCTACTCACGCAGCGACGGCGTGGTGGCCTGGCAGGGCAGCCTGCAGGCACCCAGCGCCGACAACCCGCAGACCGAGAACGTGGAAGTCATGGCCAGCCACTTGGGGCTAGGCCTGAACCCCAGCGCCTGGTGGGTGGTGGCCGACCGGCTGGCCCAGCCCGAGGGCCATTGGCGCGCCTTTGACCGCCACGGCCTCTATGGACTCAAGGGCCTGATCTTCCCCGACCCGGCACGCGCCTGATTCGTCAGCCCTCGTTCAAGCTCACATGAAAAAACGCCTGCAGCTTACACCGCAGGCGCTTCCTTTTTTTATAGCGTACTACGCCCTCTCGATGAGGGCTGCAGACCGTTTTCGCCTCAGGACTGGGCCTTCTGGTAGTTGGCGATGCCGTCGGTGATTTCCTTCTTGGCCGCTTCCGGGCCTTCCCAGCCCAGGATCTTGACCCACTTGCCGGCCTCCAGGTCCTTGTAGTGCTCGAAGAAGTGGCTGATGGCCTTCAGACGCAGCGGGTTCATGTCTTCGGGCTTTTGCCAGTGGGTGTAGATCGGCAGGATCTTGTCGGTGGGCACGGCCAGCACCTTGCCGTCTTCACCGGCTTCGTCCTGCATCTTCAGGATGCCGATCGGGCGGCAGCTCACGACCACGCCGGGAATCAGCGGAAACGGCGTGATCACCAGCACGTCCACCGGATCGCCATCGCCGCTGATGGTCTGGGGCACATAGCCGTAGTTCGTGGGGTAGTGCATGGACGTGCCCATGAAGCGGTCCACGAAGATGGCGCCGGACTCCTTGTCCACTTCGTATTTGATCGGATCGGCGTTCATCGGGATTTCGATGATCACGTTGAAGGCGTCGGGAACGTTCTTGCCGGGGGTGACTTTGTCGAGGGACATGGTGGTAGTGAAGGTTTGAGAAAGATCAGGATTAACCCTGATTTTACTGACTCGCCCCTTGCGCCCCGAACGCAACGCGCTTTTTCAAGTTACATTGCGCCGGTTGGCCAATCGTCCCTCTCCTTGTTGGGCGCGAGGAAGCAACGCAGCGGGGGTCCCTCCAAAGCGTTGAACCCCTCCCTAGCGAAAACAACATAGGAGATTTCCATGACAGGCAACCCGGCGCTGATTCTGGCGCTCGTTTGTGGACTCATCGCCGTGGCTTACGGCTTCTGGGCGCGCAGCTGGATTCTTTCTCAGGACGCAGGCAATGCGCGGATGCAGGACATTGCAGCCGCCATTCAGACTGGTGCCGCCGCCTACCTGGCGCGGCAGTACAAGACCATCGCCCTCGCAGGCCTGGTGCTGGCCGTGCTCATCGGCCTCTTTCTCGACGTCAAGACCGCCGCGGGCTTTTGCGTGGGCGCGCTGCTGTCGGGCGCCTGCGGCTTCATCGGCATGAATGTCTCGGTGCGCGCCAACGTGCGCACGGCCCAGGCGGCCACCCGGGGCATTGGCCCGGCGCTGGACGTCGCGTTTCGCGGCGGCGCGATCACCGGCATGCTGGTCGTCGGCCTGGGCCTGCTGGGCGTGACGGCGTTCTACTGGTTCCTGGTGGGCAACGGCGCCCTCACGCCCGATCGCCAACTGACCACCCTGCTCACCCCGCTGATCGGCTTTGCCTTCGGCGCCTCGCTGATCTCGATCTTCGCGCGCCTGGGCGGTGGCATCTTCACCAAGGGCGCGGACGTGGGCGCCGACCTGGTGGGCAAGGTCGAAGCCGGCATCCCCGAAGACGACCCGCGCAACCCGGCCGTGATCGCCGACAACGTGGGCGACAACGTGGGCGACTGCGCCGGCATGGCGGCCGACCTGTTCGAGACCTACGCCGTCACGCTGATCGCCACCATGGTGCTGGGCGCGCTGCTGGTCACTGGCGCCGGCACGGCGGCCGTGGTCTACCCGCTGGCGCTGGGCGCGGTGTCCATCGTCGCCTCCATCATCGGCTGCTTCTTCGTCAAGGCCTCGCCCGGCATGAAGAACGTGATGCCGGCGCTCTACAGGGGCCTGGCTGTCGCCGGCGTGCTGTCGCTGATCGCCTTCTACTTTGTCACGCAATGGCTGATCCCCGACAACGCAATCGCCGCCAGCGGCAGCCAGCTCAGGCTGTTCGGCGCCTGCGCCGTCGGCCTGGTGCTGACCGGCGCGCTGGTCTGGATCACCGAGTTCTACACCGGCACGCAGTACTCGCCGGTGCGCCACATCGCGCAGGCCTCCACCACGGGACACGGGACCAACATCATCGCGGGCCTGGGCGTGTCGATGCGCTCCACCGCCTGGCCCGTGCTGTGCGTCTGCATCGCCATCATCACCGCCTATGGGCTGGGCGGCCTGTACGGCATCGCCGTGGCCGCCACCGCCATGCTAAGCATGGCCGGCATCGTGGTGGCGCTCGACGCCTATGGGCCCATCACCGACAACGCCGGCGGCATTGCCGAAATGTCCGAGCTGCCTGCCAGCGTGCGCGACGTCACCGACCCGCTGGACGCCGTCGGCAACACCACCAAGGCCGTCACCAAGGGCTATGCGATCGGCTCGGCGGGCCTGGCCGCGCTCGTGCTGTTTGCCGACTACACCCACAAGCTGGAAAGCTATGGCCACGCCATCAGCTTTGATTTGAGCGACCCGATGGTGATCATCGGCCTGTTCATCGGCGGCCTGGTCCCCTACCTGTTCGGCGCCATGGCGATGGAGGCCGTGGGCCGCGCCGCCGGCTCGGTGGTCGTGGAAGTGCGCCGCCAGTTCCGCGAGATCCCCGGCATCATGGACGGCAGCGGCAAGCCCGAGTACGGCACGGCCGTGGACATGCTGACCACGGCTGCGATCAAGGAAATGGTGATCCCCTCGCTGCTGCCCGTCGTGGTGCCCATCTTGGTGGGCCTGGTTCTGGGCCCCAAGGCGCTGGGCGGCCTGCTGATGGGCACCATCGTCACCGGCCTGTTCGTCGCGATTTCCATGTGCACCGGCGGCGGTGCCTGGGACAACGCCAAAAAATACATCGAGGACGGCAACCACGGCGGCAAGGGCTCGGACGCCCACAAGGCCGCAGTCACCGGCGATACCGTGGGCGATCCCTACAAGGACACGGCCGGCCCGGCAATCAACCCACTCATCAAGATCATCAACATCGTGGCCTTGATGATCGTGCCCCTGCTGTAAGCCCCCTCCCCCGCCC
>JBOHHM010000074.1:0-4442 GCA_050725495.1 Burkholderiaceae bacterium | reverse complement strand
CCCGAATCAGCCGCAACTCAAAAGATCTGCAGGCTGACCCAGTAAGCAATCGCCGCAACGAAGGCGCTGGCGGGAATGGTGAAGATCCAGGCCCAGACGATATTTCCGGCCACACCCCAGCGCACGGCGCTGGCGCGCTGGGTGGAGCCGACGCCGACGATGGCGCCGGTGATCGTATGCGTGGTGGAGACCGGGATGCCCAGCCCCGTCGCCAGGAACAGCGTGATGGCGCCGCCGGTTTCGGCGCAAAAGCCCCCGACCGGCCGCAGCTTGGTGATTTTCTGACCCATGGTCTTGACGATGCGCCAGCCACCGAACATGGTGCCCAGGGCGATCGCGACATAGCAGCTGACAATGGTCCAGGCCGGTGGCGACTTGTCGCCGGAGGCCGCATAGCCGGTGGCGATCAGCAGCATCCAGATGATGCCTATGGTTTTCTGGGCGTCGTTGCCCCCGTGGCCCAGGCTATAGGCCCCGGCCGAGAGCAGCTGCAGGCGGCGAAACCCCTTGTCCACCCGCAACGGCGGCGTGCGCCGGAATATCCAGGCCACCACCACCATCATCAGCGAGCCCAGGGTGAGGCCCAGCAGCGGCGACACGAAGATGAAGGCCACCGTCTTGAGAATGCCGGCCGCCATCAGCGCACCGGCTCCGGCCTTGGCGATCACCGCGCCCACGATGCCGCCAATCAGCGCATGCGAGGAGCTGCTCGGAATCCCGTAGTACCAGGTGATGAAGTTCCAGGTGATGGCGCCGATCAGGGCGCCAAACACCACGTGCGCATCGACCACACCGGGCTGGGCAATGCCCTTGCCGACCGTGGCGGCCACGCTGAGCTGAAAGATGAAAATCGCGACCAGGTTGAAGAAGGCCGCAAACGCCACCGCCTGGGTGGGTTTGAGCACGCCGGTGGACACCACGGTGGCGATCGAGTTGGCCGCATCATGAAAGCCGTTCATGAAGTCGAACGCGAGCGCCAGAAACACCAGCAGCATCACAACCCACAGGGCCGTTTGGACGGTTTCCATACCGGGGCCCGTGCGATCAGGAATTTTCGAGGACGATGCCCTCGATTTGGTTGGCGACGTCCTCGCACTTGTCGGTGATGGTTTCCAGCAGCTCGTAAATCGCCTTGAGCTTGATGACCTCGCGCACGTCGGGCTCCTCGCGAAACAGCTTGCTCATGGCGCTGCGCATGACGCGGTCGGCATCGGATTCGAGCCGGTCGATTTCCTCGCAGGTCTTGAGGGCCGCTTCGGCCGTGCCGGGGTCGGCAATTTTGTCGAGCAGCTTGACGGCGTCGCGCAGGCGCTCGCAGCACTTGAGGCTCAGCTCGGTCAGACGCGTGATTTCCTCGGTCATGTGGCGCACGTCGTACAAGGCCATGGTTTCAGCCGAGTCCTGGATCAGGTCGGCCACATCGTCCATGGTGTTGATCAGGCCGTGGATCTGCTCACGGTCGATCGGCGTGATGAAAGTCTTGTGGATGGCCCTGTTGACGTCGTGCGTCACGCGGTCGGCCGCGCGCTCGGCGTTGTCCACATCCTGGTTGTACTTGTCGCGCAGATGGGGGTCGTTGTAGTTGGCCACCAAATGCGAAAAAGCCCGTGCGGCCTCCACGATCCGTTCGGCATGCTGGTTGAACATCTCGAAGAAATTGTTTTCGCGCGGCAGCAGTTTGCCAAACAGCATGGCTTACTCCAGGGGATGTGTCAGGAATTTGACGTTTTTAAGACAGGCGGGAGTTTAACCGCCCACCGATTTCGGGCGCGCCGGGCGCCTGGGCCGGACTCAGGCGCTGCGGAAAATGAAGTACACCGCTCCCACCATGCACAGCCTCGCCCAGAGGTAATCGAGCTTGAACGGCTCTTTCAAGTAGACCAGCGCGAACGGCACGAACACGCTGAGCGTGATCACTTCCTGGATGATCTTGAGCTGCCCCACGTTGAACTGCGCATAGCCAATGCGGTTGGCTGGCACCTGCAGCAGGTATTCAAACAGCGCAATGCCCCAGCTCAGCATCGCAGCGATGTACCAGGGCGCCGCGGCCATGTTCTTGAAGTGGCCATACCAGGCGAAGGTCATGAACACATTGGAGGCGGTCAGCAGCAGGATGGTCCGCAGCGAGATCGGCAGGGACTGGGGGGCTTGCATGGGTCAGCCGATGGCTTGCTATTGATTTGATAGCTTCTCACGACCCAATGACAAGGGCCAGAGGCCAATTCAAGCTTCAAGGCGCTGAATTTCCTGGTTCGCCACAGCTTGCAGCTGCGAGGCGCTGACAAGCTGCGGCGCGATCTCGGCCAGGGGCACGAGCACGAAGGCACGCTCGGTCATGCGCGGGTGCGGGACGGTGAGCGCGGGCGAGTCGATCGATGCGCTGCCGTACAGCAGCAGGTCGAGGTCCAGCGTGCGCGGTGCGTTGCGGTAGGAACGCTCGCGGCCAGCGCCCTGCTCCAGCTGCTGCAGCAGCGCCAGCAGCACCGGCGCGGGCAAGCCGGTGGCAACCTCGATGACGGCGTTGAGGTAGTCGGGGCCGCTGGCGTCGACCGGCGCCGTGCGGTAGAGCGATGAGCGGCGCGTGACCTGCGTGTCGGGCAGGGCGTGGACGGCGTCCATGGCCTGGCGCAGGGTGCTGGCGGCATCTCCGAGGTTGGCGCCCAGCGCGATGTAAGCGGTGACCGATTCTCTTGGCATCGGATGCGACACAGGCCTCAGGCCCCCATGTCCTGAGGCGGCGCCGCTCCGTTTTTTGCAGCACCGGGCTTACGGCGACGGCGCCGCTTCTTGGCCGGGGAGTCGCCTTCCACCAACTGGGCCTCAGCCTCGGCTGCGGGGGCGCCGCCGCCTGCCGGCGCCCGGTGCACGCGGCTCGCCCTGGGCTGCTTGTGCTGCTCGGCCTTGGCCTGCTGCGCCAGGTCCTCGCGCTCGGCATCGCTGGCGATGCTGAACTCCTGCCACCAGTCGGCCAGCGCTTCATCGACCTCGCCGACGTCGGCACGCAGGCGCATGAAGTCGAAGCCGGCGCGAAAGCGCGGCTGCTCGACCAGGCTGAACGGCGTGCTGCCGACGCGCTTCTCGAAACGCGGCTGCATGACCCAGATTTCGCGCATGTCGGCGGCCAGCTTGCCGCGGCCCGACACATCGCCGATGCGGGCGTTGAACACGTCGTCGATCGCGTCCTGCAGCGCGGGAAACGGGTGCTGGCGCTGCTGGAGCCGGGCCGCCCAGCCGTCGCGCACATCGGCCCATAGCACGCAGGCAAGCAGGAAACTGGGCGCCACCGGCTTGCCCTCGCCGACGCGGCGGTCCGTGTCTTGCAGGGCGGCATTGACAAACTGTTGGTCGGCGCGCTCCACCACCACATCGAGCAGCGGGTAGATGCCGCGCGCCAGGCCCAGGGCCTTGAGCTGGGCTATGGTGGCCAGCGCATGGCCGGTCTGCAGCAGCTTGAGCATTTCGTCGAACAGCCGGCTTTGCGGCACGTCGGCCAGCAGCGCCTGCGACTCGATCAGCGGCGCGGCGGTCTTGGGGTCGAGCTTGAAGCCCAGCGGGCTGAGCTTGGCGACAAAACGCACGGCGCGGATGATGCGCACCGGGTCTTCGCGGTAGCGGGTGGCGGGGTCGCCGATCATGCGCAGCGTCTTGTTCTTGGCGTCCTTGATGCCGCCGTGGTAGTCGACCACGATCTGACGCTCGGGGTCGTAGTACATGGCGTTGACGGTGAAGTCGCGGCGCGCGGCGTCTTCTTCCTGCGGACCCCAGACGTTGTCGCGCAGCACGCGGCCCGAAGCATCGACCGCGTGCTTCATGCCGGCGAGTTCGCTCTTGCTGGTGCGCTCATTGCCGGCGACTTGCTCGGCCGCGGCACTGTCCAGGTAGGCGCGGAAGGTGGAAACCTCGATCACCTCATGCTCGCGCCCACGGCCGAACACCACATGCACGATGCGAAAGCGCCGGCCGATGATGAAGGCGCGGCGAAACAGCCCCTTGACCTGCTCGGGCGTGGCGTTGGTGGCCACGTCGAAGTCCTTGGGTCGCAGGCCCACCAGCAGGTCGCGCACCGCGCCACCCACGATATAGGCCTCGAAGCCGGCCTGTTTGAGCGTGTGCACCACGTTGAGCGCGCGCTCGTCCACCAGGGACGGATCGATGCCGTGCACACTGTTGGCCACTTCCTCGCGCTTGCCGAACTTGGGCCTTTTGAGCTTGTGCGTCGCCGCGGGTGACTTGCCCAGCAGTTTGTCGATGAGTTTTTTGATCATTACAGTTTGGGAAACAGATCCAGTATGCGCCATCCGCGTTCGACGGCGATGGCGCGCAGCCGCTCGTCGGGGTTGGTGGCCACGGGATGGTCGACCTTCTCGAGCAGGCTCAGGTCGTTGATCGAATCGCTGTAGAACGTGCTCTGCACATCGGCCCAGCCCAGCTGGCGCGCGGCC
>JBOHHM010000073.1:0-7081 GCA_050725495.1 Burkholderiaceae bacterium | reverse complement strand
GCTCGATCTCGGTCGGCGGCGCGGCCATCATGAAGGCACTCGACAAGATCGAGACCAAGGCCAAGAAGATCGCCGCGCATTTGATGGAAGCGAGCGACGCCGACGTCGAGTTTGCCAACGGCGAGTTTACGGTCAAGGGAACCGACAAGAAGGTCACGTTCGGCCAGGTCGCGCTCACGGCCTATGTGCCGCACAACTACCCGCTGGACAAACTGGAGCCGGGCCTGAACGAAACCGCGTTCTACGACCCGACCAACTTCACCTTCCCGGCCGGCACCTACATCTGCGAAGTGGAAGTCGACCCGGCCACCGGCGTGGTCAAGGTGGACCGCTTCACCGCCGTCGACGACTTCGGCACCATCATCAACCCGATGATCGTCGAGGGCCAGGTGCATGGCGGCCTGGCGCAGGGCATAGGCCAGGCGCTGCTGGAGAACTGCGTCTACGACGGCGAAACCGGCCAGCTGTTGACCGGCAGCTTCATGGACTACGCGATGCCGCGCGCCGACGATGTGCCGACCTTCAAGCTAGACACCGTCTGCACGCCCTGCAGCCACAACCCGTTGGGCACCAAGGGCTGCGGCGAGGCGGGGGCCATCGGCTCGCCGCCGGCCGTGATCAATGCCTTGCTCGACGCGCTGAAGGACCTGGGCGTGAAGGAGTTCGACATGCCGGCCTCGCCGGGCCGCGTGTGGGAAGCGATTCAATCGGCCAAATCGTGAGACTTTGCGGGACAGGCCGCAGGCTGCGCAGCAGACCCGCTCTGTCCTCAACTGATCAAGGACAAGAATCATGTATGCATTCACATTCGAGCGTCCCTCCACCATTGCCGAGGCGGCCAGGCTGGCCGCCGGCGGCGCCAAGCTGCTGGCCGGCGGGCAGACCCTGCTGGCCTCGATGAAGCTGCGCCTGTCCAGCCCAGAAACGCTGGTCGACCTCAGCGGCATCAAGGAGCTCGCCGGCATCCGCAGGCAAGGCAATGCGCTGGTGATCGGCGCCATGACCCGCCATGCCGATGTGGCCGCCAGCGCCGAGGTCAGGGCCGCCATTCCCGCACTGGCCGCGCTGGCCGCCCATATCGGCGACAAGCAGGTGCGCAACATGGGCACGATCGGCGGCTCGCTGGCCAACAACGACCCGGCGGCCGACTACCCGGCTGCCGTGCTGGGGTTGGGTGCGACGGTGATCACCACGCAGCGCAGCATCGCGGCCGATGACTTCTTCACCGGCATGTTCTCGACCGCGCTCGATGAGGGCGAGCTGATCACGGCCGTCAGCTTTCCGATCTGTAAGCGCGCGGCCTACCAGAAGTTCAACCAGCCGGCCTCGCGCTTTGCGCTGGCCGGCGTGCTGGTGGCGCAGCTTGACGCCGGCGTGCGCGTGGCCGTGACCGGTGCCGGCAACAGCGTGTTCCGCCACACGGGGCTCGAAGACGCGCTGAACCAGAGCTTCACGCCGGCCGCAGCGGCCGCTGTCGCGATCGACGCCACGGACCTCAACAGCGACCTCCACGCCTCGGCGGCCTACCGCGCCAACCTGATCAGCGTGCTGGCCCAGCGCGCCGTGGCCCAGGCGTTGGCCTGAATCGGCTATCGCTGTATAAAGACAGAAAGCCCCCTGCCGTGCGCGCGGGGTTTTCTCTGAATCCTCAGGGAGTTTTGGGTCCCCAGCCCTTGATTCATAGGCCTGAGGTGCTACGAAATGAATAGCATGACCCAACCGATGCCGTCACCCGCGTTCCCGACGATAGACGCTCTTCAGCAGGCGCTGGAGGGCGTGGGCTATTTTGCCGACCGCCGTTTGACCACGGCCGTGTTCCTCGCGCTCAAGTTGCAGCGCCCGCTACTGCTCGAAGGCGAGCCCGGCGTCGGCAAGACCGAGCTGGCCAAGGCGCTGGCCACCGTGCTGCAGCGCGAACTGCTGCGCTTGCAGTGCTACGACGGCCTGGAGCAGCGCGAGGCCTTGTACGAATGGAACTACGCGGCCCAACTGCTGCACATGCGCGCGGCCGAGGGCCGGGGCCATGGCGCGCAGATCGAGCGCGAAGTCGAGCGCGAGGTCTACTCCGACCACTACCTGATCCGCCGCCCGCTGCTGCAGGCCCTGCAGGCGCCCGCGCCCGGCGCCGTGCTGCTGATCGACGAGGTGGACCGGGCCGACGAGCCGTTCGAGGCCTTCTTGCTCGAATACCTCGGCGAATACCAGGTCAGCATTCCCGAGATCGGCACGGTGCGCGCTGCGGCCACGCCGGTGACCATCCTGACCAGCAACCGCACGCGCGAGCTCAACGACGCCGTCAAGCGCCGCTGCCTCTACCACTGGCTCGACTACCCCGAGCGCGAGCGCGAACTTGCCATTGTGCAGGCCCAGGTGCCGCAGGCCAGCGCCGCGCTGTCCGCTCAGGTGGCTCACTTCGTCGGCCGGCTGCGCAGCGCGCCGTTTGCCAACGCGTTTCAGCGCGCGCCCGGCATTGCCGAGAGCGTCGAATGGGCCAAGGCCCTGGTCGCGCTCGACACCCTGGCGGTCGACCCCGAGGTCGTGGCCGACACGGCCGGCATTCTGTTCAAGCAGAGAGAGGACGTGGCCGCGCTCACGCGCGAGCTGGCGGCCGAGCTGCTCAAGCCCGAAGAGGCGGCTGCCTGACAGTGGTGCGAGCCATGATCGGCGCCCGTGCGTTGCCCTCACCCCCGCCCTCTCCCAGGGGGAGAGGGAGTGAACGGCCCCTGGTTGCACGGCGAGCAGTCTGTCTTATCCCCTCGCCTCCTGGGGGAGGGGAGCGAACGGCCCCTCGTTGCACGGCGAGCAGTCTGCCTCGTCCCCTCTCCCCCTGGGAGAGGGTTAGGGTGAGGGCACCGCCATGCAACTAGGCGACGCCCGCGCCGGCAAGCTGGCCGACAACATCACAGGCTTTGGCCGCGCGCTGCGCCGCGCCGGCGTGCGCATGGACAGCGCGCGCATCGCGCTGGCCAAGCAGGCCGCGCTGCTCGTGGGCCTGGACAGCAAGTCCGACCTCGGCGCCGCGATGGAGGCCGTGATGGTCAGCCGCGAGCAGGACCGCCTGGTGTTTCGCGAGCTGTTCGATGCCTACTTTCGCGACCCCGAAGTCGCCCACAAGCTGCTGTCGCAACTGCTGCCCAGCGCCGAAGGCCGGGCCGAGCCATTCAAGCGCCGCCCGCGCGTGCGCGAGGCCCTGTCGCCGCACAAGGCCTTTGACCAGTCCCAGCCCCGGCCGCAGGACCAGAAGCTCGATTTCGACGCCGCCATGACGGCCAGCGAGCTGCAGCGCTTGAAGCATGCCGACTTCAATGCGCTGTCGGCCAGCGAATACCAGCTGGTCGAGCGGTTGGCGCGCGAGATCGCGCTGCCCGTGCCCAGCGTGCCCTCGCGTCGCACGCGCCCCGGCGCTGTCGGCGCCCGGTTGCACTGGCCGGGCGTGATGCACCGCGCCGCGCGCACCGGCGGCGAGCTGCTGCACCTGCCGCGCCTGCAGCAGCGCGAGCAGCCCCTGCCGCTGCTGGTGCTGCTCGACGTGTCGGGCTCGATGGAGCGCTATGCGCGCCTGCTGCTCGCGTTCCTGCATGCCGCGACGCGCCAGCACAGGCGGCGCGACGTGTTTGCCTTTGGCACGCGCCTGACCGACCTGACGCCGGCGTTTCGCCTCGCCGACACCGATGCCATGCTGGGGGCTGCCAGCGCTGCGATCGAGGACTTTGCTGGCGGCACGCGGCTCGGCGAGTCCTTGCGGCAGCTGCGCGAACAGCATGCGCGCCGCCTCGTGGGCCGCCGCACCCTGGTGCTGGTGATCAGTGACGGACTGGACACCGGCGAGCCCGCCGATCTGGCGCAAGAGCTTGCCTGGCTGCGCCGGCGCAGCCGCCGCCTGCTGTGGCTCAACCCGCTGCTGCGTTTTGACGGCTACGCCCCCACGGCGCGCGGCGCGGCCGTGCTGCACGCCCAGGCCCATGGCATGCTGGCGGTGCACAACCTCAGCCGCCTGCAGGACCTGGCTGCGAGCCTGGGTGAACTGATGAAACGATGACAAGGAAACACCATGGACATGCAAGGAAGCCGGACGCTGGCCGTCACGCAACAACAGGCCTGGGACGCGCTGAACGACCCCGTCGTGCTCAAGGCCTGCATCGCCGGCTGCGACAAGGTCGAGGCCAGCGGCGACAACCAGTACGCGATCGCAATGGCGCTCAAGATCGGCCCGGTCGCGGCCAAGTTCTCTGGCAAGATCACGCTAAGCGACATCCTGCCGCCCAGCAGCTACACGCTGGCGTTCGAAGGGCAGGGCGGCCCGGCCGGCTTTGGCAAGGGCAATTCCACCGTCACGCTCACGCCAGTGAATTCCGGCTCCTCCGGTAGCAGCAGCGGCTGCGAACTCGCCTACACCGTGCACGCCCAGGTCGGTGGCAAGATCGCGCAGCTGGGCCAGCGCCTGATCGACGGCGCAGCCAAGTCCATGGCCGATGATTTCTTCAAGCGCTTCGATGAGGAGATGCAGCGCCGCCATCCGCAGACTGCTACCTATTTGATAGCGGACAGCGCCGAAGCTGCAAGGGCTGGCGGCCAAAAATCCTCCAAAGTCCCGCCCTGGGCGTGGGTCTTGGCCCTGGCGCTGCTGGCCGCTGCCGTATGGCTGCTAAGCTAGTCCGCAACCACGGTTGAAGGCAAGGGAGAAGCGATGGAAAACCTCGATGTGATGGTGTTGCGCACGCTGCGCGACTGGCGGCTTGCCGGCAAGCGGGCACTGCTGGCCACCGTGGTGCGCACCTGGGGCAGCTCGCCGCGGCCGATCGGCTCGATCATGGCGCTGTGCGAGGACGGCGCGGTCGTCGGCTCGGTCTCGGGCGGCTGCATCGAGGACGACCTGATCTACCGCTTCACGCAGGCCTATTCGGGTCAAGAGCCCGGCCACCAGATTCCCTCGGGCGCGCCGGGCTTTGTGAAGTACGGCATCACGGCCGACGAAGCCCACCGCTTCGGCCTGCCCTGCGGCGGCACGCTGGAGCTGCTGCTCGAATACGACCCCGAGGCCGCCAGCCTGGCCGAGCTGGTGGGCGCGCTCGAGGCGGGCCAGCTGATGCGGCGCAGCGTGCGCCTGAGCGACGGCGCTGCGACGCTGGCGCCGGCCGCGACGCCTGCCGAGCTGCAGCTCTCGGCCACCGAACTGGTCAACACCTTCGGCCCCGAATACCGCATGCTGCTGATCGGCGCCGGCCAGCTCACCGAATACCTGGCCACCATGGCGCTGTTCAGCGGCTTTGCGGTCACGGTCTGCGACCCGCGCGAGGAGTACCGCGGTGCCTGGTCAGTGGCCGGCGCCAAGGTGGTGAGCGACATGCCCGACGACGTGGTGCTGGCCTTCAAGCCGGATCGCCGCAGCTGCGTGGTGGCCCTCACACATGACCCCAAGCTCGACGACCTGGCCCTGCTCGAAGCGCTGAAAACCGAGGCCTTCTACGTGGGCGCCATCGGCTCGCGCCGCAACAACGAGGCGCGCCACCAGCGCATGGTCGAGCACTTCGAGCAGACCGAGGCATCGCTGGCGCGCCTGCGCGGGCCCATCGGCATTTACATTGGCAGTAAGACCCCGCCCGAAATCGCCGTCAGCGTGATGGCCGAAATCCTGGCCGTCAAAAACGGCGTGACCCTGCCTCGCGACATGGGCGTGGCGCAGGCGAAGAACGAGCGCGCGATCAGCGCGAACGATCCGGGTGAGCTGGTGTGCGGGGTGCCGCGGGCCACGCCTTGAACGGGTTTTGAACCCGGTTTCCGAGAAAAAACATCCTACAGTCGTTGTCTGTCGGGCGTGAGTAGCTATACAAAAGATAGTTGCTCTTCTGTCGGTGACGGTTGGCGAGCGCCAACAGGGCCCCGCGTGGAAATAACGACAACTCAACAGGTTCAGAGGGGAATGTGGATCAGACCGAGCGCTTCTACAAGATCGAGACGCTATTGCGTCAACGCAAGACGGTCAGCTTTGCCGCTCTGCAAGCTGAACTGGAAGTCTCGCGCTCCACCCTCAAGCGCGACCTGGACTACCTGCGCACGCGGATGAACGCCCCCATCGAATGGAGCCGTGATGCTGGAGGCTATCGGTTTGCTGATTCTGTCGAACCATCCGAACGCCCGCATGAACTGCCCGGCCTGTGGTTCTCGTCCACCGAAATCCATGCCCTGCTGACCATGCAGCACCTGCTGGCCAACCTGGACCCGGGTGGCCTGCTCACGCCCCACGTAGAGCCGCTGATGGTGCGCTTGAATGCCCTGCTGGGCAGCGCAGACACAGAGGTGGCCCAACTGCGCCGCCGCGTGCGCATCATCGGCCTGGGGCAGCGGGCCGTGCAGCCCCGGCACTTTCAGCACGTGGGCACGGCCCTGTTGCAACGCAAGCGGCTGCACATCAGCTACACCGCGCGCGGCACCGGCGAAGCGACCGAGCGGGAGGTTTCGCCGCTGCGCCTGGTGCATTACCGCGACAACTGGTACCTGGACGCCTGGTGCCACCTGCGCCGCGGCTTGCGCAACTTTGCCGTGGACGCCATTCGGCAGGCACACCTGCTGGACACACCCGCCAAAGAAGTAAGCGACGCCAAGCTGGACGTCCTTTTCGGCCCCAGCTATGGCATCTTTTCAGGCAAGCGCATCCAGTGGGCGCGGTTGCGCTTCACAGCCGAACGTGCCCGCTGGGTAGCGCACGAGCAATGGCACCCGCAGCAGCAAGGCAAGCTGCAAGCCGACGGCAACTACCTGCTGAGCATCCCGTATGCCGACCACCGGGAACTGATCATGGACATCCTCAAGCATGGCGCGCACTGTGAAGTTCTGGGGCCGAAAGGGTTGCGGGAGGTGGTGGCAGTACAGGTCAAGGCGCTGGCGGGGAAATATTCTGACGAGCTGAGAGCTGGTTCATCTGGTGAGCCTGCGCCGGTTTAAGCTGAATGGCACTTATTACTCCGCAAGCGAAATATGACCCATACGGCAAATCAAGCGGCGTACTGCACATGCGGGGCGTTGAAGAATCGCTGCACGATGTGCGGCTGCTTTTGCCTGCGATGCAAATGCGAGCGCACAG
>JBOHHM010000072.1:0-3603 GCA_050725495.1 Burkholderiaceae bacterium | reverse complement strand
GTCTCAGTCCCCTGCCTTGTTGGCGAAGCCATGCACGCCCGCCTCCAGCGACGGCGACTGCGTGCGGTAGCGGTGCTGCATCCAGCGCTCGTAGCGCAGCCCGTCATGCAAGGGCAGTTCCATGGCGCGGCGCGCCATCTGCTTCATCGAGGCCAAGGCCAGCGCGTCCGCCTGGGCGATCTCCTGCGCCAACTGCAGCGTGGTGGCCTCCAATTGCTCGGCTGGCACGGCCTGCGCTGCCAAACCCAGTTCGACCGCCTCGCGCCCCGTCATGCGGCGGCCGGTGACGAGGTAATACATGGCGCGCTGCAGGCCCAGCTTGCGCGGCAGCCGCTGGGAGCTGCCGCCGCTGGGCAGCAGGTTGCGGCGGATATGCTCGTCGCCCAACTGCGCCGTATCTTGGGCAATCATCAGATCGCAGGCCAGCGCCAGCTCGAAACCGCCCGCGACGGCAAAACCGTTGACGCTGGCCAGCACGATCTGCGGGGCTGATTCCAGGCGCTCGAAGGTGTCCTGCATCAGGTCCTGGTGGCGCATGTGGGCCGCGCGGTCTTCAAGCATGCCGCTGGCCAGCCACTTGAGGTCGTTGCCCGCGCAGAAGGCGCGCCCGCTGCCGCGGATCACGAGCACCTTGACCTCGCTTACGGCCACCGCGCAATCGCGTACCGCGTCGTTGAGCGCCTGCAGCGTGGGCCCGTCGAGCGCGTTCATGCGCTCCGGCCGGTTCAGCGTGATGCGGCGCACATGCGGCGCGGGGTTGTCGATCAGCAGCGATGTCATGGCGTTTTCCTATTGCGCGGGCGCAGCGCCCAAAACTTCCTTGACCCGCAGGGCGGCGGACACCGCATTCGGCCAGCCGCCATAGAAGGCCAGGTGCGTGATGAGTTCCACCAACTCCTCGCGGCTGACGCCGTTGGCGATGGCCCGGGGAAAGTGCGACGCCATCTGCTCCGTCTTGCCGGTGACGACCAGGGCGGCGCAGGTAATGAGGCTGCGGTCGCGCTTGGACAGACCGGGGCGCTCCCACACCTGGCCGAACAGCACCTCGTCCGTCAGCTCCGCCAGGCCGGGCGCGATGTCGCCCAGCAGTTGTTGCGCCGGTGTGCTGCCGTTCTTTTCGCTCATGGCGCCTCGCTCAGACAAAGCGCACCAGTTCGTCCACGGATGCGCGGCTGGTACGGTACTTGTTGACGGGATGGTTGGCCTCGGCATAGCCGAACGAGATGCCGCAGACCATGTGCTGCGTGTCGGGAATGCCGAAGTAGCCGCGCACGAAATGCGCATGGCGAGCCAGCGCCGCCTGCGGCGTGGTGGCGACGCCGTGGCCGTGGGCCGAAAGCAGGAAGGAGGCGACGAAGCCGCCCGCATCCACGGCCGCATAGGGGCCCAGTTGCGCGGGCACCGTGACGATGGCCACGTGCGGCGCGCCGAACAGGCGGAAATTCTCGAACGACTGGCTGTCGCGCCGCGCTGTGTCTTCGCGGGTGATGCCCAGCGCCTTGTACAGCGCGTAGCCCGCTTCGCGCCGTCGCTGCGCATGCACGCCCTCGTAGCCCGGCGGGAAAGGCAGGTCGGATTTCATCTCCGGGTGGCTCGCGGCATGCGCCGCCAGCGCCTGGCGGAAGCGCTCGGTGCTCTCGGGGCTTTCGGTGATGACCAGTTGCCACGGCTGCACGTTGCACCATGACGCCGAGCGGCTCGCCATGTCCACGATGTTGCGGATCAGTTCGCCATCCAGCGCCCTGGGCTGGTAGGCGCGGCAGGTGGATCGGCTGGCCGTGAGGCGGTCCAGCGCGGCGAGGTCGGAAGTTTGCGATGTCATGAGGTTAGTCCTTGCCTAATCCTTGCCTAATGGCGGGGTGGCGGGAATGGTGGAGAAGTGGTGATCCAGAATGCGCCAGCGATCCGGTTCTTGTTTGAGCACCAGCGTGGCGCGCAGTGTGGAACGCGTCTGCTCGCCACCCGCCAGCGTGAAGGCGAAATGCACCATGCCTTGCGCCAGGACGCAATCGATACCCAGAGTGCGCAAAACCGTTTCGGACATTTCCATGGCGCCCGCGAGGATCACGCCGTCGTACGAAGCGAAATAGCCGTGGATGGCGCCCCGCCCCATCGAGTGGCCGGGGCGCCCGCCGAACAGCAGGCCATCCTCGGTATAGACGGCAGCGATGGCCGCCGCATCCCAGGTGGCTCCTGCGCGGTTCCAGTCGGCGACGACCTGGTCCAACGCTGCCTGACCGCCCGGGATATCGCTGGTAATGGGCATGGCCTGCCTTGCTTCCATCATTCGGCCTTGGCGCCGGCCACGCTCATCAGCTTGCGCCACTTTTCCAGCTCGCCGGGGCCGGCGGCCTTGGCCGTGGCGGCGTTCTGCACGTCCACCTCCAGCCCCTGGTTCAGACACAGCTCCTTGAAGGCCGGCGACTGGGCCTGGCGCGTGACGGCGGCCGACAGCTTGTCGATGATGGCCTGGGGCGTTCCGCGCGGCGCGAAGATCCAGATGGGCGACGCGGCCTCGTAGCCGTGGTGGCCCAGTTCCGCCACCGTGGGCACGTCGGGCAGGCTCTGCGAGCGCTGAGCGGTCGTCACCGCCAAAGGCCGCAGGCGGCCGCCCTTGATCAAGGGCAGCACCGAGGACATGCCGTTGAAACTCAGGTCGATCTGCCCAGCCACCGCATCCAGCGCCACCTGGCCTGGCGCCTTGTAGGGCACGTGGTTCAACGAAATGCCCGCCATGCTGGCGAACAGCGCGGCCGCCATGTGCGATGTGGTGCCGTTGCCGGAAGATCCGTAAGTAATGACGCCGGGCTTGTGCCTGGCCGCCTCGATCACGTCCTTCAAAGTCTTGTAGGGCGAATTCGATGCCACCGAGATCACCAGCGCCGAGTTGGCGATGCGGGCGATAGGCTCGAAGTCCTTCACCGCGTCGTACGGCGTCTTCTGCACGAGCTGGTTGGTGTAGTGCTGCGCATAGGTGCCAAGCAAGGTGTAGCCATTGGGCGGGGCCTTGGCCACGTAGTCGGTGCCGATCACACCGCCCGCACCGGTCTTGTTCTCGACGATGATGGGCGAGCTCCAGTCCTTGGCCAGCCCGGCGGCGATCTGGCGCGCGGTCAGGTCGGAGCCCGAGCCCACGCCCGTGGCCACGATGATGCGGATGGGTTTGCCATCCGGGAAGTCCGCGGCCATTGTGGGCGCTGCAACTGCAATCAGTGCGCCCCACACAGCGGCGCTGGCGAATGTACGTCTGAGCATCATGGTTGTCTCCTTAGATGAATGTGTCCTGCGACCGGTACGCCTGGATGCGCGCCTCCGGCAGCCAGCCCTGCAGCGCGGCGACGGCATTGTCCGTGCTCAATGCCGCAGGCGGTTCGGGGCGCGCGGCGGGCGTGCGCGAGAAACGAGGTCCCGGCGCGGGATGCATGACGCCGCCGATCTCGGTCAGCGTGCCTCGCGCCTGGATGTGCGGGTGATGCGGCGCCTCGTCGAAATCGAGCACCGGCGCGAAACACACGTCCAGGTCGCCCAGCAATTGCGTCCACTCGCCCTGCGAGCGTTCCTTGAACTTGGCGGCCAGCACCTGCTTGGCCTGCGGCCATTGCG
>JBOHHM010000071.1:0-6855 GCA_050725495.1 Burkholderiaceae bacterium | reverse complement strand
TGCGCTGACTCTGGCTGATGCCGGTGGGCACGAAGTACGGGCACAGCACGCTGGCGCTGATCTGGTCGGTCACCAGCGCCAGGTCCTGGTACAGCGTTTCGGTCAGGGAAACCACGGCGTGCTTGCTGACGTTGTAGATGCCCATGTTGGGCGGCGTCAGCAGGCCGGCCATGCTGGCGGTGTTGACGATGTGGCCCTGGTAAGCCGGGTCGTTCTTGGTGGCCTCCAGCATCATGGGTGTGAACAAGCGCACGCCGTGGATCACGCCCCAGACGTTGACGCCCAGCACCCATTCCCAGTCCTTGACCGAGTTCTCCCAGACCAGGCCGCCTGAGCCGATACCGGCGTTGTTGAAGACAAAGTGCGGTGCGCCAAAGCGCGCTAACACGGCCTGACTCATGGCCTGCATCTGCTCGGCACTCGATACGTCGAGCTTAAAAGACAGCACCTGGGCGCCCGCGGCCCTCAGCTCTGCGCTGGCCTGGTTGAGGGCGTCCTGCTGCACATCGACCAGCACCAGATTCATGCCCAGCGTCGCCCCCCCAAGCGGGCGCACTCCAAGCCAAAGCCGGAGCCCGCGCCGGTCAGCACGGCTGTTTTGCCTTTGAAATTCGTGATCATCGCTAACTCCTTGAGCTAAATTGGGCGCAGCATTTCGATATGGGGAATGCCGCCTTCGAGGTACGGCTCCCCGTTTTTACGAAAAATCCCGCGGCCGAGAGGCCTGGGGTTAAGTTATCGTGTTGAAAATTTGAGGCAAACGGCGTAATGCGAACCCGCATTGAGGTAACTCTCACCGCGGTTTTTTCTTTTCAAAAAGGTGTTAGTAACTGATGTTAAGCACGGCTTCATCGTGCCAAGCGTGCGCAATATAGGCAAACATCCACGCCCAAGCAACTTGCATTTGCCAACGTCATTGTGATTGTCCGCGTGGGCACAAAAGCGTGCCCACGCTACCCATTAAAAAATAAACGGTATCAGCCGATAGCGCACCTTACGCATGTATGTGCGATACAGGGAGTCGAGGGCAAGGTGTTTTTCTTCTCGAAAGATCCGTATGCAAAGCAAAACGATCGATGTCAGATAAATTAGCAGATTGGCAAGCGACGTATTTGCCAGCAGGTAACCGGTAAAAGTCAGGCAATAACTGGCATAGATCGGATGGCGCACGATGCGGTACATCCAGGCGCTCTTGATTTCCCGCTTGGCTGCAACAATCGCAAAACTGCGATTGAGGGAAAGGAGCCCCAATATCTGGATACAAGTGCCTGCAATGATGGCGATGCTTGCAGCAGGTAGTATGCCCCAGGAAGTTGGGCGCAAAAACAATGGCGCTAAGGTGCCGCCAATCGCTACCAGCCAGTCAAATGGAACCACTGAAACGGTCTTCGGGTCGCTTCGGAAAATATAAAAGCCTGCTGTCAGTGTTTCAGAAAAAAAGAACAGGAGCAGCGTCCAATTTTGCGTTTTTTGGAATCCCATCAGATGGGCATAGGCGAAGATGCCCCAGATTGAGGCAAGAATAACGCCGCTGTACATATTGGCGCGTTTCGATTGCAGGAACTCTGATAATGAATTCATATCCGGATTCTCCTTGATGGATGCTCAGTGCGATGTCTGCCTGCTTGTTGCCGATCTATCCGGCTAAATTTCCTGAGTGTTATTAATTGGTTAATTGTTTTACTCTCCTGAATCCGTGAATAAACACGGCAAATTTCTTGAATTCTCCATTGAAATCAAGCACTTAGCCACAAAGTAGAGTTCACCCTGCAGGTGAACTCCCGATGACCGACTTCATTATAAAAAAGCTGCCCTACGACCTCACCTCCAATGCGGGTCTGGGGCTGGCGGGCCAATACCTCAAACGCCTGAACATCAACCCGCGCATAGACCCCAAGTTCCCCATTTCGGGCAAAGGCATCGCCAACAGCGACATCCTCAAGAGCTACCTGGGCCTGCTGGTGCAGGGCAAGAACGATTTCGATGCCATCGAAGCGTTTCGCGGCGATGCGCTCTTCTCGCGCGCACTGGGCATTGGCGCTGTGCCCTCCGGTCCGACGCTGCGCCAGCGACTGGACACCCATGCGGCCTCTTGGTTTGAGCTGGCTGATGAGCTCAACATGGCACTGCTGTCGGCGAAGTACGCGGGTGCGGCGGTGAACTTTGGTGCTTTGCCCTGTGGCCACATGCCCGTGGACTGGGACACCTTCGTGATGGACAACTCGGGGACCAAGAAAGAAGACGTGGGGCGCACCTACCAGGGCGTGGACGGCTACACCCCGAGCGCCACCTACTTGGGCACACTGGGCTACTGCTTGGAGTTGGCGTTGCGCCCCGGCGTGCAGCACTCGGCACTGGAGAGCGATCTGAACTTGCAGCGCGTCTTGCCCATGGCGAGCCGCTTGACGATGCATCCCCTGCTGCTTCGTGCCGACTCGGGGCTGTGCTCGCTCAAGATCATGCAAGAGATCACCTCCCAAGCGCAGGCATTGGGTCGTGAGGTGGCCTTCATCATCAAGTGGAATCCGCGCAGCACACCCGTGGAGCGCTTGGCGGCCCAGAAGACGGCAGACACTGCCACGCCATGGGTGAGTCTGCGCCAGAGCAAGCGCGAATGTCTGTGGCAAGAGCTGCTGGACCTCAAGGGCGTGAGCAGTGACAGCAACCCTGTGCGGCGCATCTACAGACTCACTGAGCGCACGATAGACAAGCACGGCCAGCCTTTGCTGATGCCGCTGTATACCCTGGAAGGCTGGACGACGACGCTGCCGTTTCGGTTTGACCAAGCCCAGATCATCGCGCTGTACGCCGATCACGCCACGCATGAGCAGTTCCACTCCGAGTTCAAGTCGGACATGGATTTGGCAAGACTGCCCTCGGGCAAGTTTGACACCAACGACCTGGTATGTGCGCTGGCGGCGCTGGCGCTGAACATCCTGCGTCTGATTGGGCAACGCACCCTGACGGGCAAGGACGCGCCGGTGCGCCACGCGGCCAAGCGGCGGCGCATCAAGACGGTGATGCAGGAGATGATGTTCAAGGCCGCTCGCATGATCAAGCATGCCAGGCGCTGGGTATTGGGCCTGGGCGCGCATGACAGTGGCTTTGCGGCGTTTTAGCGCCACTACGGGCAGCTCAACACAGCTTGAGCGCGCTCGCAACGCCAAAGCGGCAGCGTCACGCGCACACCTCATCGAAAACACGGCACTGCGCGCACCGGCGCAGGATGAGGCTCGCGCGCAATCAGGCGAAGGCATGCCCAAAGCGGCGAGACCGCGTTGGATTGGCATGAAATCGGGACTCATGAGCATTCGGACTGTGGTGCGCTGGCGGAAAAACTCGTGAATATCGGGGAAATCAGATGGAAATCATCGTGGGGAAATTGGGACTCACGGATTCAGCTCATTGATTTGATCCAGCGGCCAGCGGGGCTTGACGTCGAACGCGTAGCTGCGGCTGGGCTCCTGCACGCCGGCCTGCAGGCGCATGGCCGCCGCCATGGCGATCATGGCGCCGTTGTCGGTGCACAGATGCAGCTCGGGGTAGTGCACGCGCACGCCCTGTTGGGCGCAAGCGGCATTGAGCTGCTGGCGCAGCCGGCGGTTGGCCCCGACGCCGCCCGCCACCACGAGGCGCTTCAGGCCCGTCTCGCGCAGCGCGGCCAGCGACTTCTTCACCAGCACTTCGACGATCGCGGCCTCGGTGGCGGCCGCCAGGTCGGCCTTGCGCGCCCCGAGTTCGGAGCCGAGCTTTTTGGCCTGGGTCAGCACCGCCGTCTTGAGCCCGGCGAACGAGAAATCGAGATCGCCGCTGCGCAGCAGGGGCCGCGGCAGCTTGAAGGCCTTGGCGTCGCCCTGCTGCGCCAGGGCCGACAGGGCCGGCCCGCCCGGATAGCCCAGCTCCAGCAGCTTGGCCGACTTGTCGAAGGCCTCGCCGGCCGCATCGTCAATGGTTTCGCCCAGCAGTTCATAGCGGCCCACGCCGTCGACTTCCATGAGCTGGGTGTGGCCGCCCGACACCAGCAGGGCCACAAAGGGGAATTGCGGCGGGTCCGCGCTCTGGAACGGCGACAGCAGATGGCCTTCGAGGTGGTGGATGCCCAGCACAGGCTTGTCCAGCGCGGCGCCCAGGGCGCAGGCGACGCCAGCGCCCACCAGCAGCGCACCGGCCAGGCCGGGGCCGCGCGTGTAGGCCACGACGTCGACCTCGGCCAGCTTGCGCCCGGCTTGCGCGAGCACCTGCTCGGCCAGCGGCAGCACGCGGCGGATGTGATCGCGGCTCGCCAGCTCCGGCACCACGCCGCCATAGGCCTGGTGCATCTCGATCTGGCTGTGCAGCGCATGCGCCAGCAGGACCGGAACGCCGGCGTCTGCGGCCTCGACCAGGGCCACGCCGGTTTCGTCGCAGGAAGATTCGATTCCAAAAATCAGCATGGGACAAGTGTAGTTGGCGCGGAACTTGCACGTCATGGGACCATGACCCCCTCCCAGTCACTGCGCCTCGTCGTCATCGCCCCGGACTCGCTGAGCCCCGAGTCAGGTGACGACCATGCGCTCGAGCAGGCCGAGCGCTCGCGCCAGCTGCGCATTGGCCTGCTGGAAAACGGCTACAACATCGTCGCCGTGCTGCCGGCCGATACCTTCCTGGGCGAGCGGCTGGCCCAGTTGCAGCCCGACATGATCATCGTGGACGCCGAGAGCGAGGCCCGCGACGCGCTGGAGCATGTGGTGATGGCCACGCGCGATGCGCGCCGCCCGATTGTGCTGTTCACCAACGACGACGACACCTCGCATGTGCAGGACGCGGTGGCCGCCGGCGTCTCGGCCTACATCGTCGCCGGCCTGTCGGGGGAACGCATACGCCCCATTCTGGACGTGGCGATGGCGCGCTTTCAACACGAGCAGGCGCTGCGCCGGGAGTTGGCCCACGCCCGCTCCGAACTGCAGGACCGCAAGCTGATCGACCGCGCCAAGGGCCTGCTGATGCAGCGCCAGGGTTTGAGCGAACAGGCGGCCTACGAGAAGCTGCGCAAGACCGCGATGGACAAGAACCTGAGGCTGGCCGAGGTGGCGCAGCGCATGCTCGACGTGGCCGACCTGCTGGCTTGAATTGGTGCGCCGCACAAGAACGGTGCGTCCTGCTGCTGTCCTCACCAAGCACCATGCCAGCCCTTCTGGAATGGCTGCAACACGCTATTAAATTGAGCATACGAAGACCAGGAAAACCTGGCACGGGGTTTGCGTAATACCCTGCAAGACCAAAGATGGTCGTTTGATGGACCCGACCCAACGAGGGGTTGAGCCCGTCGCCACCGGACAAAGGCGTCCCCACCCGCACGCGCTGCCTGCACCAGGCAGCTCGCATGCGAGGTGAGGACGCCTTTTTTGTTTTGCTTGTTTTGCGGAGTAAGCCCATGACCGACCTCTTGAACACCCGACTCAGCCGCCGTGCTGTCCTCCAAACTGCTGCCGTGGGCGCCGTGGGCCTGAGCCCCGCCCTGCGCGCGGCCGTCTACGCCCAGGGTTCAGACAAGCCGGAGAAGGAAGAGGTCAAGATCGGCTTCATTCCGCTGACCGACTGCGCCAGCGTGGTCATGGCCTCGGTGCTGGGCATCGACAAGAAATACGGCGTCAAGATCATTCCGACCAAGGAAGCCTCCTGGGCCGGCGTGCGCGACAAGCTGGTCAATGGCGAGCTGGACTTCGCCCATGTGCTGTACGGCCTGATCTATGGCGTGCACCTCGGCACGGCGGGCCCGAAGAAGGACATGGCCGTGCTGATGACGCTGAACCACAACGGCCAGGCGATCACCCTGTCCAAGAAACTGGCGGACAAGGGCGCGGTCGATGGCGCCTCGCTGGCCAAGCTGATGAGCACGGAAAAGCGCGAGTACACCTTTGCGCAGACCTTCCCGACCGGCACGCACGCCATGTGGCTGTACTACTGGCTGGCGGCCAACGGCATCAATCCGATGAAGGACGCCAAGGTCATCACCGTGCCGCCGCCGCAGATGGTCGCCAATATGCGCGTGGGCAACATGGACGGCTACTGCGTGGGCGAGCCCTGGGGCCACCGCGCGATTGCCGACGGCATTGGCATCACGGCCGTCACGACCCAGGACATCTGGAAAGACCACCCTGAAAAAGTGCTGGGCACGACGGCCGATTTCGTCAAGAAGTACCCGAACACGGCACGCGCCGTGACTGCCGCCATCATCGAAGCCGGCAAGTGGATCGACGCCGGCCTGCAGAACAAGAACAAGATGGCCGACACCATCGCCGACAAGTCCTATGTGAACACCAGCGTGGACGTGATCAACCAGCGCATCCTGGGCCGCTACCAGAACGGCCTGGGCAAGACCTGGGACGACCCCAACCACATGAAGTTCTTCAACGACGGCGCGGTGACCTTCCCCTACCTGTCCGACGGCATGTGGTTCCTGACCCAGCACAAGCGCTGGGGCCTGATCAAGGACCACCCCGACTACCTGGGCGTGGCCAAGCAGATCAACCAGATCGAGATCTACAAGCAGGCTGCCACCGCCGCAAAGGCCCCCGTGCCCAAGGACCTGATGCGCAGCAGCAAGCTGATCGACGGCGTGGTCTGGGACGGCAAGGACCCGAAGAAATACGCCGAGGGTTTCAAGATCCACGCTTCGGCGGCCTGAGTCCCACCCATCAAGGAGAGCACCATGGTCAGCGCAGTTTTTCATACACCGATCGAGGCTGTGACCACACCCTCCCCCGCTGGGGGAGGGCTGGGGAGGGGGCCCGCCGCCACGCCGGCGACGGCGAAGCTCGCCCCTCCCCTCGCCCCCACGCTCGCCCCCACCCCTGCCCTCCCCCAAGGGGGGAG
>JBOHHM010000070.1:0-12178 GCA_050725495.1 Burkholderiaceae bacterium | reverse complement strand
CTCAGGCCGTGCTCGATGGCAGCTGGAAGAGTGGGGGCCTGTGGGGCGGCGTCAAGGAGGGCATGATCCGCGTCGGCGATTTCGGCCCCAAGGTGCCCAAACCCGTGCAGGACGAGGTGCTGGCGCGTCAGAACGAGATAGGCGCGGGCAGGCTGCACCCGTTCAAGGCCGTTGCGGCGATCCGCGACACCGTGGGCAGGGAAGTCGTCGCGCGGGGCCAGACCCTCAGTGACGAGCAGATCCTCAACATGAACTGGCTGGTCGAGGGCGTGCAGGGCAAGGTTTCTCGCTGAGGCGCCCCAAGCGCGCCCATATAGCGGCTATCCGGCGCGCCATATGCAGGGGCAGGGGGCAGGGGTTAAGCTCCCGCTCCATGAAAGCCTACCGCGCTGCCCTTCTCCGTTTCGCCGAAGACCAATCCGCCATTTACGACGAGGACGGCCTGCTGGTCGTCGGCCCCGATGCCAACGGCAAGCAGCTCGTGCGCGCCGCCGGCCCCTACCGCGATCTGGTTGGCAATTTCCCCGGCGTCGCCATCGAGCACCTGCCGGGCCGCATTCTGGCCCCCGGCTTTGTCGACCTGCACATCCACTACCCGCAGACCGACGTGATCGGCTCGCCCGCCGAGGGCCTGCTGCCCTGGCTCGAAAACTACACCTTCCCCCATGAAACGCGGTTCTCTGCCCCCGACTACAGCGCGCAGGTTGCTACGTTTTTCATAGCTGAACTGTTGCGCAACGGGGTCACGACGGCGCTGGCTTTTGCGACCTCGCACCCGGCCTCGGTCAACGCCCTGTTCGCCGAGGCGCGGAAAAACAGCCTGCGCCTGATCACCGGCAAGGTGCTGCAGGACCGCCACTCGCCCGACGGCGTGCGCGACGAGACCGAACAAAGCCTGATCGACACCGAAGCGCTGATCCGGCAATGGCATGGCGTGGACCGCCTGGGCTACGCCATCACCCCGCGCTTTGCGCCGACCAGCACCGAGGCGCAGCTGCGCGGTGCGGGCGAGCTGGCCGCCAAGTATCCCGACGTGTGGATCCAGTCCCATGTCGCTGAAAACAAGGGCGAGATCGAATGGGCGCGCGCACTGTTTCCGGCCTCGCGCAGCTACCTCGCCACCTATGCCGATTTCGGCCTGATGCGCGAGCGCGCGGTCTATGCCCACTGCATCCATTTCGACGACGACGACCGCGCGCTGATGCGCGCCAGCGGCGCGGCCGCGGCCGTGAGCCCGACCAGCAACCTGTTCCTGGGCAGCGGCTTTTTCGACTACGAAGGCGCCGACCGCGTGGGCTTCAAATACGGCCTGGCCAGCGATGTGGGCGGCGGCACGAGCTTCAGCCCGTTCCACACCATGCTGGCGGCCTACTATGTGGGCCGCGAGGGCCAGACCAAGCCCGGCCTGAGTTTGGGGCCGCAGCAGCTGTGGTGGCAGCACACGGCAGGCGCGGCGCAGGCGCTGGGCCTGGGCGGGGTGATCGGCAACCTGCAAGCCGGTTGCGAGGCTGACTTCGTCATCCTCAACCCCCAGGCCACGCCCTTGCTGGCGCGCAAGACGCAGCAGGCCAGCAGCCTGGACGAGCTGCTGTTCGCCCTGATCGTGCTGGGCGACGACCGGCTGGTCGAGAAAACCGTGATCTCGCAAGCCAAATAGCGCCCCCACGCTCGGCACTGCGTGTCCTCGCTGCCCCCCGAAGGGGCCTTCGCGGCTTCGGGCGGCCGTGCGCCGCTCAATAGCTCTTCAGCCCTCTGTCAGTGGGCGTAAACAGCTATCAAAACAAGAGCTACTACCGGTTCAGCTTCTTCTCGCGCAGGTAGCGGGCCAGGCCGCAATAGCCGTCCCTGAACAAAATTTCGTTTTCCAGCTTGGCGGGCAGCAGCCTTTCCTTCAAATCGGCTGCGGCCTGCTGGCCCGAAGCCTGGCGGACCAGGCCGATGGCTTGCTCGAACTTGGACACCTCGGACTGGCAGGCATCCTGGGCCTGCATCTTCGGGCCTATGCCCTCGGAGTTGCCCTGGCCCCAGACCGGCCCGGCAGCCAAGGCCGCCGCCAGCAGCAGGCCGGCGTTTGCATGTTTCATTTGTCACCCCGTTGAACTCAAGCGCACAGCATGGCCGATGGCGCCTGGCGCCTCATCGTGGCGGGCGTATCGGCGGTATTCGCCCCGCCGTATGCGTCGGGCCTGATCCAGGCATGCCTAGAATAGAGATCAAGGAACCCAGACGATGAGCATCAAAAGCGACAAATGGATACGCCGCATGGCCGAGCAGCACGGCATGATCGAGCCCTTCGAGCCCGGCCAGATCCGCCAGGGCGAGGGCAAGAAGATCATCAGCTACGGCACTTCCAGCTATGGCTACGACATCCGCTGCGCGCCCGAGTTCAAGGTCTTCACCAACATCCACAGCACTGTGGTCGACCCCAAGAACTTCGACGAGAAGAGCTTCGTCGACTTCCATGGCGACAGCTGCATCATCCCGCCCAACAGCTTCTGCCTGGCGCGCACGCTCGAGTATTTCCGCATTCCGCGCAACGTGCTCACCATCTGCCTGGGCAAGAGCACCTACGCGCGCTGCGGCATCATCGTCAACGTCACGCCCTTCGAGCCCGAATGGGAAGGCTATGTGACGCTGGAGTTTTCCAACACCACGCCGCTGCCGGCCAAGATCTATGCCGGCGAAGGCTGCGCCCAGGTGCTGTTCTTCGAGAGCGACGAAGTCTGCGAGACCAGCTACAAGGACCGCGGCGGCAAGTACCAGGGCCAGCATGGGGTGACGCTGCCCAAGGCCTGAGGCGTCGGTACAGGGGTCAGCTCACGGTCCCCGCGCCCAGCGCCAGGTCGTGCCGTGTCGTCAGCGCGCAGCGAACAGCCACTTTCAGTCCCTGCACCAGCTGGTCCAGCGTCATCGACGGCGAGCCCTGCTCGGGCAGCCAGGGCACATGAATGAAGCCGCCGCGGGTGCGCCTGAAGCCGCGCCGCGTCGCCAGCTCGTGCATCAGCCCGTAGAACACATGGTTGCAGACAAAGGTGCCGGCCGTCTGCGAGACCTCGGCCGCCAGGCCTTGCTGCTGCAGGGCGTGCCGCATGGCCTTGATGGGCAGGGTCGTGAAGTAGGCCGCCGGGCCGTCAGCGACCACCGGCGTGTCGATCGGCTGGGCCGCGGCATTGTCGGAGATGCGCGCATCGTTGATGTTGATGGCCACGCGCTCCAGCGAGATCGCGCTGCGCCCGCCGGCTTGGCCCAGGCAGATCACCAGCATTGGTCGGTGCCGCCGCAGCAAGGCGCGCAGCATGCCCAGCGACGCATCAAACACGGTCGGCAGCTGGGCCGCCACGATGCGGTGGCCTGCGATCCGGCGGCCATGGAGCGCCTGCGCTGCCAGCCAGCTGGGGTTGAGGCGCTCGCCGCCAAAGGCGTCGAAGCCGGTCAGCAGCACGGTGGGCGCAACCAGTTGTAAATCCCGTGGGCGAGGGCGGCGAGCGGGTACCATGCGGGCACTGTAGCGCAGGGTCGGCGCAGGAGATGCAGAGCATGAGATGGGAAGGCAACCGTGAATCGGACAATGTGGAGGACCGCCGTTCTGACGAGGGTGGCGGCTTCGGCAGCGCAGGCCTGTTCGGCGGTCGCAGTATCGGCATCGGCACCCTCGTCGTGGCACTGCTGGGCGGCTGGATTTTCGGCATCAACCCGCTGACCATCCTCGGCCTGCTCAGCGGCGGCGGTCAGCCCGCGGCCCAGGTGCAGCCCCACACCTCGGATCGACCCGCGCACCGCCCGCCGGCCGATGACCGCATGGCCAGGTTCGTCTCCACCGTGCTGGCCGACACCGAAGACGTGTGGAAAGATGTGTTTGTCCAGGCCGGCGCCAGCTACCGCGAGCCCCGGCTGGTGCTGTTCAGGGGCGCCACCCGCACGGCCTGCGGCCAGGGGCAGGCCGCCATGGGGCCGTTTTACTGCCCCGCCGACCAGAAGGTCTATATCGACCTGGGCTTTTACGAAACGCTCAAGAACCGCCTGGGCGCGCCCGGCGACTTCGCCCAGGCCTATGTGATTGCACATGAGGTGGGCCACCATGTGCAGAACCTGATGGGCATCAGTGCCAGGATGGAGCAGATGCGCCACCGCGTGAGCCCGACCGAGTTCAACGCCCTGAGCGTGCGGCTGGAACTGCAGGCCGACTGCTTCGCCGGCGTCTGGGCCAACCACGCGCAAGCCGCCCGCCAGATTCTGGAGCGGGGCGATGTGGATGAAGCGATGAATGCCGCCGCCAGGATCGGCGACGACGCCTTGCAGCGCGCCAGCGGCCAGGTGGTGGTGCCCGAGAGCTTCACCCACGGCACCAGCGCTCAGCGCCAGCGCTGGTTTGACCGCGGCCTGCAGACCGGCAGGGTCAAGGCCTGCGATACCTTCAGCGCCCGGAATTTATAGAAAACAGGCCTCCAGCCCTTGCCGGACGGGCGTGAGTAACTACGAAATTCATAGCAAATCGCGTGGCGGTCGCCGGCCCCAACACCGCGCTGCGCTAGGGATATTGGGCCGATGGGCGCCAAATGCGACAATAGACGGGCAAATGACCTCATCTTTCTCCCATTTATCGCTGGCCGAGCCGCTGGCACGTGCCGTCGCCGAACTCGGCTACGAGACCATGACGCCGATCCAGGCCCAGGCCATTCCGGTGGTGCTGCAAGGCAAGGACGTGATGGGCGCGGCCCAGACCGGCACCGGCAAGACCGCGGCGTTCTCGCTGCCGCTGCTGCAGCGCATGCTCAAGCACGAGAACAGCTCGACCTCGCCGGCGCGCCATCCGGTGCGCGCCCTGGTGCTGCTGCCCACGCGCGAGCTGGCCGACCAGGTGGCCCAGGCCGTCAAGGCCTACGCCAAGCACACCCAACTGCGCTGCACCGTGGTGTTTGGCGGCATGGACATGAAGCCGCAGACCGCCGAACTCAAGAAGGGCGTGGAAATCCTGGTGGCCACGCCGGGCCGTCTGCTCGACCATATCGAAGCCAAGAACGCCGTGCTCAACCAGGTCGAGTATGTGGTGCTCGACGAGGCCGACCGCATGCTCGACATCGGCTTTCTGCCCGACTTGCAGCGCATCCTCAGCTACCTGCCCAAGCAACGCACGACGCTGCTGTTCTCGGCCACCTTCTCGCCCGAAATCAAGCGCCTGGCCAACAGCTACCTGCAGGACCCGGTGACCATCGAAGTGGCGCGCGCCAACATCACGGCCTCCACCGTCGAGCAGCATTTCTACAGCGTGATCGACGACGACAAGCGCCATGCCTTGCACCAGATCCTGCGCCAGCGCGGCCTCAAGCAGGCCTTTGTGTTCGTCAACAGCAAGCTCGGCTGTGCCCGGCTGGCCCGCTCGCTGGAGCGCGAAGGCCTCAACACCACGGCTTTGCACGGCGACAAGAGCCAGGACGAGCGTCTCAAGGCGCTGGACGCCTTCAAGAAGGGCGAGGTCGATCTGCTGGTGTGCACCGACGTAGCCGCGCGCGGGCTGGACATCAAGGATGTGCCGGCAGTGTTCAACTTCGACATCCCGTTCAACGCCGAAGACTATGTGCACCGCATCGGCCGCACCGGCCGCGCCGGTGCCTCGGGCCTGGCCGTGAGTTTTGTTTCGGGCAGCGACAGCCGGCTCGTCGCCGATATCGAAAAGCTCGTCAAGCAGAAGATCGAGATTGAGGCCGTCGAGTATGACGAAGACCGCCCGCGTGGCCGCATCAACACCGGCCGCCGCATGTACACGCGCGATGGCGAAGACCCGCGCGACGTGATCGACTTTCCACGCGAGCGCCGCGACCACCGTGCCGCCCGACCGGCCCCCGCGTCGCGCGACCCCTTCTTCGACCGGCCCTACCAGGCGCCGGCCAACGATGCCGCCCCGGCCTGGGAAGCAGCCGTCAGGACCCCGACCGCGCGCAGCATTTCGGCCAACATCAAGCCCAAACGCAAGGTGGCGGCGCTGTTCAAGGCGCTGTAGTTTGCCGGCTACTCCAGCTTGAGGTCGAGCGAGCGCACGAGCTCGCCCCACTGGGCCATGTCGTGGCGCACGATCTCGCTGAACTGCTCGGGCGTGGTCTGGGGCAGGTCGGTGAAATTCAATTCGCGAAAGCGCTCCACGGTCGCGGGTTCCCTGAGCATCTCCTGCACGGCGGCGTTGAGCTTTTGCACGATGGGCCGGGGCGTGCCGGCGGGGGCGAACAGGCCGTACCAGGAATAGGTGCTGAAGGGGTAGCCGGCCTCGGTCAGGGTCGGCACCTCGGGCAGGCGCGGCACGCGCGTGGGGCCGCTGGTGGCGAGGGCACGCAGCTTGCCGGCACGCACCAGCTCCATGGTGGAGGAGATGTCGCCGAAGCCGGCCTGCACCTGGCCGGACACGATGTCCTGCATGCAGGGGGCGCTGCCCTTGTAGGGCACATGGGTCATCACCAGACCGGCCTGCTTCTTCAGGCTCTCCATGGTCAGGTGCCCGCCCGAGCCGCTGCCCCAGGAGCAGTAGTTGAGTTGGTCTGGGCGGGCCTTCACATAGGCCACAAACTCCTTGAGGCTCTTGACCGGCAGCTCGTTGCTGACCAGCAGCAGGTTGCCGCCGCGGCCGATTTGCGCGATCGGCGCGAAGTCCTTGAGCGCGTTGTAGGGCAGCTTGCGCATGATCACGGGGTTGACCACCTGGGCCGCCGTGTAGGTGAACAGCAGGCGGTAGCCGTCGGGCTGGGCGCGGGCCACGCTGTCGGTGCCGGGGATGCCGTTGGCGCCGGGCTTGTTGTCGATGACGAAGGGCTGCTTGAGCGCCTTGCCCAGGCGTTCGGCGACGAAGCGCGCGATGGTGTCGGTGCCGCCACCGGGGGCGGTGGGCACGACCAGCGTGACCGGCCGCTCGGGGTAGCTGCCCTGGGCCGCGGCCAGCGGGGCGAGGGTGGCCAGCAGCAGGGCGGCCAGGGTGCTTTGCGCAAAGCGTGTCATGGGTGTCTCCAGTGCAATGGAATGATAGAAAGAAGGAAAGGCCTTAGCTGGGTGTGTCCGCGGCGCGTTCGAGCTGTGCGGCACCGTGTTGGTAGAGGCTGCGCGAGACATAGCTGCGCACCTGGCCTGCGCGCTCACGCAGCCAGCCGGCCTTGAGCGCGCGCGCCTGGGCGATCTCGGGCGCAGGGCCTTCGGCCAGGGCCAGCAGGTCGACCACGTGCAGCGCGAGCTGCAGCTCGCCGCTGTCGGCCAGGCGCTGCGCCTGGGCCACAACGGCAGCCTTGTCGGTGATGGCCTCGGCCTGGGCGCGGGCCACGGCATCGGGAGCGGCGGGGTGCAGTGTCGTGGGGTTGCGGTCCCACCAGCCGTTCTCCGAGCGGTAGATGTCGCGCACGATGTAGCTCGGGTCGCCATAAGCGGGGCGCATCCAGGGCGCGCCGAAGAGCTCGTCGGGGTAGTGCATGCGCGCGAGGATCTCGCGCTCGCCCAGGCCCTGGTTCATGAGCCTCACCACCTCGGCGCGCAGCCAGCGCAGGGCGCGTGCGGTGTGGGTCAGCACGTGGCGCGCGGTGTCGGCACCGTCGAGCGTGCTGCCGAACTCGCGCACCACGCGCTCGGGCCCGAGCGTGGCCAGTGCATCCAGCGTGTCGGCCCAGCGCACGGTGTCGCGCAGCGTGCGCAGCGGTGTGCCGATGTTGGGGATGGAGTCGATCACGGCTGCGCCGCCGTACAGCACGCGTTGCGCCGGGCACCAGACGGCGATGCCGTCGTCGGTCTCGGCCGGGGCCCAGCACAGTTCCACGCGGCGCTCGCCTTCGCCGATGGCGAGCACGTCGTCGAACAGCTCGTTGGGCTCGTGCAGCACGAGTTCGAACGAGCCCGCAGGCAGGCGGAACTGGATCTCGGCCAAGTGCTGCTGCAGCGCCTGGGTCTCGCGGTAGCGCGTGTAGCGGCGCGGCAGGTTGCGGTGGGCGATGAGGCGCGGCGCCGGCTCGCCGCGCGCGGCCGCGTGGGCCAGCCACTGCGGAACGCCGGCGTTGTAGCCCAGGTGGCCGTGGCTGTAGCACAGCGCATGGACCGGGGCGTCGCTGCAGCTGCGCAGCGCGGCGATCATCGCGTCGGTCACCTTGCCGCCGGGGCCGGCGTCGACCACCACCAGCCCGGCCGAGGTCTCGGCCACGAAGGACTGGCCTTGCCCATGCAGTACCCACAGGCCGGGGCCGATGGCCGCGGCCCCGGTGCCGGTGCGCAGCGGCGACTGCGGCTGGGCGGCGAGCGACGAGGACTCGGCCGCCGTTTCGCTCACGCGCTCCAGCGGCGGCAGGGTGTAGCGGCCGTCGAGCATCTGCTGGCGCGGCACGTAGGCGCGCAGGCACAGGTAGAAACCGCCGGCCGGGGCCGGCAGCCAGTTGGCGCGCGCGGCCGGGTCGCTGGGTGGCTGGTGCCGGATGTGCAGCGTGAGGCCGCCGTCGGCATCATGCTGCAGGCCGGGCGTGCGGTCGCCGATGGCGTAGCGCTCGATCGCATTGGGTACCAGCATGCAGTCGCCGGCGTCGTACATCGTGAGTGACCAGAACGCATCGACCGGCGGCAGGGCGCCGGGCGCAAAGCGCAGGCGGTAGGCGCAGCGGCCATGCAGCGGCTGGCCGCTGGCGTCGGCCTGCGCCATCGGGTAGAGCGCCTCGCGGCTGTTGAGCGCGCCGATGTACTTGAGCGCGATCAGGGCGCGGCGCGCGTAGTCGTCGCCGAACGAATGCTCGAGCAGCGGCATGCTTTGCCAGCCCGTCATGCTGGTATGGCCCAGGTCCGCGCTGCGCCAGCATGCCAGGCACTCGCCCAAGGCTTCGCCCAGCGCGGCCTGCTGCTCTGCCGTGAGTTCGCTCGCCTGCGCGCCGATGCCCACGGCCCCAAAGCGCGCGACCAGGGCCTGTTCGTGCGGGGGTGGCGGGTTGTCGCGCAGGGCCCGGTTGACCACGGCAGCAAAACTCGATGCGTTGGGCGCCGCATCGGGCGCGGCATCGGCAGCGCCGCGTGCGTCGCAGCCGGGATCGAAACGCCGGGGCGTTGAGGCGGCGTCGGCACCAGCGCACCAGCCGGCCAGAGGGCGCAGCACGAAACGGTCCTGCAAGGCATGAACGGCGGGCAGGTCCTGCGGGCTGTCGACGAGCAGGCGGCCGATGATCCAGACCCAGGGCGTGGGCGCTGCAATCTGCGCGCCGCTGACTTGCAGCGCGGCGGGCAGCGTGCCCCGCCAGCCCGGCGGCGTGACGACGAAGGAGCGCGCGGCCGTACCGGTCGTGCGCTGGCCGATGCTGGCGAACGGGTTGGTGTAGAAGTCCAGCAGGCCCAGCACGTAGTAGCGCCCGGCGGTGTCGGGCACGTCGATGACGAGCGGGCCGTCGCGCAGGTCCAGCCAGGCGTTGGTGTAGAGCGTGTCGTGGTTGGGCGTGACCACGCGGCTTTCCCCTGCGCCGAGCAGCCTGCGGGCATGGGTGAACACATTGCGCCAGCGCTGCGGGCTGTTTGGCGCGTCGCCGGCCGCTCCGGCGGCACACCGGCGCGGCGAGGTGGCGGCGCGCATGCGGCTCATCTCGTACAGCGGCCAGGCATAGGTGACGGCCTCGGCAGCGAGGGCGCGCAGGGCCGCTGCATCGGTGGGGATGGTGGTGTTGGCGTCCATTCAGTCCTCCACGGGCTGCAGCGCCGGGATCTTCCAGCTGCGCACGTCCTCGCGCGGGTGGTACAGGCGCAGGATCAGGTAGAACGGGCCGGCCGGCGTGGGCAGCCAGTTGGCGCTGTCGGCCGGCGCCTGGTGGGCGAAGCTGATCGTCAGGCTGCCATCGGCCGCCAGCCGCAGACCACTCGTGCGGTCGCCGATGGAGTGGCGGCCGAACTCGTTGCGGTAGAGAAAGCGGTCGGCGTCGTACAGCGTGACGGACCAGAAGGCCTCGGCCGGCGGCATCTGGTCGGCGGCAAAGCGCAGCCGGTAGCGGCGTTGACCGTCGAGCGGCTGGGCGTGAGCGTCGAAGTGGCCGGCGCCGTACAGGGCCTCGTCGGTGGCCAAGGCCCCGAGGCCAATGTAGGCCGTGAGCGCGCGCACCAGGTAGTCGCTGCCGTAGCGGCCGGCGCGCGAGGCCAGCACCCAGGGCCGGGCACGGCGGCTGCGCGCGGCGCTGGCCACCAGGGCCACGGCGTCGGCGAAGCCGGCGACCAGACCCGCGCGCGTAGGCTCGTCGAGCGCCTCCCACGCGAACTGCATGCCGCCCGTGAGGCCGGCCTGGCCCAGCCAGGCGAGCAGGCCCTGGTCCTCGGTGCGGCCCGGCGCATCGGCCAGGGCCTGGCACAGGGCGGTGAAGAAGCGCGGCGCGACCTGTTCGGGCGGCCGCTGCTGCTCCCAGGCCTCGGCCATGGCGTCGACGGGCTCGCCCGCCCACTGCTCCACGGCTGCGGGGCGGCGGCCCTGGGCCGTGCCGGGCGCGGGGGCGAGCGCGATCTCGGACTGCAGCGCGCGCGCGGCGGCGAGGTCGTCGCCGTCACCCACGAGGATGCGGCCGATCAGCCACACGAGGTTGGTCGGGCAGCGCACGACGCGGTGGCCCTGCAGGGCGCTCGGCACCTGGCCGCCGGGGCCGACCAGCAGCACGGTCTCGCCCTCGGCCCTGCAGTTGCGCGGGCCCAGGTTCTCGAAGTTTTCCGTATAGGCGTCGTACAGCGCGAGCACGAAGTAGCGGCCCGGGTGGCGCGCGGCGGCTGGAACGGTGAGCAGGCGCGGGCCGTCGGCGAGGTGGATCCAGGCCGTGCTATAGAGCAGGTCGTTGGCCGGCGTGACGATGTCGCGGTCGCGGTCGGTCGAAGGCTGCGTGATGTGGTGCAGCGCGTCCACCGGCGCGCGTGCCGGCGTGCCGGCGCTGCCGCTGGTCTGCAGCCGGCAGGTACGCATGGACTCCACGAGCGGGTAGCCGTAGACGAAGGCCGTCATGCCGACGGCGCGGGCCAGGGCCTGGCGGGCGCCGGCCAGCGTGGTCAGGGGATGGGGTGCATTCATGGTCAAGACTGCAAAAGGGATAGATCAATCGAGCTGCACGCCGGTATCGCGCGTGAGCTTGAGCACGACGGGCAGGAAGGCCTTGTAGGCCGCGGTGGCCTCGGCCGGTTGGTTGCCCAGGGGCTCGGCGCCCAGGGCTTCGATGCGGCGCGCCACCTCGGGCTGGTGCACGATGGCGGCAACCTCGCGGCCCAGGCGCTCGACGATGGCATCGGGCGTTTTGGCTGGGGCCATGAGCGAGATCGGGCCGGTGATGGCGTAGACCGGGTCGCCGTAGCCTTGCTCGGCAAAGGTGGTCACCTCCGGCAGCGCCTTGGCACGGCGCGGGCCGGCCACGGCCAGGGCGCGCAGCTTGCCGGTCGCGATGTGCTGCTGCAGCGAAACAGTGGAGGCCACCGTCATGGAAATGACGCCGCCCACCAGGTCCACGACCATGGGGCTCTCGCCCTTGTAGGGCACATGCGTGGTCTGCAGGCCGTAGCTGCGGTCCATGAACACCTGGATCTGGTGCGGCTGCGTGCCGGGGCCCCAGGAACCCATGGTGTACTTGCCTGGCGCGGCCTTGATCGCTGCGATCAGGCTCTTGAAGTCGGTCGCGGGCACCGAGGGGTGGATGGCCAGCACGGTGCGCGGCACGGCGATGTCGGAGACCATGCGCAGGTCGGTGCGCGGGTCGTAGGGCAGCTTGCTGTAGAGCGCGATATTGGCCGTGACCGGGCCCGGCGCGGTGAGCAGCAGGGTGTAGCCGTCGGGTGCGCTCTTGGCGACGAAGTCGGTGCCGATGATGCCGCCCGCGCCGCTGCGGTTCTCGACCAGCACGGGCTGGCCCAGGCGCTGCGCGAGCGGTTCGCCGATGATGCGCGCCAGCGTGTCGGCCGTGCCGCCGGCCTGGTACTGCACGACGAGGCGGATGGGCTTGCGCGGGTAGTCAGCCTGAGCGCCGGCGCTGCCGGCCGCCAGGGCCAGTACGGCGGCAATGGCGAGTGCGCGGCGACGGGTGGTGGATGCGGATGTCTTCATGGCGGTCTCCGTGCGCCGGTCAAAACCGGCAAAGTGTTGTGAATGAAAGAGTCATACGTTGAAGGCTTAGCCAGCTACGGCGGCCCCGAGTCATGCGTGCGCATTCGTGAGGGTGTGGGCGAAGCGTTGACA
>JBOHHM010000069.1:0-12761 GCA_050725495.1 Burkholderiaceae bacterium | reverse complement strand
CAAGCCACGTCCGTGGCAAGGAGGGGTCGATGGAAACGCGCAGTCTTGTTCCTCTAGCTTCTTCATTCCAGCTGCCCATCGCCAATGTGCGCAGCGTCTTTCGCACGCACGAGGTCGAGCGCAAGCTGGCCAAGCTGCCCGAGCGTGAGCACGAAAACCTGCGCACGACCTACCAGCGCATGCTCGAGCGCGGCCCCGAGCGCTTCCAGGTCAAGCCCTCGGGTGTGCCCGACATGGCCGCGCTGTACGAGGCCTTGCCAAACTTCAACGAGGTGCTCGACGACGTCAAGCGCCATGTGGCGCTCGCCCAGGACAGCCGCGACGGCCTGGAGGTCACCCCCATGCTGCTGCTCGGCCCGCCCGGCATCGGCAAAACCCATTTCGCCAAGAGGCTGGCCGAGCTGCTGGGTACCGGCATGAACCTGGTGCCCATGAGCTCGATGACGGCCGGCTGGCTGCTCTCCGGCGCGTCCTCGCAATGGAAAGGCGCCAAGCCCGGCAAGGTGTTCGAGGCCCTGGTCGATGGCCAGTATGCCAACCCGGTGATCGTGGTCGACGAAATCGACAAGGCCGCCTGCGAGGCGCAGTACGACCCGCTGGGCGCGCTCTACAGCCTGCTGGAGCACGACACGGCCCAGACCTTTGTCGATGAATTCGCCGAAGTGGCGATCGACGCCAGTCAGGTGATCTGGATCACCACGGCCAACGACGAGCGTGCGATTCCCGAGCCCATCCTCAACCGCATGAACGTGTTCGAGATCGAGCCGCCCTCCCCCGAAGCCGCGCGCCAGATCGCCCTGCACCTCTACCAGGCCATCCGCCGCGAGCACGATTGGGGCCAGCGCTTCACGCCCGAGCCTTCGAGCGATCTGCTCGACGCACTGGCCGAACTCCCGCCGCGCGAGATGCGCCGCGCGCTGATGACGGGCTTTGGCAATGCGCGGCTCAATGGGCGCGACCAGATCCGGGTGGAGGACCTGCCCAAGGCCAGCACCGGCAAAAGCCGCATGGGCTTTGTGCAATAGTTGGCCGAAGAAGCCGCTGCCGCCTCCGACAGCGGCCCGGTCGCAGGAGCCGCCCGCTACACTCAAGCGGTGCAGCACCCGCTGCCCCAATGGTCTTTGCAACCATGAGCCTGACCCAAAGCCTGTTCGTCATCCTGGTCCTGATCGCCGCCAGCGCGTTTTTCTCGGTGGCCGAGATCTCGCTGGCCGCCGCGCGCCGGCTGCGGCTGCGTCAGATGGCCGACGAAGGCGACGCGCGGGCCGACCAGGTCATGCATATCCAGGAGCAGCCTGGAAACTACTTCACCGTCGTGCAAATCGGCCTGAACGCGATTGCGATCCTGGGCGGCATCGTCGGCGAGGGCGCCTTGAGCCCTCACTTCAGCCAGTTCTTCGGCTGGTGGCTGAGCGCCGCCCACGCAGACACCGCCGGCTTCATCATCTCCTTTGCGGTCGTGACCTCGCTGTTCATCCTGTTTGCCGACCTGCTGCCCAAGCGCATGGGCATGACCGAACCCGAGAAGCTGGCCGTGCGCCTGGTCGGCGCGATGCAGCTGTGCATGTCGGCATTCAGGCCGCTGGTCTGGGTCTTCAGCAAGGGGGCAGACGGGCTGTTCCGCGCCTTCGGCCTGCCGGCCCAGCGCGACGAGCGGGTCACCTCCGACGACATCCTGGCCCTGACCGAAGCCGGCGCCCAGTCCGGCGTGCTGGCGCGGCGCGAGCAGCAGGTGATCGAGAACGTGTTCGAACTCGACACGCGCACGGTCGAAAGCGCGATGACGCCGCGCGACCGTATCGCCTACTTCCTCAAGGACGACCCCGACGCCGTGGTGCGCGCACGCATCGCGGCCGAGCCGTTTTCCACCTACCCGGTCTGCGACGACGACATCGACCATGTGCTCGGCTATGTCGACGCCAAGGACCTGTTCCAGCGGGTGCTAAACAATCAGCCGATCGCGCTGACCGACGACAGCCTGCTGCACAAGGTGGTGATCGTGCCCGACCGCCTGACCCTGGCCGAAGTGCTGGAGCAATTCCGCCAGGTGCACGAGGACTTTGCCGTGATCGTCAATGAATACAGCCTGGTGGTCGGCGTGGTCACGCTCAACGACGTGATGAGCACCGTAATGGGCGAGCTGGTCTCGCTGCCCGCCGAAGAACTGATCGTGCGGCGCGATGAGAACTCCTGGCTGATCGACGGCGTCACGCCGGTGCAGGACGTGCAGCGCGTGCTCGACATCGACAGCCTGCCGCATGCCGAGGAGTACGAAACCCTGGCCGGCTTCCTGATGGTGATGCTGCGCCGCGTGCCCAAGCGCACCGACAGCGTGACCTGGGCCGGCTACAAGTTCGAGGTGCTCGACGTCGACAGCTACCGCATCGACCAGGTGATGGTGTCGCGCGTCGACGCTGCGGCCCCGGCCGGCAGCGAGCGGGTCGCGCTATAGTTTGCGCCCTCAGGCTTGGCTGAACTCCCACTGGCGCCTGGCACTCAGCACCGCATCGGGGTACGGCGCCTTGCCGCGGCTGCCATTGTAGCGGCCCAGCGCCAGGTACAGGTCGCCACGCTCGCGCTCCAGGTAGTGGCGCAGGATCACGCAGCCAAAGCGCAGATTGGTCTGCATGTGGAACAGCTTGCCCGCGTCGCCGTCGCCGATCACGCGGGTCCAGAACGGCATGACCTGCATGTAGCCGCGCGCGCCCACGGGGCTGACGGCGAATTTTCGGAAATTGCTCTCCACCTGGATCAGGCCCAGCACCAGCGTGGGGTCCACACCGGCGCGCTTGCTCTCGTACCAGACGGTCTGCAGAAACTCCTTGCGCACCTGCCAGTCGGGCTTCTTGCGCCGCAGCCGCTCACTCATCGCGCCCAGCCAGCGCAGATAGGCCAGGCGGGCCTCGGTGTTGTTGAACTCAGGGATAGGCGGCGCCTGGTTGGCAATGGCCGAACTCAGGGCCGTGCGCACCGAGTCCGCCAAGGGTTCCTCGATCTGAGCACCGGCCCTGGCCTGCTCCGAAAAAGAGAGCAGCCCAAGCCCGCTGGACAGGGACAAGAGGTACTTTCTTCTCGTGATCACGCCTGCAACCGGCTCTTCACAAAGGCCAGCACCTCGGCGGCCGGCACCTTGGTGGCGGCCGTATCACGGCGATGCTGGTACTCGAACTGGCCTTCCTTGAGACCGCGCTCTGAAATCACCACGCGGTGCGGCACGCCGATCAGCTCCCAGTCGGCAAACATGGCGCCGGGCCGCTCGCCGCGGTCGTCCAGCAGAACGTCCACGCCAACAGCGGCCAAGTCGTCGTGCAGCTTTTCGGCCGCGGCGGCGACTGAGGCGCTGCGGTCCATGCCGATGGGGCAGACCACGACGGTGAACGGCGCGATTGCGTCGGGCCAGATGATGCCGCGCTCATCGTTGTTCTGCTCGATGGCAGCGGCCGGCAATCGCGTGATGCCGATGCCGTAGCAGCCCATTTCCAGGAACTGCGGCTTGCCGGTCTCGTCGAGGAAGCTGGCGTTCATCGCCCTGCTGTACTTGGTGCCGAGGTAGAACACATGGCCGACCTCGATGCCGCGCTCGATCGCCAGCACGCCCTGGCCATCGGGCGAAGCATCGCCTTCGACCACGTTGCGCAGATCGGCGACCAGGTCGGGCTCGGGCAGGTCGCGGCCCCAGTTGGCGCCGGTGAGGTGGAAGTCCAGCTCGTTGGCGCCGCCAATCCAGTCGGCCATCACGGCCACCTCGCGGTCGGCCACGATCTTCACCGGCTTCTTCAAACCGATAGGCCCCAGGTAGCCGGCCGGGCAGCCGAAGTGATCTTCAATTTCCGCCCCGGTGGCAAAGCGGAAACCCGCGTCCAGGCCCGGCACCTTGCCGACCTTGACTTCATTCATCTCATGGTCGCCGCGCAGCAGCAGCAGCCAGATTTGCGTCTTGACGACTACGCCGGCCTCGTTCAATTCATCGCTGGCGAGCACCAGCGACTTGACCGTGGTGTTCAGCGGCACGCCCAGCAGCTCGGCCACCTCTTCGCAAGTGCTCTTGCCCGGCGTCGCCGTCTTGGTCAGCGCCTGTCGGGGCGCGGGGCGCGGTCCCTGCGGCGCGAGCGCCTCGGCCTTCTCCATGTTGGCGGCGTAGTCGCTGCTCGGGCAGTAGACGATGGCATCTTCGCCGGTGGCCGCAATCACCTGGAACTCTTCGCTCAAATCGCCGCCGATCGCGCCGCTGTCGGCCGCCACGGCCCGGTAGCGCAGGCCGAAGCGGTCAAAAATCTTGCGGTAGGCTTGGGCCATGATCTGGTAGCTGGCCTTCGCCGTGGCCTGGTCGCGGTCAAAGCTGTAGGCGTCCTTCATGATGAACTCGCGGCTGCGCATGACACCGAAGCGCGGGCGACGCTCGTCGCGGAACTTGGTCTGGATGTGATACAGGTTCCTGGGCAGCTGCTTGTAGCTGCGCAGCTCCTGGCGCGCGATGTCGGTCACCACTTCCTCGCTGGTCGGCTGGATGATGAAGTCGCGCTCATGGCGGTCTTTGACGCGCATGAGTTCGGGCCCCATCTTGTCCCAGCGGCCGGTTTCCTGCCAGAACTCGGCCGGCTGCACCACGGGCATCAGCAGTTCCACCGCACCGGCGCGGTTCATCTCCTCGCGCACGATGGCCTCGACCTTGCGGATCACACGCAGGCCCATGGGCATGTAGCTGTAGATGCCGGCGCCGAGCTTCTTGATCATGCCGGCGCGCATCATGAGCCTGTGGCTGACCACTTCGGCGTCGGCCGGGGCTTCCTTGAGGGTGGAAATGAAGAACTGGGAGGCTTTCATGGGGTGATTTGGACCGGGCGAATAGAGGCAAAGCCCCTTGCTGCACGGTCTGCGCCGTGCATAATGGACTCAGTTTAAAGATTTGAGGTTTGATTATGCTTGACCGGGACGGCTTTCGGCCCAATGTCGGCATCATCCTGCTCAACCAGAAAAACCAGGTGTTCTGGGGCAAGCGCATACGCACCCACAGCTGGCAGTTTCCGCAGGGTGGCATTGACCGGGGTGAAACTCCCGAGCAGGCCATGTTCCGCGAACTGCAGGAGGAAGTGGGGCTCCTGCCGGAGCATGTGCGCATCGTGGCCCGCACCCGTGACTGGTTGCGCTACGAGGTGCCAGACCGGTACATCCGCCGCGACGCCCGCGGCCATTACAAAGGCCAGAAACAGATCTGGTATTTGCTGCAGCTGGTCGGCCACGACTGGGACCTGAACCTGCGCGCCACCAACCACCCGGAGTTCGACGCCTGGCGCTGGAACGACTACTGGGTGCCGCTTGATGTGGTGGTGGAATTCAAGCGCGGCGTCTACGAGATGGCGCTGACCGAGCTGGCCCGCTACCTGCCGCGTCACGATCACCGCAACCGCTACCTGCGCGGCGGCATGCGTTCGCGCGACCACGAACCCTCCAATGCGGGCCACGAGTCCATGCCGGGGGCCCCGTTTGAACTGCCGCCGGGCGCCACCTTCGAGCCCAACCCACAGGCGGCCGCCCAAGGTGGAGAGGACAGCGCCCATGCGGCTTCGTGAACCGGCTGCTGCCCTGGCGCTGGCTCTTGCGACCGGCGCAGTGTCGGCCCAACTCGCGGCCGACCATCCCGACTGGAAAGAAGGGCAAGTACCGCCGCCGCCGGCCTTCAGCCCCGACAAGCTAGTCGCACTCGACGCAGCGGCGTCCTCGGCCTTGAGCTTCGGCATCGATCCCGCCACGGTGGCGATCGGCAAGGAGGGGGTGGTTCGCTATGTGGTGGTGGCCTCCAGCCGCAGCGGCGCGATGAACGCGATGTACGAAGGCATTCGCTGCGCCACCGGCGAAGTCAAGGTCTATGCGCGCTTCACCCCCGACAGCGGCTGGCATGCCGTGCGCGATCCGGATTGGAAGTCCCTGTACGCACCCTCGCCCTCGCGCCACAGCCTGGGTATTGCACGCGCGGGCGTTTGCAAGGGCAATGCGCCCAACCAGTCGGTGGAGCACATCTTGCGCGATCTGAGGGCCACGCCCGCCAGGAAGTTCGAGTAAGGCCAGGACGACCGACGGCTCAAGCTCGGCGCGTCAGCACCAGAGCGCGGGCGCCACGTCACGTACGCTGCGCATACGTGAACGTCCACCGCCGTTCGCCCCCTACTTTGCAAGGACCAGATTGTCCCGGTGCACCATCTCGGGCTCGGCCACGTAGCCCAGCAGACCTTCGACTTCACTGGAAGGCTTGCGGCAGATCAGACGGGCCTCGGCGCTGGCGTAGTTGGCCAGACCGCGGGCAATTTCCGTACCGGCGGCATCGCGCACCGCGATCACATCGCCGCGTGAGAACTCCCCCTCCACCGCGGTCATGCCGATCGGCAACAGGCTCTTGCCCTCGTCGCGCAGCTTGACCGCGGCGCCTGCGTCCACGATCACCGCGCCGCGCAGCTGCAGATGATCGGCCATCCACTGCTTGCGGGCCTGTTTCTTCTGGGTTGGGGCCACCAGCAGCGTGCCTATGGCTTCGCCCTGAACCAGCCGCAGCAACGCCTGCGGCTCACGCCCCCAGGCGATCACCGTCGAAGCGCCCGAGCCGGCGGCCCGCTTGGCCGCAAGGATCTTGGTGATCATGCCGCCGCGGCCGAGGCTCGATCCGGCGCCACCGGCCATGGCTTCCAGCGCCGGGTCGCCGGCCTTGGCCTCATGCACGAACTGGGCCGACGCATCCTTGCGCGGATCGGCCGTGTACAGGCCCTTCTGGTCGGTCAGGATGATCAGCGCGTCGGCCTCCACCAGGTTGGCCACCAGGGCGCCCAGCGTGTCGTTGTCGCCGAACTTGATCTCATCGTTGACCACCGTGTCGTTTTCGTTGATGACCGGCACCACGCCATGCTGCAGCAGCGTCAGCAGGGTGGAGCGCGCATTCAGGTAGCGCTCCCGGTCGGCCAGATCGGCGTGGGTCAACAGCACCTGGGCGGAGCCCAGGCCGTTTTCGCGCAGCTTGGTCTCGTACATCTGCGCCAAGCCCATCTGCCCCACGGCGGCGGCGGCCTGCAGCTCATGAATCTCATGGGGGCGCGTTGCCCAGCCCAGGCGCTTCATGCCCTCGGCGACCGCCCCGCTGGACACCATGATCACTTCACGAGTCCCCTCCCCATTGCCGCCTCGCACCAGGGCCGCCAGCTGGCGACACCACTCCCCGATCGCCGTCTCGTCCAGTCCGCGCCCTTCGTTGGTCACGAGGCTGGAGCCGACCTTGACGACGATGCGCTTGGCATCGCGCAGCACGGAGGAAGCTGTTTTCTGAATCATTTTGACCTATAGCCCGCTTGCCACGGGCGCAATATGCTACTAATTTTATAGCAAATCTAGGATGCAGCGTCCCCCGCAAAGCGCGGATCGACCTCCACCGGCGGCTGCTCGGCCACCTGCAGCGCCTTCACATGCTGGTAAATGGCCTTGATCAGCGGCTCGCAACCTTCGTGCGTCAGCGCCGAAATCTCGAACACCGGGCCCTTGTACTTGAAGCGCTTGACGAAGTCCAGGACCTTGGCGGCGCGCTCATCCGCGCCCACCATGTCCAGCTTGTTGAGCACCAGCCAGCGCGGCTTGTGGTACAGCGCTTCGTCGTATTTCTTGAGCTCGGCCACGATAGCCTTGGCTTGGGCCACCGGGTCCACCGCGTCGTCAAACGGTGCCAGGTCCACGATCTGCAGCAGCAAGCGCGTGCGCTGCAAATGACGCAGGAACTGGTGCCCCAGCCCCGCGCCTTCGGAGGCGCCTTCGATCAGGCCCGGGATGTCGGCCACCACAAAGCTCTGCTCGGGGCCCACGCGCACTACGCCCAGGTTGGGGTGCAGCGTGGTGAACGGGTAGTCGGCAATCTTGGGGCGGGCGTTGGAGACGGCCGAAATCAGCGTGGACTTGCCGGCATTGGGCATGCCCAGCAGGCCCACATCGGCCAGCACCTTGAGTTCGAGCTTGAGGCTCTTCTTTTCACCGGGCCAGCCCGGCGTCTTCTGGCGCGGCGCGCGGTTGATCGCGCTTTTGAAGCGCATGTTGCCAAAGCCACCGTCACCGCCCTTGGCGATGGTGATGACCTCGCCCGGGGTCAGCAGCTCATACAGCACCTCGCCGCTGTCGGCATCGGAGATGACGGTGCCCACCGGCATCTTGAGCGTGATGTCGTCGCCGGCCGCGCCAAACATGTCGGAGCCCATGCCGTGCTGACCGCGCTTGGCCTCGTGGCGGCGCGAAAAGCGGAAGTCCACCAGGGTGTTGAGGTTGGGGTCGGCGATGGCAAACACATGTCCGCCGCGCCCGCCGTCGCCGCCGTTGGGGCCGCCGAACTCCTTGTACTTCTCGTGCCGGAACGAGACGCAGCCGTTCCCGCCATCGCCCGCGGCAATGTCAATATAGGCTTCGTCAACGAACTTCATGAGACATCCAGTTTACAAAAGGAGCGGCCCCAAACACAGAAGCCCCGACCAGGCGGGGCTTCGATGGGGCCGAAGTGACCAGATTAGGCCGGCGTCACGCTGACCGTGTGCTTGTTCAGCGAACCCTTGACGCCGAACGAGACATGGCCGTCGACCAGGGCAAACAGCGTGTGGTCCTTGCCCACGCCGACGTTGCTGCCGGGGTGGAACTTGGTGCCGCGCTGGCGCACGATGATGGAGCCGGCGCTGATCAGTTCACCGCCGAAAGCCTTCACGCCGAGCATCTTGGGCTTGGAATCGCGCCCGTTTCGCGTAGAGCCGCCGCCTTTTTTCTGTGCCATGACTCTTGCTCCTTATGCTGCAATCGAGGCAATTTGCAGCTCGGTAAACTGCTGGCGATGCCCTTGACGTTTTTGATAGTGCTTGCGACGGCGCATTTTGAAAATGCGAACCTTGTCGTGCTTGCCGTGCGCCACCACAGTGGCTTTCACAGTTGCGCCGGACACCAGGGGCGTACCGACCTTGAGTTCAGCGCCGTTGCCGACGGCCAGAACCTGGTCGATCACGATTTCCTGGCCTACGTCCGCAGCAATCTGTTCTACTTTAATCTTTTCGCCAGCAGCAACACGATACTGTTTGCCGCCGGTTTTTATGACCGCGTACATGTTGACCTCTTCTATTTGGGCTCTGCGAACGGATTTCCACAGAGCCGAATATTATAGCATGATGCGTGACCACTAGCCTCCTGCCGCCATGAGGCGGGATGCGACTGCACAAGCCTTTCTATAATTCCACAACTTTCTGCAGTACCAGCCTTGGCCGTCAACTCCTCCAGCACCTCTGCCGCCCTTGCCCTCATCGCTGACGACATGCGCGAGGTCGACAAGGTCATTGCCCATCGGCTCGACTCCAGCGTGGCGTTGGTCGGGGACATCTCGCGCTACATCATCGCCGCGGGCGGCAAGCGCCTGCGGCCTGCGCTGCTGCTGCTGATGTGCGGCGCCCTGGGGTACCGCGAGCCGCAGCGCTTCAACCTGGCAGCCGTGGTGGAGTTCATCCACACCGCCACCTTGCTGCACGACGATGTGGTCGATGCATCCACCTTGCGCCGGGGCCGCGCCACGGCCAACGAAGCCTTCGGCAATCCGGCCAGCGTGCTGGTGGGCGACTTTCTGTATTCCCGCGCCTTCCAGATGATGGTGGACGCAGGCGACATGCGCATCATGCAGATCCTTGCCGATGCGACCAATGTGATCGCCGAGGGCGAAGTCCTGCAGCTCATGAACATGCACGACGCATCCCTGGACGAGGCCGGCTATCTGCGGGTGATCCGCTCCAAGACCGCCAAGCTGTTCGAGGCCAGCGCCCGTCTGGGGGCCGTGCTCGCGAAAGCCACACCCGAGATCGAGCAGGCCTGCGCCGACTACGGCCAGGCTCTGGGCACTGCCTTCCAGGTCATCGACGATGTGCTCGACTACGATGGCGACGCCAGCGAAATGGGCAAGAACCTGGGCGACGACCTGCGCGAAGGCAAGGCCACCTTGCCCCTGATCGTGGCCATGCAGCGCGGCTCCGCCAGCCAGCGCGACACCATTGCCCACGCCATTGAAAACGGTGCCGTCGATGAACTGGCCCGTATCGTGGCGATCGTGAAAGAAACCGGCGCGCTCGACGCCACCCGCCAGGCGGCCGCAGCGGAAGCCCGGCGTGCGATAGCAGCTGCGCAACATCTGCCGCAAAATGCGCACGCCGCAGGTTTGCTACAATTAACGGCTCAGCTGCTGGAGCGCCGGTCCTGAAGCAATTTCTGGAATGGCAATTCACAATCGGGGTGTAGCTTAGCCTGGTAGAGCGCTACGTTCGGGACGTAGAGGCCGGAGGTTCGAATCCTCTCACCCCGACCAGTTGATTCTCATTCTGTATCCTTGCGCCAACTCATTGGCGAAGACCCTCGCGGTTTTCGATTTACAGCGACAAGGCAATCGGCGATGATTGGTTAATCCCCACTTACCGTCGTACATTTGCCGGACATGGCCGCCGTCGATTCGCTCACCAAAGAAACCTCCACCATGGCGCTGCCCGGCTTGGCGCGCACACTCGTTTCAGCCGGCAAACTCGGACAGAAATCCGCCGAAGACATTTACCGCAAGGCCCAGAGCAGCCGCACAAGCTTCATCGCCGAACTGACCGGCTCCGGCGCCGTTTCAGCCTCGGATCTGGCCCACACCATGTCGTCCGCCTATGCGGCCCCGCTGCTGGACCTGGAAGCCATCGACACCCAGCGCCTGCCCAAGGGCCTGCTCGACAACAAGATTTGCCAGGCCTACCGGGTCGTTGTGCTAAGCAAGCGCAACAACCGCCTGATCGTCGCCACGGCCGACCCCTCGGACCATGAAGCGGCGGAGAAGATCACGTTTGCCACCCAGATGGGCGTGGACTGGGTCATCGCCGAATACGACAAGCTGTCCAAGATGGTGGAGGCCAACGCCACGACGGCGGCTGAGGCCATGGACAGCATCATCGGCGACGACTTCGAATTTGACGAAGCCTCGGTCGATGCCGCCACCACCGACAACAACGAGGCCGCCGTCGCTGAAGTCGAGGATGCGCCGGTCGTAAAGTTCCTGCACAAGATGCTGCTGGACGCCTTCAGCATGCGCGCCTCCGACCTGCACTTCGAGCCTTACGAATACACTTACCGCGTGCGTTTTCGCATCGACGGCGAGCTCCGCGAAATCGCCTCGCCGCCGATTGCCATCAAGGACAAGCTGGCGTCTCGCATCAAGGTCATCTCGCGCCTGGACATTTCCGAAAAACGCGTGCCGCAGGACGGGCGCATGAAGCTCAAGGTCGGGCCCGACCGGGTCATCGACTTCCGGGTCAGCACCCTGCCCACGCTGTTCGGTGAAAAGATCGTGATCCGTATCCTGGACCCGAGCAGCGCCAAGCTCGGCATTGAAGCACTGGGCTACGAACCCGAGGAAAAAGAGCGGCTGCTGCAGGCCGTCGGCCGCCCCTACGGCATGGTGCTGGTCACGGGCCCGACCGGGTCCGGCAAGACGGTGTCGCTCTACACCTGCCTGAACCTGCTCAACAAGCCGGGTGTCAACATCGCCACGGCCGAAGACCCCTCCGAAATCAACCTGCCGGGGGTCAATCAGGTCAATGTGAATGAAAAGGCCGGGCTGACGTTCGCGGCCGCGCTCAAGTCCTTTCTGCGCCAGGATCCGGACATCATCATGGTCGGCGAAATCCGTGACCTGGAAACCGCCGACATCTCGATCAAGGCCGCCCAGACCGGCCACCTGGTGCTGTCCACGCTGCACACCAACGATGCCCCCACCACGCTGACGCGCATGCGCAACATGGGCATCGCGCCTTTCAACATTGCCTCCAGCGTGATCCTGATCACGGCCCAGCGACTGGCCCGCCGGCTCTGCGTCAATTGCAAGGCCCCGGTCGACATTCCCAGCGAGACGCTGCTGGATGCCGGATTCAAGGAAGATCAGGTCGATGGCTCCTGGTCGCCCTACCGGCCCGTGGGTTGCTCCATGTGCAACAACGGCTACAAGGGCCGCATCGGCATCTACCAGGTCATGCCGGTCAGCGAGGAAATCCAGCGCATCATCCTGCGCGACGGCAGCGCCCTGGAAATCGCCGAACAAGCCCAACGCGAAGGCGTGCGCTCCCTGCGCCAGTCCGGTTTGCACAAGGTCAAGCTGGGTCTGACTTCGCTTGAGGAAGTGCTGGCCGTCACCAACGAATAACAAGAACGAACGACAAGGAACGCACTATGGCAACTGCAACGTCCAAAGACGTCAAGGAATTTGTCTTCGAATGGGAGGGCAAGGACCGCAATGGCAAGCAGGTGCGCGGTGAACTGCGTGCCGTCGGTGAAAACCAGGTCCAGGCCTCCTTGCGCCGGCAGGGCATTTTGCCCACGAAGATCAAGAAGCGCCGCATGCGCGCGGGCAAGAAGATCAAGCCCAAGGATCTCGCCATCTTCACGCGCCAGCTGGCGACCATGATGAAGGCCGGCGTGCCCTTGCTGCAGTCCTTCGACATCGTCGGGCGCGGCAACGCCAATCCCAGCGTGACCAAGCTGCTCAACGACATCCGCACCGACGTCGAGACCGGCACCTCGCTGAGCGCAGCGTTCCGCAAGTTCCCGATGTATTTCGACAACCTGTACTGCAACCTGGTCGAAGCCGGGGAGGCCGCAGGTATCCTGGAGCAGCTGCTGGACCGCCTGGCGGTCTACATGGAAAAGACCGAGGCCATCAAGTCCAAGATCAAATCGGCCCTGATGTACCCGATCTC
>JBOHHM010000068.1:0-16610 GCA_050725495.1 Burkholderiaceae bacterium | reverse complement strand
TAGACGATCAGATACAGCTTGCCCGAGAGGTTGTCGATGACGGCCAGTTCCTCGCATTGCAGCAGCAGGATGTCGGGGCAGCCCAGGGCGTCGGGCGGGCAGGTTTTTTCGAGCTTCTTCTCGATGTAGCGCACCGTGTCGTAGCCGAAGTAGCCGGCCAGGCCGCCGCAAAAGCGCGGCAGGCCGGCTCGCAGCGCGACCTTGAAGCGCTGTTGGTACTCGGCGATGAAATCCAGCGGATTGGCGCCGGAGGTCTCGACCACCTGGCCGTCCTTGACCACCTCGGTCAGGGCGTCGGCGCCAAAACCGCGCGAGCGCACCAGGGTGCGGGCCGGCAGGCCGATGAAGCTGTAGCGACCAAAACGCTCGCCACCGACGACGGATTCGAGCAGAAAGCTGTACTTGCCGCCATCCTTGGAGAAGGCCAGCTTCAAATAGAGCGACAGCGGGGTTTCGAGGTCGGCGAACGCCTCCACCATCAGCGGAATGCGGTTGTAGCCCTGCAGGACCAGACTTTTGAATTCGAGTTCGGTGATCACGGATTAAGCCTCCAGCTCAGCGGCAGCCTGGTTCAGCAGGAAAAGCTGCCGCGTTCATTCAGTCTCGGCCCCATGGGGGCCACGGGCGCACGCTGTGGCTGTCAGCCCAGGCCGTGCAGTCAGGAGCGCACAGAAGCAGGCTGACGCCAGGGCCAGGCTCCCCGGTCGCTACAACCTGTGATGAAGGTGCGGTGAATGAACATCGTGCGCACAGTGTAGCAAAGCCGCCGCGGGGCCTGCGCGAGACCGGCGGCTCCGGCAAAACCCTGTTGCGCGAGATCGACAGAAGCCGCAGAATTCCAAAATCGAACGATCGTTCTATTTCGAGGAAACCATGAAAGCAATCAAGAACTGGCTGGCGGGCTTGTCGTTGGGTCTGTTGGCCACCGTGGCGGCGGCCGCCCTGGTGGAGGTCGGCGGCGTGAAGCTGGAAGACACGCTGGAGCTGCAAGGCGCGAAGCTGCAGCTCAACGGCGCAGGCGTGCGCTACAAGGCGGTGTTCAAGGTCTACACCGCGGGGCTCTACCTGGGCAAGAAAGCCGGCACGCCGGAAGACGTGCTCGCCGCCCCCGGCCCCAAGCGCATGAGCATCACGATGCTGCGCGACATCGACTCGGGCGAGCTGGGCAAGCTGTTCACGCGCGGCGTGGAAGACAACACGCCCAAGGCCGAGATGTCCAAGCTGGTACCGGGCCTGATCAAGATGTCGCAGATCTTCTCCGACCAGAAGAAGCTGATGAGCGGCGACAGCTTCGTGATCGACTGGATTCCCGGCACCGGCACGGTGATCCTGGTCAAGGGCAAGCCCCAGGGCGAACCGTTCAAGGAGCCCGAGTTCTTCAACGCGCTGATGCGCATCTGGCTCGGCCCCGTGCCGGCCGACTGGAAGCTCAAGGACGCGCTGCTGGGCAAGCCGGCCTGAAAGGTGCGAGCCCCCACGCTCGTCAGTCCGCTGGGCGTGCCGCTGCGAGACGCAGCGCCTCTTCGGCCCGTCCAAGCCTGCGCGGGCAGGCTTGGAGCCGCGGCCCTCAGCCCCGAGGGGGCCGCAGTCGCCTTGGGGCGGCCCAGCGGCGACTGAGCCGCTTACCAGCTTGCCAGCTCGGCCAGCGAATCGACGAAGCCGTCGGCGTCCACCGCGCGCACCGGCTCGCCGTGGTTGTAGCCGTAGCTCACGAGCAGCACGGGGCAGCCGGCCGCGCGCGCGGCCTGGGCGTCGTTGCTGGAGTCGCCGATCATCAGCGTATGCGCTGGCAGCGTACCCAGGGCCTCGCAGGTCTTGAGCAGCGGCAGCGGGTCGGGCTTTTTGCGCGCAAACGCATCGCCGCCGAACACCTGGCTGAAAAAGCCGTCCAGCCCCTTGGCCTGGAGCAGCGGCCGGGCAAAGGCCGTGGGCTTGTTGGTCAGACAGGCGAGCTTGAGGCCGCGCTGCTGCAGCGCGCGCAAGCCCTCGACCACGCCGGCGAATACGGCCGAATGCTGGCCGTTGATGGTCAGGTAGTGTTTTTGATAGCTCAGCCAGGCGGCTGGGAAAAACGCTTCCAAATTGATAGCACTTCCCACCCGATCCTTCTGGGCCGTGACATGGTGGAGCACGGAACGGATCAAATGCTCCGAGCCTTTGCCGACCAGCCGCTCGATGCTGGCGCGCTCAATGCCAGGCAGCGACAGGTCTTGCAGCATCAGGTTGAGCGCCGCGGCGAAGTCACCCAGGGTGTCGACCATGGTGCCGTCGAGATCGACGATGGCGGCCTGCAGCGCCGCGTCGCGGGCGAAGCTCATGCTGCAGCCAGCGCTTCGCGCATCGCTTCGATCACTGCTCTGTAGTCCGGCTTGCCGAAAATCGCGCTGCCGGCCACGAAGGTGTCGGCGCCGGCCGCGGCCACGCGGGCGATGTTGTCGGTCTTGATGCCGCCGTCGACTTCGAGCCGGATATCCTTGCCCGAGGCGTCGATGCGGCGGCGCGCCTCCTCGGTCTTGCGCAGGGCCGAGTCGATGAAGCTCTGGCCGCCAAAGCCGGGGTTGACGCTCATGATCAGGATCAGGTCGATGTCCTCGATCACCCAGTCCAGCACGTCCATCGGCGAGGCCGGGTTGAACACCAGGCCGGCCTTGCAGCCCTTGGACTTGATGGCCTGGATGCTGCGGTGCAAGTGAGCCGTGGCGTCGGGGTGAAAGCTGATGAAGTCGGCGCCCGCATCGGCAAAGGCTATGGCCAGCGCATCGACCGGCTGCACCATCAGGTGCACGTCGATCGGCACCGGCGTGCCGTCGGGCTTCTTGCTGTGCGGCTTGAGCGCCTGGCAGATCATGGGCCCGAAGGTCAGGTTGGGCACGTAGTGGTTGTCCATCACGTCGAAATGGATCCAGTCGGCACCGGCGGCGATGACGTTCCTGACCTCTTCGCCCAGGCGGGCGAAGTCGGCCGAGAGAATGGAGGGGGCGATGCGGTAGGTCTTGCTCATCCCTCGATTGTCGCAGTTACCATTGTTCCCATGTCCAAATACCAGTTCATTGTCGAGGTGGAGCCGCAATACCTGCCCGACCAGTCGGCCCCCGACGAGGGCATTTACGGCTTTGCCTACACGGTGACCATCACCAATGCGGGCGAGGTCGCGGCCCAGCTGATCTCACGCCACTGGCACATCAGCGACGCCAAGGGCCACAGCGAGGAGGTCAAGGGCCTGGGCGTGGTTGGCCACCAGCCGCTGCTCAAGCCCGGCGAATCCTTCCAGTACACCAGCGGCTGCCGCCTGCGCACGCCCAGCGGCACCATGCATGGCAGCTACTTCTTCGTGGCCGAAGACGGCGAGCGCTTTGACACGCCGATCCCGCTGTTCGTGCTCGAAGCCGACGACGAGCCCGACCCCCCGGATCGCGTGCTCCATTGATCCCGGCGATGCGGGACCTGAACTCCCTGCTGGCCACGCTCGATCCCCAGGCCGAGCCGGCCCAGCGCCACCTGTGGCTGATCGCGCTGCTGGACTGGATTCGCGGCGACCGGGCTTCGCCCCAGGCGGCGGTGAGTCGCGTGCAGCTGCTGCTGGACGCGGTGCAAGCCCAGCCCGAGGTCCAGGTCCGGCTGCAGACCTGGTGGCAGACCCTGGTGACGACGGTCGACTTCACCGCCCTGCTGGCCGATTTCGGCTTTGCCACGCGCACCGCCTTTGTCAGCGAGCTGGCCGAGCGCCTGCGCCGCAAGCTGCTGCCCGGCACGCCCGAGACCCTCGATGCCGAGGAGCTGTTTTCGCTGCTGCTGCCCACGGCCTTTGATGCCCGTTGGCTAGCCGCGCTGGAGGAGGCACAGCTGAACCGGCTGGCCCGGCTGCTATCCAGCGAGGCGGCGCCTGCGACCGGGCACTGGCAGAGCATGGTGATCGAAGCCATCGTCTACTGCGCGGGCCAGGTTCAGGCCACCGGCTTTGCGCCGGAGTTGCGGCGGCGCATGAGCCCCGAACTCCGCCACAGCCGGCCGTTTCACGCCTTGGGCGCCGATGCCCAGGCCCTGCGGGCCGAGTTACTGCACAACCCGCGGCGCGAGGACCAGCTGCAGGCCGCGGTGCAGCAGCTGCGCGAACGGCTGGACGCCTGCCGCCATGCGGCGTCGACGGTCTACACCCATCTCGAAGACAACGGCATCTCGGTCGGCCTGGTGTTTCGCCTGCGCCAGCTGCGCGAACGGGTGCTGCGCATCCGCGAACTGCTCGACTGCCTGCTCTCGCCGACGCCGGCCCTGAGCGCGGCGCGGCTGCTCTCGCGCCTGGTGCTCGTGGGCCAGGAGCGGCGCAGCGTGCGCGCCCTGATTGCCGCCAACTCGTCGCTGCTGGCCGCCAAGGTGGCCGAGCGCAGCGCCGAGACCGGCGAGCACTACATCACGCGCGACCGCGCCGAGTACCGCAGCATGCTGCGCAAGGCCGCTGGCGGCGGCGCCCTGACGGCGCTCACCACGATGCTCAAGTTCGCGGTGGCGGCCCTGGGGCTGTCGATGTTCTGGAACGGCTTTTGGTCCAGCCTGGTCTATGCCGGCAGCTTCGTGCTGATCCAGCTGCTGCATTACACGCTGGCGACCAAGCAGCCCGCGATGACGGCACCCGCGATGGCGGCCAAGCTCAAGGACCTGGGCTCCAGCACCGCGGTCGCCGCCTTCGTCGACGAGGTCACGCACCTGGTGCGCTCGCAGGTGGCAGCCGTGCTGGGCAATGTGCTGCTGGTGTTTCCCGCCGTGCTGCTGCTGAGCGCGGCGATCCAGCAGATCAGCGGCCAGACCATGATCGACGCCGCCGAGGCCCAGCATGTGCTGCACTCGCTGGCCCTGCTCGGTCCCACGGCGCTGTTTGCGGCCTTCACCGGCGTGCTGCTGTTCGCCTCGAGCATCATCGCGGGCTGGACCGAAAACTGGTTCGTGCTGCACCGGCTCGATTCGGCGCTGCGCTACAACCCGCGCATCACCGCACTGCTGGGGGCGCAGCGGGCCGATCGCTGGGCCCGCTTCATGCGCGAGCAGATCTCGGGCTTTGCCTCCAACATTTCGCTGGGCTTCATGCTGGGCCTGATTCCGGCCTTTGCTGGCTTCTTCGGCCTGGGCCTGGAAGTGCGCCATGTCACGCTGTCGGCCGGCCAACTGGCCGCCGCCAGCGCGGCCCTGGGCTGGGACGTGGTGCGCCTGCCGGCGCTGTGGTGGTGCCTGACCAGCATCCCGGTGATTGGCGCGCTGAACCTGGGAGTGAGCTTCTACTTCGCGTTTCGCCTGGCCTTGCGCGCGCACAACGTCAGCGGCGTCCATCGGGCCCGCATCCGTGCCGCCATCTGGGCCCGCTGGCGTCGCGCGCCCTGGAGCTTTTTCATCCCGGCCAGGGGCTGAGCCGAATGGCGCGGGCGGTTCGAGCTACATTTTGTTGCGGGGCCGGCGGCCTTTGCCCGCACCATACATTCACAAGCGCCAGCCTGAGTCCTATCCCTGCCTGTCGGCCAGGAGCGCGCGCCGCATGACCCCAGGATCAGGTGGCACCGCAGAACTCACAAGCTACCAACCTGGGAGACCCCCTATGGACGACATCATGGCGATCTGGGCCGACTGGCTCAGACCCTCGGCCGGCCTGCCCACGGTGCAATGGTCGATGCTGCTGGCCCTGGCCGCCGTCACCGGCTACCTGGTGCAGCGCTACACGGGCCTGCCCAAGGTGCTGGGCTATTCGGTGGTGGGCACCTTCGCCGGCCTGGCGGGTTTTGGCGGCGCCGCCTGGCCGCTGCAGGGCACGGGCCTGTTCCTGCTGGAGCTGGGCGTTGCCGTGGTGCTGTTCGAGGCGGGCGGGCGCATTCCGCTGCGCTGGTTCCGCCACAACCCCATGGTGCTGGTGCAAAGCCTGGCGGAATCAGCCCTCACCTACCTCGCCGTCGACTGGGCATTGCGCTGGCTCCAGGTACCCGAGGCCGTGGCCGGACCTCTAGCCCTGGTGGCGGTGGCGGCCTCGCCGGCCGTGCTGACGCGGGTGGTCATGGACGCGCGCGCCTCGGGGCCCGTGACCGAGCGTGCCACGGTGTTGTCCACCCTGAGCACGCTCTACGCCCTGACCCTGGGCAGCGCCCAGGCCGGCCTGATGGACCGGCCCCAGCTGGATTGGCTGGACGCGGCCCACCCGGTGGCCGTGGTGCTGGGCCTGTCGGTCGTGGTCGGCGCCGTGCTGGCGCTGGCCCTGCGCATGGCGCTGCGCGTGATGAGCCCGAGCAGCGAGAACACCTCGATGCTGCTGCTGGCCCTGATCGCCGCTGCCGCCGCACTGGCGGCCCACTTCGGCGGCTCCGCCCCGCTGGCCGCGCTGCTGGGAGGCATGCTGCTCAAGCAGCTCAACCCGCGGCCCTGGACCTGGCCGCGCCAGCTCGGCACGGCGGCCTCGCTGCTGACCATGCTGATGTTCGTGCTGGTTTCCACCGTTGCGGCCCAGGCCGACTGGAGCCGGCCCGTGATCGGGCTGGTCGCGGCCCTGGTGGCCGCCCGCGCGCTGGCCAAGATCGTCGGCGTCGCGCTGGGCAATGCGGGCAGCGGCGCCAGCTGGAAGCAGGCATTGTGGCTGGGCTGCGCGATGTCGCCGATGTCCTCGATCTCGCTGCTGATTGCCTCGCAGCTCGCGGCCGCGTCCCCCACGCTGGGGCCGCAGATCGCCGGCGTGGCCCTGCCCGCGATTTTGCTGATGGAGGTGCTGGGCGCCATGGTCGCGACCTTCGCCATCTACCGGGCCGGCGAGAGCGCCCAGCCCTGGGCCCCTGCCGGAGACGCGCATGAGTCTTGAAAGCTTTCGCCCCTCGGCCGCGCTTTCGCTGGGCGTCGAACTCGAGCTGCAGCTGGTCAACACCCACGACTACGACCTCGCGCCGTACGCTGAGGACATGCTGCGCCTGGTGGCGAAAACGCCGCTGCCCGGCTCGGTCGTGCCCGAGATGACCTCGAGCATGATCGAAGTCTCCACCGGCGTCTGCCCGTCGTCGACCGAAGTGTTCAGCCAGCTGGCGCGGCTGCGCGACGCCCTGGTCAAATGCGCCGACAAGCTCAACATCGCCGTGGTCGGCGGCGGCACGCACCCGTTCCAGCAGTGGCACGAGCGCCGCATCTACGACAAGCCGCGCTTTCGCGAGCTGTCCGAGCTCTACGGCTACCTGTCCAAGCAGTTCACGATCTTCGGCCAGCATGTGCATGTGGGCTGCCCCGATGCCGACACGGCCCTGCTCACGCTGCACCGCATGTCGCGCTACATCCCGCACTTCATCGCGCTGTCGGCCTCCAGCCCCTTTGTGCAGGGCCAGGACACGGCCTTCGACTCGGCGCGGCTGAACTCGGTGTTCGCCTTTCCGCTGTCGGGCCGCGCGCCGTTCACGCTGACCTGGGACGCGTTCAGCGCCTACTTCGAGAAGATGACGCGCACCGGCGTGGTCAAGAGCATGAAGGATTTTTACTGGGACATCCGGCCCAAGCCCGAGTACGGCACGATCGAGATCCGCGTGTTCGACACGCCGCTCACCGTGGAGCGCGCCGCGGCACTGGCCGGCTACGTGCAATCGCTGGCCGCCTGGTTCATGAACGATCAGCCCTTCATGCCGGCCGAGGACGATTACCTGGTCTACACCTACAACCGCTTCCAGGCCTGCCGCTTCGGGCTCGACGCGGTCTATGTGGACCCGGCCACGGGCGAGCACATGGCACTGCGCGAGCACATCCTGCTGACCCTGCGCCAGCTGGCGCGGCACGCGGACAGGCTCGGCGCCACCGGCGCCCTGCAGGCGCTGCGCGCCGACGTCAACCGCAACCACAACGACGCGCGCTGGCTGCGCGAGCGCCAGGGCCAGGAGCGGCTGCTGGCCGAGGTGATCCGCCAGGCGGCACTGAAGTTCCGCGGCAGCGGCGCCTAGGGCCTGCCGGCGCTATGCTGTCGCCCTGCAACAGGAGAGTCAGAAATTGCCATGGGTGAGTTCGACCTGATCACACGCTATTTCAAACGCCCCGCGGCGCGCGCCAGCCTGGGTGTGGGCGACGACTGCGCGCTGCTGCAGCCCGCGCCCGGCATGCAGCTCGCGATTTCCAGCGACATGCTGGTCGAAGGGCGACATTTCCTCTCGACGGTCGAGCCGTTCAAGCTCGGCCACAAGGCGCTGGCGGTCAACCTCAGCGACCTGGCCGCCTGCGGCGCCAGGCCGCTGGCCTTCACGCTGGCGCTGGCGCTGCCGCGCGCCGATGCGGCCTGGCTCGAGCCGTTTTCGCGCGGCCTGCTGGCGCTGGCCGACGCGCACGGCTGCGAGCTGATCGGCGGCGACACGACGCAGGGGCCGCTGAACATCTGCATCACCGTGTTCGGCGAGGTGCCCCAAGGGCAAGCCCTGCTGCGCAGCGGGGCCAAGGCTGGCGACGACATCTATGTCAGCGGCACGCTGGGCGATGCGCGGCTGGCGCTGGAGGTATTTCGCGGCACGCTGTCGCTGCCGGCTGCGCTGTTCGAGGCGGCCCGCGCGCGCATGGAGCAGCCCACGCCGCGCGTGGCGCTGGGCCTGGCGCTGCGCGGAATCGCGAGCGCGGCCATCGATGTCAGCGACGGCCTGCTCGGCGACCTCGGCCATGTCCTGCAGGCCTCGGGCGTCGGGGCGCGCATCGACACCGCGATTGCTATTAATTTGATAGCTGCTAGCACCCATTCCACGTGGGCGCAAGCCCGGATTGACTCGGAACAGCAGCTGGACTGCGTGCTGGCCGGTGGCGACGACTACGAGCTGGCCTTCACCGCCCCGGCCTCGGCGCGCGCCGCCGTGCGGGCCGCGGCGCAGCAGAGCCAGACGCAGATCACGCGCATCGGGCAAATCGAGGCCGCGCCCGGCCTGCGTTTGATGGACGCCGATGGCCAGCCGATCGAGCGCCGCTACGCCTCGTTCGATCATTTCGCCTGAACCTGCTGCCAACCTTGGCCGAAAGGAACGACCATGGCCCTCACCCTCTACACCCACCCCCAATCCCGCGGGCGCATCGCGCGCTGGATGCTCGAGGAGTGCGGCGCGAGCTACGACACCGTGGTGCTGCACTACGGCACCACGATGAAGGCGCCCGACTACCTGGCCCTCAACCCCATGGGCAAGGTGCCGGCGCTCAAGCACGGCGACGCCATCGTGACCGAGGCCGCGGCCATCTGCGCCTACCTGGCCGACGTGTTCCCGGAAAAACAGCTGGCCCCGCCGGTCGGCAGCGCCGCGCGCGGCAGCTACTACCGCTGGCTGTTCTTCGCCGCCGGCCCGGTGGAGGCCGCCGCCACCGGCAAGTCGCTGGGCCTGCTGGCGCCGCGCGACAAGGCCGCGCAGGCCGGCTACGGCGCCTACGAGGACGTGAAGAACACGCTGGAACATGCCGTCTCCCAAGGGCCCTACCTCTGCGGCGAGCACTTCACCGCCGCCGACCTCTACCTGGGCGCGCACCTGAACTGGGGCATGCTGTTCGGCGACATCGAAAAGCGCCCGGCCTTCGAGCGCTACGCCCATCCCATCGTGCAGCGCCCCGCTTGCCTGCGCGCCAACGCCATCGACGACGCGCTGGCGGCGCAGATGGCGCCGCCATAATCGACCCATGACCGCGCCCCTGAATCCGCCGCTGCACCCACCGCTGCCCCGCCCCGATGCCGCCTTCTTGCTCTCGCACCCCGCGCACTTCGTCGCCCTGGGCTTCGGTTCAGGCCTGAGCCCGGTGGCGCCCGGCACGGCCGGCACGCTGTGGGCCTGGCTGGCCTACGTGGCCCTGCAGCTTTGGCTGAGCCCCGCACAGATGGGCCTGCTGCTGCTCGCCGCGCTGGGCCTGGGCTGGTGGGCCTGCGCCGTGACGGCCCGCCACCTGCGGCTGGCCGACCCCGGCAGCATCGTCTGGGACGAGATCCTCGCGTTCTGGCTCGTGCTCTGGCTGGTCATGCCCACCGGCTTCTGGAGCCAGCTTGGCGCGTTCGCGCTGTTTCGCTTCTTCGATGCCGTCAAGCCGCAGCCGGTGGCCTGGGCCGATGGCCTGTTCAAGGGCTTCGGCGCCAAGGGCGGCTTCGGCATCTTGTTCGACGATCTGGTCGCGGCGTTTTGCACCCTGCTCGTGATCGCCCTGCTGCGGCTCTGAAAATGCTATCAAATCAAGAGCAATCAACGCCCGAGCTGGTTGGGCTGCTGGCCGATTTGCTGCAACAGCAAGGCTGGATGCTGGCGACCGCCGAAAGCTGCACCGGCGGCATGATCGCCGCTGCCTGCACCGACCTGGCCGGCTCCAGCAACTGGTTCGAGCGCGGCTTCGTGACCTACTCGGACCAGGCCAAGACCGAGCTGCTGGGCGTGGACGCAGCCCTGATCGCCCAGCACGGCGCTGTCAGCGAGCTGGTGGCGCGCGCCATGGCCGAAGGCGCTGTGGTCCGCTCGCACGCCCAGGTGGCCGTCGCCGTCACCGGCGTGGCCGGCCCCAGCGGCGGCAGCGCGGCCAAGCCCGTGGGCACGGTCTGGTTCGGCTGGTGCGTGCCAGGGCGGGTGGCGTCCGAGCTCAAGCAGTTCGATGGCGACCGCGCGGCCGTTCGGGCCGCCGCGGTGCACCATGCGCTGCGCACGCTCACGGCCTTGTTGGGCCAGTGCCACGATGCCGGGTCCGGCCAGTGAGGTCGCGCGGGCAACGCGGGGCGCCGCTACTTGCGGCATTCAGGGGTGTCGTTGGCGCGCTTGAGGTAGGCGATCAGATCGGCGCGCTCCCTGGGGTCCGCGATGCCGTCGTAGGTCATGGTGCTGCCAGGCACTGTTTTCTGGGGCTGGCGCAGGAACAGATCGAGCGTCTTCTCGTTCCAGGTGATGCGCGAGCTCTTCATCGCCTGCGAATAGCCAAACCGCGGCACGCTGCCGGCCGCTCGGCCCAGCAGGCCGCAATGCCGCGGCCCGACGCGGTCGTAGGCCAGCGCATGGCAGGCCAGGCAGCGCGCGTAGACCTGCTCGCCGCGCAAGGCGTCCGGCCCGGCCTGCGCCGGCGCGCTCGCCGCGAGGGCCAGCGCGCCAGCTGCCATGAAACGGCTGAGCATCACGAGACGAAGGCCGAAGGCACGGGGGTCTCGCCCAGGGCCTGGCGCAGCACAGCCCAGTGCATGGCTTCATCGCCCAGAATGCTGGCCGCGGCCTTGGCCAGCTCGCGGTTGCCAAACAGCGGCTCGGCCATCACATCCATCGCCGCCTCCAAAGAAATGACTTGCGCGCCGCGCCGGCGCAGCCGTGCCAGCGCTTGATCGGCGACGATGCGCACCAGCCAAGTCGACAGCTTCGCGTCGGCCCGGAAGCTTGCGAGCGCGCGCCAGGCCTGCAGATAGCCCTCCTGCAGCACATCCTCGGCGTCGGCGTCGCTTTTGAGGATGCTGCGCGCTGTGCGAAACAGCAGGCGGTTGTGCCGCCGCATGATGGCCTCGAAGGCCGGGGCGTCGCCTGTGGCGGCGCGAGACGCGAGTTCGGCGTCGCTGCTGGGGTCCGACAAGCCCGTGCGGGCTGCGATGGGGATGTTCTGCATGGCTTGAGTTCCGCCCCTTAGATGGGGCTGCGGTCCGTCACGTTCCCGCGCTGTCGCCATGCCTTGCCCCTGCGGGAGGCCGTCCTCCTGCGACTTGTCGGGATTGCGAGCGCAGGCACACAAATGGACGCAAAAGTTACTTGCAATGACGATTGGCCTCTGGCAAGCTTGTCCGGGATGCGCAAGACTTCTATGGGTGTGGTCTTGGCAGCTACATCGAGGGGTCTTGCATCCGTTTCTTCAACTCAAGGGGAATACAACATGAGCAAATCAATTCCAATTGCATTGAGCATCGTTTTGGCGCAGCTGCTGGCGGTTGGCGCCTTGGCCCAGACCAAGGGCGAGGCCGACCCGGCCGAGTCCAAGGGCCCTATCGTCAAGAAGGCCACCCCGATGGAAAAGGCAGATGCCAGGGCCGCGCGCAAGGCCGAGGGCTCGGCCGCCGCCAAGGCTGACGCGTCCAAGAAGGCCTTGTCCAAGGAAGACACGGCTGCCGACAGCAGCGCCAAGCACCCGGCCGTCGCGAAGCGCAGCGCTGAAGAGAAGGCGGCTGCCCGCGCCCAACGCAAGACGTCAGCGGTTGAGGCCGCCAAGAAGGGCGAGATTCCCAAGGCGGGGGAAGTGGGCGTCACCAAGTAGGGCCTTCTGGACCAGGTTTGCCGCAGCGACGCGCCGCGGCAAACCGGGCTCCAGGCGTTCAGCGCATCTAGACAATGCGCGTGACGCCGACGATCGCTTCGGAAACGCTGGGCGGCGTTTCCGCGTAATGCTTGAACTCCATCGTGTAGGTGGCGCGGCCCTGCGTGAGCGAACGCAGCGTCGTGGAATAGCCAAACATCTCGGCCAGCGGCACCTCGGCGCGCACCAGCTTGCCGCCGCCCCCGGCGATGTCCTCCATGCCCTGGATGCTGCCGCGGCGCGAGGACAGGTCGCCCATCACATTGCCCATGAATTCTTCCGGCATTTCGACTTCGACCGCCATCACCGGCTCCAGCAGCACCGGCTTGGCGCGGCGCATGCCATCCTTGAATGCCAGGGCGCCGGCCATGCGATAGGCGTTCTCGTTCGAGTCCACGTCGTGGTAGGAGCCGAACACCAGCGTGGCCTTCACGTCGACCACCGGATAGCCTGCCAGCACGCCGGCCCTGAGGCTCTCCTGTATGCCCTTGTCAACGGCCGGAATGTATTCGCGCGGCACGACCCCGCCCTTGATCGCGTCGACAAACTCGTAGCCCTTGCCCGGCGGCTGCGGCTCCAGGTTCAGCACCGCGTGACCATACTGGCCACGCCCGCCCGACTGCCGGATGAACTTGCCTTCGACGTCTTTGACCGCCTGCTTGATCGTCTCGCGGTAGGCCACCTGCGGTTTGCCGACATGGGCCTCGACGCCGAATTCGCGCTTCATGCGTTCGACCAGAATTTCCAGGTGCAACTCGCCCATGCCTGAGATGATGGTCTGGCCTGATTCCTCGTCGGTTTGCACGCGAAACGACGGGTCTTCCTGCGCCAGACGGCTCAGGGCAATCCCCATCTTCTCCTGGTCGGCCTTGGTCTTGGGCTCGACCGCCTGGGAGATCACCGGGTCGGGAAAACTCATGCGCTCGAGGATGATCACCCGGGCCGGGTCGCACAGCGTGTCGCCGGTGGTTGCCTCCTTGAGGCCGACGGCGGCCGCGATGTCGCCCGCGCGCACCTCCTTGATCTCGTTGCGCACGTTCGCATGCATCTGCAGAATGCGCCCGATCCGCTCACGCTTGCGCTTGGTCGGATTGAAGACGGTGTCGCCCGAATTGACGACGCCCGAGTAGACGCGAAAAAAGATCAGCTGGCCGACGAACGGGTCGGTCATGATCTTGAAGGCCAGGGCCGCGAACGGCTCATCGTCGCCCGGGTGGCGCTCGGCCTGCCTGTCGTCCTCGGTGTGGCCCAGAATCGCCGGCACGTCCACCGGCGAGGGCAGGTAGTCGATGACGGCGTCGAGCAAAGCCTGCACGCCCTTGTTCTTGAACGCGCTGCCGCACAGCATGGGAACGATCTCGCCGGCGACGGTGCGCTGGCGCAGCCCTCGCAGAATCTCGTCTTCGCTCAGCGCCACGCCTGCCACATACTTGTTGAGCAGTTCCTCACTGGCTTCGGCGGCGGCTTCGACCATCCTGGCGCGCCACTCACGGGCGCTGACAGCGAGCTCGGCCGGGATCTCGCGATAGTCAAAGCGCACGCCCTGGCTGGCCTCGTCCCAGATGACGGCCTTCATCTTCACGAGATCGACCACGCCCTGGAAATGATCCTCCGCGCCAATTGGAATCTGCACCGGCACGGCCATGCCTTTGAGCCGCTCGCCGATCTGGCGCTGCACGCGAAAGAAGTCCGCGCCCACGCGGTCCATCTTGTTGACGAAGGCGATGCGCGGCACCTTGTACTTGTTGGCCTGGCGCCAGACGGTCTCCGACTGCGGCTGCACGCCGCCGACCGCGTCATAGACCATGACCGCGCCGTCGAGCACGCGCATCGAGCGCTCGACCTCGATCGTGAAGTCCACGTGACCCGGCGTGTCGATGATGTTGATGCGGTGCTCGGGGTGGTTGCCGGCCATGCCTTTCCAGAACGTGGTTGTCGCGGCCGAGGTGATCGTGATGCCGCGCTCCTGCTCCTGCTCCATCCAGTCCATGGTGGCCGTGCCCTCGTGGACCTCGCCGAGCTTGTAGTTCACGCCGGTGTAGAACAGAATGCGCTCGGTCGTGGTGGTCTTGCCGGCGTCGATGTGGGCGCTGATGCCGATGTTGCGGTAGCGCTCGATAGGTGTCTTGCGACTCACGGCTGCCTCCTTGATGTCAACGCTTTTGAGCTGTTGATTCGGATTCTGCGCCGAGCGCGACCCTGTGCATAGGGGCGCAGGCTTGCGGGTGAACCCGAAAGCCGTGCGGCTTCACCGGGCCCGCCGGCGCATCCCGCTGTGCCGTACCCCGTTTCACACCCGAACAAACTGCGGCAGCGGCCGGCGCGGCGTGGCCGCCACGGCCTGCGCCGGGTAGCCGAGCCGGCAAAACATCTGCAGCGTGTCGTCGCCGGGCCCGCGCGGCGCGTCCCGGCCTATCAGCAGCTGGTGGGCGCGCTGGTAATGCGGCGCCATTTCGGCAAACTCCTGTAAAGCCTGGCTCATCGGGTGCACGCCCAGGCCCAGCGCGGTGGCCCTGAGCTGAAGGCGCACAAAGGCGCGGCCGGCCTCGATCTGGTGGCTGCGGCTATTGCCCTGGGTGGCGAGCCAGACAAAGCCCATGGCCGTGCGGCTGTGGCCTTCAAAACGGCTCAACATTTGCCGATGGGCCGTGCTGCCCTCGGCCGGCGGCGCGCTGCGGTCAAACAGGCCCAGGCTCACGGCCAGGCGGGCCATGGCGTTGTTGACGGCAATGCCGTCGCGGTGGGCCAGGATCTCGGCGGGCCCGACGCGCGTCAAGCGCAGGCTCTCCATCACAGTATGCGGCGTGAGCAGCTCGACCTGGGCCGACTGCCAGCACAGCTCGCGCAGGGCGGGCAGGCGCTGCGCGGCCATCGTGCCGTCGACCCGCAGCCCAGGGCCTCCCGCGCCAGCCATCAAGGCCTGCAGCGTGGGCGGGGTCACCGGTCTTGCAATATCGAAATCGACCTTGGGCGTGTGGCGCCTGAGGAGCTGCGCGAACAGCGGGTCGGACTGCGCCCCCGGCGAAAGCCGGATTCGCGCCACAGGCCGACGGTCCCAGTCCTTCAGTTGCGCGGGCGTTTCGCCCTGCGGCCACAGCGTGACCTCGCTGCGCAGGCCCTGCTGCGCAAGCGCAATGACCAGCAGCTCGATGAACGCGCCATGGCCGATGAGGATCTGGCGGCCGAAGGGATCGGTTTCGGGCAGCAGGCGCTCGCGGTCACAATACAGCGTGATGGCATCGGCCTCGCGCAGGTCCACCAGCCAGGGCTGCAGGTTGTGCGGGTTCGGCGCGGTGATGGCATAGGCGACTGCGCGGCGGCGCGGATCGCTTTCGTTGCCGGGGCCCTGCCAGGCTTCGAGCGCGGCGGCGGGAAAGCCCGAATCCACGACGCAAGCCGTGAGCGTGGCAGCACCCGCAATGGCGACCATGCCGCCGCCGAGCAGACGGACAAAGTTTCTGCGGTCCATGGCGGGTCTCCTTTCAGTTCAGTGACAGCGAGGGCGGGCCGTGCAGCGGGCGCGCCGCCGGCTGCAGCAGGCCGAGATCGTCCAGCGCGGCGCGAACGGCCTCGGCAAACGGTGTGTGCGGTGCTTTGCCGATCAGCGCAGCCATGCGCGTGTCAACCAGCGCATGCGGCGTGCGCCAGAGGTAGCGCACTTCGCACAGAGCCGCCACCGTGGGAACGAACAGCCCCACGAGGCGCATCAGCGGCCAGGACAGCGAAGCCACGCGCAGCTTGCCGCTGGCCGCAAGCCAGCCCTGCTCCCGGGCGATGTCGGACAGCGCATCGGCCCAGTCCTGGCCAGTCACGCCGTAGCCGGCGAAATGCAAGGTTTCGAAAGCGGGCAGCCGGTGGCGCTGCTCGGCCACACCGACGAAGCTGCGCGCCATGTCGGGCAGGTAGGCCCAGGCATGGGGCACATCGAGCGGGCCGGGGCAGGTCAGCCTGCCACGGCGCAGATCCTTGGCCATCACCAGGTCGAACCACGAGCCGGTGCCGCTGCCGAAGAAGTCGCCGCCGCGGATCACGACGGCTTTCATGCGGCCGTCCTGCGTGGCGCGCAGGATCTGCTGCTCGCTCGCGATGCGCAGGCGCCCCTTGAAGGTGGTGGCGGCCTGGGCTGTGTCCTCATGCAGGCGCTCGGGCATGGATTCACCGAAGTTGTAAACGCTGGCCGGCAGCATCAGCGTGGCACCGAGCTCGCGCGTCGCAGCGATGGCCGCATCGGTCAGGCGCGGCACCTGGGTGCGCCAGGCCTTGTGGGTGTAGGGCGGGCTCAGTGCCTGCACCACCACGGCCGCGCCGCGCGCCGCGGCGGCCAGCGTGGCCGTGTCTTCGGGCGCGGCTGCCAGCCATTGCAC
>JBOHHM010000067.1:0-3423 GCA_050725495.1 Burkholderiaceae bacterium | reverse complement strand
GAAGATGAGCTTGTACGTGGTGCGTACTTGCGGGATGGCGCAGACCTCGCCCGGCTTGCAGTTCTCAACCGGCCGGAACATCCGCCGCCAGGCAAAGAACAGCGCCACCAGCGCCGCGCCGATGAAGATCGGCCGGTACGGCTCCAACACCGTCAGGTTGCCGATCCAGGCCCCGCTGAAACCTAGCGCGACCAAGACCAGCGGCCCCAGACAGCAGGTGGAGGCAAGGATGGCGGCCAGACCACCGGCGAAAAGGGCACCGCGCCCGTTTTGGGGTTCAGACATACGCTTGTTCTTTCAACTCTAAAATGAATGACGTAAGCTTACTTCCGTAGTCATGTACGGAGTCAAGCGATATGGAAAACAATTTGGAGAGCCTGACCATAGGTGCCTTCGCCAAGGCGGCTGGGGTCAATGTGGAGACCATCCGTTTCTACCAACGTAAGGGCCTGTTGCCGGAGCCGGACAAGCCTTACGGCAGCATTCGCCGTTATGGCGAGACGGATGTGACGCGGGTGCGGTTCGTGAAGTCGGCTCAGCGGCTGGGTTTCAGCTTGGACGAGATCGCCGAGCTGCTGCGACTGGAGGATGGCACCCATTGCGATGAAGCCAGCAGCCTGGCCGAGCACAAGCTCAAGGATGTGCGCGAGAAACTGGCGGACCTGGCCCGCATGGAGGCTGCGCTGTCCGAGCTGGTGTGCGCCTGCCATGTCACGAAGGGGAATGTTTCCTGCCCGCTGATCGCGTCGCTGCAAGGTTGACAAGGCGGCGCGGATGAGCGAACCTGCAAGAAGGTCACGAACAGCATCAGCGCGAGCGCTGGATTGATGGCGACCTCAAGAGCTGTCGTACCGGGCACGAGTACACCAATAGCTCCGGCCACCACAATGGCACCGAAGTAAACCCCTATCTGATGGTTTTCTAATAATTCCTTGAAACGTTGGGTGCTCATCTTTTCTCGGGCCCTCCAAAGATCAATTGTCGGGTTGTTAATTTTTGTCATTCTGGGCTAACCCCATTCGGTGCTCAAAGTTCGGGCTAGAATGCCTTCCCAATGCGTCGCTGGTTCTTCGCCTTCCTGCTGTTTGTCGTGCCGTTCCAGATCGTCTGGGGCGCGGCGGCGCCTTACTGCGCGCACGACAGCACTGCCGTTGCCAAGAAGCACTTCGGTCATCATGAACACCGGCACCAGGCTGATGGGCAGGTCGCCTCCGCCGAGGGCGACAGCGCCGACGCTTCAGGCACCTACCACGCCGATTGCGAGAGTTGCCACCTGGGCACCTCGGTGACCCTGCCCCCGCACACCCTCTCCATCCCGGCCATGGCGCTGGGCGCGATCCAGGGCTGCCATCCGCCGTGTTACACGTCTCACGTGCCTTCCGGACCCGAACGTCCCGATCGAGCCATCATTGCCGCTGCCGCGCGATTCGGCGGCGGCGTCGTGTTCGGTTCGCACCCCGCCTGACGACCCCGACGTCGCCCTCGAATCGCTCCTGTCGTGAGATAAGAAGGATGATTCGATGCGATTCCCCATCCTGGCGCTGGCCTTCGTGCTGGCTGCCTCGACCACATCTGCAAGTGCGCAGAACGCCGCCGGCGCGGCACCTCTGACCCTCGCCGAGGCCATGCGCCTCGCCGAGACGGCCCACCCCGCCGTGCGCGCCCGCGAGGCCCAGCTGGCGGCCGCGGAGGGCTCACGCCGCGAGGCGGCGTTGCTCCTCTTCAACAACCCCGAGCTCGGCCTCGAGCGCACGCGGCGCCGGGCCGATGCGCCCGGCAGCCGGGCCAACGAGTGGAGCGCCGGCATTGCCCAGCCGATCGAGATCGCCGGCCAGCAATCGCGCCGGCGCGAGGCTGCCGCCGCGGCGCTCGAAGCGCTGCGCGCCGAGATCGAGGATGCGCGCCGCCAAGCACGCTCCGACGCCGCCCGGCGGTTCTACGCCGTCCTCGCGGCGCAACGGCGCGTGCAGATCGAACAGCGATCGGTCGATCTGTTCGACGCCACCGCACAGGCCGTGGCCAAGCGCCGGACCGCGGGCGAGGACACGCGCCTTGATGCCAACGTCGCGCAGATCGAGGCCGAGCGCGCCCGCAATGCGCTGGCGGTGGCACGCGAGCAACTGCTCGACGCGCGCAGCGAACTCGGCGCCGTGCTGCAGTTGCCGCCGGCCGCGCTGCCCGACGTCGCGGGCGAGCTCGTCATCCCCGCCGGCGACGCGCTGCCCGACGGCGTGGATCAACTGCTGGCATCGGCCCAGTCGCTTCCCAAGCTGCGCGCGCTGGCTGCCCGCGAGGATGCGGCACGCGCCCGCGTGGGGGTCGAACGCGCAAGCCGCTACCCCGACGTCACGGTCGGCTTGAACGTCGGACGCGAAGGCCCGGGCGAGGCGCGCGAGCGCGTCACGAGGTTGTCGGTTTCAGTTCCGCTGCCGCTCTTCAAGCGCAACGACGCGGCGATCGGACAGGCAGTGTCCGACGCCACGCAGGCCGAGATCGAACGCGCGTCCGCCACGCGCGATGCACAGGCCCAGGTGCGGCGGCTCTGGAGCCGTCTCGAGAGCCAGCGCGAGCGCGTGCAGCGCCTGCAGGGCACGATGCTTTCCGCCTCCGCCGACAACCAGCAGCTCGCCGCCAAGTCGCGACAAGCGGGGCAGATCGGCCTGCTCGACCAGTTGCTCGTCAATCGCCAGGCACTCGACGCAGAGCGCGAAATGAACGATGCGCTGGCCGATTTCCATACGACCCGAATCGAACTCGAACAAGCGACCGGCTGGTCGCAGGAAGGATCCGCACGATGATCACGATGCACGACGAGGCAAGGCGCCCCCTGGGTCTGGCCGCGCTGGCGCTGGCATTGGCTGCCGCACTCTCGCTCGCCGCCTGCGGAAAGGGCGGCGCGAAGGACGAGCATGCTGGCGAGGGCGCCAAACATGCCGAACATGCCGGAGAGAAGAAAGAGAAAGAGGGAGGCCACGCGGAGGGCGAAGCGCTGACGCTCACGAGCGAGGAGGCGGAACGTGCCGGCGTGAAGGTCGAGCAGATCAAGTCGCAGGCGCTCGGCGAAACGGTGGTCGTGACCGCGACGATCCGGCCCGACCAGGACAAGCTCGCGCGCGTGGCGCCGCGCATCGAAGGCCGCGTCACGTCGGCGCCTGCCAAGCTGGGCGACCGCGTGCGCGCCGGCCAGGTGCTGGCCACGCTGGACAGCGTCGCTGTCGGGGAGGCCCATGCGGCCTGGGTGCAGGCCCAGTCGGAACTGCGCATCGCCGAGGCCGACTTCAAGCGCGCCGAAGCGCTCAACGCCGAGGAGATCATCCCGCGCAAGGACTTCCTGCGTGCCCAGTCGGACCGCGACAAGGCCGCAGCCGCGCTGCGCGCTGCCGTGGACCGGCTGCGCCTGCTGGGCGGCAGCCGGTCCGCGAG
>JBOHHM010000066.1:0-9111 GCA_050725495.1 Burkholderiaceae bacterium | reverse complement strand
CATCGAGCCGCGAATGCGAAAACGACGGCCAAAACCATACCCCTGGCTGAAGGTGCCGCGTCCCAACGCTCGCCGCCAAGTTCAAAAGTACGGCCACGCGTGGGTGCCTAAGTAAGTGCCATTCCCCCTAAGGAGACAAAGAACCATGAGCAGCATCAAGGATGCAGGCACAGTCGCGCCTGACGCAGTCAGCACCGACTGGCGCGAAAGCTGGGCCTACCTGATCGGCATGCAGGCCTACGCCTACGGCTTTCCGACCATCCACTACACCAGGCTGCGCTTCGGCATGGTCGCCAGGCCGGTGGGCGTGGTCAACATGCCGCTCAATACCTTCTTCCACATCCCGCGCCTGACCGACCATGGCGAGCAATACGGCGGTTCTCCGATGCGAGACGCCATCTATTCGCTGGCCTGGCTGGACCTCGGCCCCGAGCCTGTAGTGGTGCACGCGCCCGTCAGCGGGGAGCGCTATCTGAGCCTGCAGCTGGCCGAGTTCTATTCCGACGTGTTCGGCTACGTGGGCCCCAGCGTGAACGGCGGCAAGGCGCAGACTGCGCTGGTGGCCGGTCCCGACTGGCAGGGTGAGGCGCCGGCCGGCATCGACGTGGTGCTGCGCTCGCCCACGCCCTCGGCGCTGCTCTTCGCCCGCGTCTCGACACCCGGTGGCGACGACTTGCCGGCGGCGCGGGCGCTGCAGCAAGCCTGCTTCGTCAAACCGCTGTCCGACTGGCAAGCCGACCGCGCGACGCCCGAGCGGCGCGACGTGACGCCCCCCGTGCCGGCCGACCAGCCGCTGGCGGACTTCCGAACCATGAACGCCGCGATGCGCGAGAACCCACCGCCTGCGCGCGACGAGGCGCTGTTGCGCCAGTTCGCCCGCGTCGGCCTGGGCCCCTATGCCGCGGTGGAACTCGACGCGCTCGATGAAGCCGCCCGCAGGGGCCTGGCCCGGGCCCTGGTCGACGGCCCCAAGCTGCTGGCCCAGGTGGCCCGCGCCGGTGGCAATACGAAGGTGGTCAACGGCTGGTTCTACGGCGACCGCCATTGGGGCCGCATGGCGGCACAACAAGACTTCCTGGGCCGCGCCTCGCCACAATGCTTCTCGGGCATCCTGGAGCATTGGGTCGAACAATCGACCAAACTGCGCAGCTTCGTGGATGCCGACGGGGTCGACCTGTCGGGCGAGCACCGCTACGTGCTGCGCTTCACCCGGGACGAGATCCCGCAGGCCCACGCCTTCTGGTCGATCACGCTCTACGACGAGCGCTTCAACATGATCGACAACCCGATCCAGCGCTACAGCATCGGCAGCCTCGTCAACCCGGGCGCAGGCCCGCTCTACGGCGCCGATGGCTCGCTCGAGATCTACCTGCAGCACGAGGCGCCGGCGTCGCCGCAGCAGCAGCACGCCAACTGGCTGCCCGCGCCGAAGGGCCGCTTCAATCTGTTCCTGCGCACCTATCTGCCGGGCGAAAGCCTGATGAACCAGAGTTACGAGCCGCCGCCGGTGCGGCGCGTGGCCTGAACCAGAACAAACGACATCCAACGGAGACAAATCAATGAGTGCAACCCGCCCCCTGTCCATCGGCGCGCCGCCGGCCGACATCGTCAACGCAGGTTTCCAGCCGGGTCGCGCCTGGGCCATGACGCTGCTGCTGTTCATCTTCATCTGCATCAATACCGCCGACAAGGTCGTGCTGGGCTTGGTGGCCGTTCCGATGATGGAGGAAATGGGCTTCACGCCGACCCAGTTCGGCCTGCTGGGCGGCAGCCTGTTCTGGCTGTTCGCCGTCAGCGGCATCGTGGGGGGCTTTCTGGCCGACCGCTTCCAGGCCCGCTGGCTGATCCTGATCATGGCCGCGATGTGGGCGCTGGTGCAGTTGCCGATGGCCTACGGCGCCTCGCTGGCCGCCTTCGTGGCCGCGCGCGTGCTGCTGGGCATCGGCGAAGGTCCGGCCTGGCCGATCGCGGTGCACGCCACCTACAAGTGGTTCCCCGATTCCAAGCGCAATCTGCCGGTGGCGGTCCTCGCCCAGGGCAGCGTGGTCGGCATGCTGCTGGCCGGCCTGACCATCCCGCAGGTCACCGCCCGCTGGGGCTGGCGCGCGGCCTTCATCGGGCTGGGACTGCTCGGCCTGGCCTGGGGCGTGATGTGGCTGCTGGCCGGCCGCGAAGGCCCGCTGGCGTCGAAGACCCAGGATGAGGCGGGGGCCTCGAAGGCCAATGAGCTCGCGCTCAAGCGGGTGCTGGCCGACCGCACCGTGTGGGGCAATTTCGTCCTGCACTTCATCGCCTACTGGACCCTGGCCTGCACGCTGACCTGGCTGCCCGCCTACTTCCAGAAGGGCCTGGGCTTCGACGGCGTGCGCTCCGGCCAGATCTTCGGCATCGTCGTCGCCATCACCCTGCCGGTCCTGCGTGTGGGCTCGTGGTGGTCGCAGAGGCTGCTGGCGCGCGGCTGGTCCTCGCGCGCCGCGCGCGGCCGCTTCGCCTGCCTCACGCTGCTGCTCAGCGGCGCCTTCTTCATCGCGCTGATCATGCCGAACCTGCAGGCGAACGTGCGCATCACCATCATCGCGCTGGCACTGGGCCTCACGCCCGTCATCTACACCCTCGGCCCGGCCATGCTGGCCCAGGTGGCGCCGGCGAAGCGTCGCGGGGCGGTGATCGCGATCGACAACTCGATCGCCTCGCTGGCCGGCGTGATCGCACCGCCGGTGTTCGGCGCGCTGATCCAGGCCAATCCCGGTGCCCATGGCTTCGAACTGGGCTTCCTCGTCACCGGGGTGCTGCTGGTCGCCGGCGCGATCATCGGCTGGCTGACCGTCGACCCCGAGCGTTCGGCCAAGCGCCTCTACGCCAACTGATCACCCACTGATTCCAAGTTCCAGGAATACCGCCATGACACAAGCTTCCAACCCTTCGTCGCCCTCCTCCGTGTACATGGGCGCGCCGGTCGAGATCGGCACCGGCCCCAACGGCGAAATCGCCAACGTCGCCTACAGCAAGCACGGCCTCCAGTTCGAACGCAAGGTCCACACGGTGGCGCCGGGCGTCTGGTGCCATGTCGGCGCCTCGCTGGGCAACAGCACCATGATCGAAGGCAAGACCCGCGTCATCGTGGTGGACACCGGCGACTGCGTGGAGCAGGCCCGCTGGCAGCACGACGACTTGCGCGCCGTCTGCGCCAAGCCGGTCGCCGCGCTGCTGTACACGCACAGCCACTACGCCTTCGGCTCGCGCGTCTGGGTGGCGCCTGAGCAGGAGGGACAGGTGCCCGTGTGGGCGCACCCCGACCTGATGAAGATCGTGCTGCGCACGGTGGGCGACCTTTCGCCCTTCATCGTGCGCCGCGTCGGCATGCAATTTGGCATGTACCTCCCGCACAAAGGCCCGGATGCGATGTCGCACCACGGCATCGGCCCCTTCCTGCACGACCTGACCCGCTACACCCCTACCAGCGGCTTCGTGCGCCCGACCGACAACGCGGGCGACGGCCAGCTGGTCGAGATCGACGGCGTCAAGGTCCAGTTCTTCCACGCCTGGGGCGATACCGACGACACCCTGCTGATCTGGCTGCCCGAGTCGCGCACCATCATCAACAACGTGGCCTGGCCGGCGATGTTCAACATCTGCACGCTGCGCGGCGAGTCCTACCGCAACCCGATCGAGCTGCTCAAGGGCCTGGACAAGATCATCGAGCTGGAGCCCGAGCACCTGGTGGGCGTGCACGGCGTGCCCATCAGCGGCCGCGCGGCCGTGCTGCAGGCGGTAACCGAGTACCGCGACACCATCCAGTACATCTACGACCAGACGATCCGCGACATCAACGCAGGCCTCTCGCCCGACGAACTGGTGCAGGCCGTGAAGCTGCCGGCCGCGCTGGCGAACGGCCGCCTCACGGGCCAGTTCTACGGCGAGCTGCCCTACCACATGCGCCAGATCTATGCCGGCATGGTCGGCTGGTTCGGCAAGGACACCGTGGAGTTGCACCGCCCCGCGCCCCAGGAGCAAGCCACTCGCCTGCTCGCGCTGGTGGGCGGCGCGCGAGGCCCTGGCCAAGCACGAATACGCCTGGGCCGCGCAGTTGGCGACCTGGCTGCTGCAGGCCGGCCATGACGCGGCCGACAACCGCCAACTGAAGGCCGACGCGCTACGCGCGATGGGCCAGGTGACCACCGCCGCCAACACACGCTCGTGGTTCCTGACCCAGGCCAACGAGTTGGAAGGCAAGATCGACACCAGCAAGCCGCCCTTCAAGCTGGTCAACGCCGCCATGGTCAAGCAGATGCCGGCGCTCACCTACGTGAACGGTTTGCGCTTCATCCTGCCGCCGGCGCTGAGCGCCGAGCGCGCGGCCACCGTACACCTGCGGTTCAGTGCCCCCGACAACGCTTTCACGCTGCGCCTGCGCAACGGCGTGGTGCAGATTCTGGCGGGCGTGCAAGGCCAGGCCGACAGCACCCTGCAAATGTCCTTCGACACGTGGGCGCGGTTGGTCGGCCGCGAAGCCAAGGCGCGTGCGCTGCTCGATAGCGCAGACATCATGCTGGAAGGCGACAGGACGCTCGGGCTGGCGGTGCTCGCGGTCGGCGGGCCGATCGAAGGCTGACCCCGATCGTCGCTCGCGGTCAGGCGGGCAGCGGCGCACATGGGGCCGCTGCTTGCGCCGTGGCTATCCGACCAGCGATGGCGCAAGGCAGGGCCGGCGAACGCCAGGCGGCTTCAGCACACCTCGAACAGTGCCGCCGCGCCCATCCCACCCGCGATGCACATGGAAACGACGGCATAGCGGGCGCGACGGCGCCTGGCCTCGATCAGGGCATGACCGGTGAGTCGCGCACCCGTCATGCCGAAGGGGTGTCCGAGCGCAATGCTGCCGCCATTGACGTTGAGCAGCTCGTCATCGATGCCAAGGCGGTCGCGGCAATACAGAACCTGCACCGCAAATGCCTCGTTCAGCTCCCACAGGCCAACCTGATCGGGCTTGACCCCGCAGCGCTGCAAGAGCCGGGGAATGGCGAAGACGGGGCCGATTCCCATCTCGTCGGGCTCGCAACCGGCCACCTGGTAGCCCCGCAGCACACCGAGCGGCTGGAGTCCACGCCGCTCGGCAAGCTTGGCATCCATCACGATGCAGGCCGACGTGCCATCTGACAGCTGGCTTGCGTTGCCTGCCGTGATGCAACCGCCCTCGCTCACCGGCTTGAGTTGGGCGAGCGCTTCGGCGGAAGTGGCGCGAAGGCCCTCATCCTGCGCCAGCGTCACGACCTCCTCGCGCGCTTCGCCGCTGGACCGGTCGACGAATTGCTGGCGCGCGGTGAAGGGCACGATCTCCGATTCGAAGCGGCCCGCCGCCTGCGCCTGGGCCGTGCGCAGCTGGCTGCGTGCACCGTAGGCGTCTTGCAGCTCGCGCGCAATCCCGTAGCGGCGAGCGACCACCTCGGCGGTCTGAATCATGGTGAGGTAGGTGGCCGGCAGGTGTTCTGCCAGCCAGGGGTTCTGCGCGCAATGGCGGTTGGTGTGCTCGTTCACCGTCAGGCTGATGGATTCCAGCCCGCCGGCGGCCACGATGGGCACACCTTCCAGCACGACGCGATGCGCGGCGGCGACGATCGCCTCCAGTCCCGAAGCGCAGGCACGGCTGACGACCAGGCCCGACGTGGACACCGGAAATCCAGCCCGAAGCGCGCTCTGGCGCGCGATGTTGCCGCCGGTCGCCGCTTCGGCGCGGCCAACGCCGAGGATGACTTCTTCCACTTCGCCCGCCTCGATGCCTGCACGCTGCGTGGCGTGCTGCAGCACATGGGCGCCCAGATCCGCGCCGTGCGTGGCATTGAGCGCACCCCGGTAGGCCTTCGCGATGGGCGTGCGGGCCGTGGAGACGATGACAGCTTCACGCATGGGCCGGCTCCGCGAGTCCGATGGCGCCACAGGCGCGCAACTGCTCGATTTCCTGCGGCGCCAGGCCCGCCTGTGCCAGCACCTCGTCGGTGTGTTCGCCCAGGGCGGGCGAGCGCGGCGGCGCCGAGTTCTGCAGCGGCTGGTCGTGGAAGCGATAGGGCAGGCCCGGCAGCATGTATTGGTCGCCGCGTTCGTCCTGCGCCGCCTGAAAGACGCCCGAGGCGCGCACATCTTCGCTGGCCAGCACCTGCGCGTAGCTGCGCACCACGCCCACCACGACGCTGTGGCGCTCGAGCAGTTCGCGCGCCGCCTCGCCGGTCAGCGGCCCCAGCGCCTGCTGCACCACGGCGATGATTTCGGCGCGGTTCGCCACCCGTCCCGCGTTGCTGGCAAAGCGTGGGTCCTCGGCCAGCGCGGGTTGTCCGATGGCCTTGCACAGCCGCCGCCAATGGTCGTCGATGTAGGCCGACAAGACGATGTGCCCGTCCTGCACTTCGATCAGGTCGGCCGCCGGCGCCACCAGCGGCTGCGCATTGCCCGAGCGCGCCGGCTGCTTTCCGCTATACTGGTATTCGCCCCATAACTGCGCCTGCATCGCCACGCCGGCGGCCAGCAGAGAAGTTTCGATGGTGGCGCCCTCGCCGGTGCGCAAGCGCTGGATGAAAGCCGCCAGGATGGCCTGCGCCGCCGCGTTGGCGGTCGACACGTCGGCCACCGCGAAGCCCGCCTTCAGCGGCGTGCCGCCGCGTTCGCCGGTGATCGACATCATCCCGCTCTCGGCCTGGCCGGCGATGTCCAGGCCCGGCCGCTGACGCGAGGGCCCCTGCAGGCCGAAGCCGGACACGGAGACGTGGATCAGCGACGGCTTCTCACGCCGCAGGCTCGCCGCATCCAGGCCCAGCGTCTCGACCGTGCCGGGGCGCAGGTTCTGCAGCACCACGTCGGCCTGCAACGCGAGCTTCTTCGCCAGCGCCAGGCCTTCAGGGCGGCGCATGTCCAGCACGACGGAGCGCTTGCCCCGGTTGTAGGCCACGAACAGGCCGCTGCGCCCCTGCGTGGCGGCGTTGGCGCCAAAGCGCCGACCGTTGTCGCCATTGGGGCTTTCGATCTTCACGACATCGGCGCCAAGGTCTGCAAGGACCTGGGTGGCGCCCGGACCCGCGATGAACTGGCCGAATTCGACGACGCGCACACCGTCGAGCGGGCGCGGAGTGGGATGAGATGGCATGGGCGCTGGCTCCTTCGGGCCGTCGCTCAGTTGGCGTAGCTGATGTTGGCCGCGCGGGCGACCTCGCTCCAGCGCTTGAGGTCATCGGCGAGCATCTTGCCGAAGCCCTGCGCCGAGCCGCCTGCCGGGCTCAGGCCCTGGGCCGCGAGCACCTTGAGCACCTCCGGGTCCTGCAGTGCCTTGTTGAGCGCGGCATTGAGCTTGTCGCGCACAGGCACCGGCAGGCCGGCGGGCGCCAGCAGACCCAGGAAACTTTGTGCCTCGACGTCGGGCGCACCTGCTTCGCGCGCCGTTGGCACATCGGGCAGGCCGGGGGCTCGCTGGCTGCCCGCTGTCACGATGCCGCGCAGCCTGCCGCTGGCGATCATGGTCGTGGTGGTACCGCCCACATCGAACAGCAGCGGCACCTCGCCTGCCACCACGGCGCGTGCCGCATCGGCCGAGCCCTTGTAGGGGATGTTCTGCAACTGCAGGTTGTTCCGTCTGGCCCACAGTTCGCCCCACAACTGCGTGAGGCTGCCGGAACCGGAGCAGGCATATTGGACCGGCACCTTCTGCGCCCGGATCCATTCCACCAGCGACTTCAGATCCTTGGCCGGTACCAGGTTGCCGTTGACCGCCATCAGCACCGGCAGGTAGGCGATGGCGCCGATCGGGTCGAAGTCCTTGATCGGGTCGTAGGGCAGCTTCATGCCGGTGGCCGCATTGGTGACATGGTGCGCGGCCACCACCACCAGCGAATAGCCATCGGCCGGCTCGCGCGCGACCACCGCGGTACCGATGGTGCCGCTGGCGCCGCCCCTGTTTTCGATGATGAAGGGCTGGCCCAGCTGCTCGCCCAGCGACTTGGCGACCACGCGCGCCGCGCTGTCGGTGGGGCCGTCGGGCGGGTACGGCACCACGACCTTGACCACCTTGGCGGGGTAGGGCGCGTCGGCGGCCAGAGCTGGCGCTTGCGCCAGCGCGAGGCCCAGCGTGAGGGCGGCGAGGTACTTGAACATGGCGTGTCTCCTTCGTTGTGGGTGAGCGATGCGAAGCCTTCAGCCCAGCAGGCCGCCGTCGACCGTGATCACCTGTCCGGTGACATAGGCCGACTGTTCGGTCGCCAGGAATTCGATGACGTTGGCGCACTCGCGCGGCGTGCCCAGGCGCCGCAGCGGCACCTTGCGGCTCCAGGCATCGAGGCGTCCGGTGCCGGCGCCTTCGACGCGTTCCTCGAACTGGCCGCTGGCGATCAGCCCGGGCGCGATGCCGTTGACGTTGATGTTGTCGGGGCCCAGTTCCTGTGCCAGCAGGCGCGTGTAGTGCGCCACGCCGGCCTTGGCCACCGCATAGTCGGCCGCTTCGCCGCGGCGCGCCAGCGTGCCCATGCCGGCGGCCGAGCTCACGGTGATGATCCTGCCGCTCTTCTGGCGCCGCATCGCCGGAATGACGGCCGTGCAGGTGTCGATCACGCTGACCAGGTTCTTCTCCAGCATGGCGCGCGTGGTCTGCGGGTCGAGCGTGGAAGCGGTGGAGCCGAACAGGTCGCCGCCGCCGCCGGCATTGCAGACCAGCACATCGATGCGGTCCCACTTCGTCAGCACGTCGTCGACGAAAGCGCGCAGCTCCTGCGGACGCGTGACATCCACCTGCTTGAGAAGCGACTGCACGCCGAGCTGGTCGAGCCGCGTCTTGATGTCCACGCCGGCAATGCGTTCCTGCTCGCGCGCAAATTCCTTGTAGGACTCCAGGTTGCGGTCGCACACGGCGACGTGAGCGCCCAGTTCGGCCAGCCGAACCGCATATTCGTAGCCGATGCCGCGCGCCGCGCCGGTGACGATGGCGACTTTTCCACTCAGGGGTTTCATGCGTGTCTCCGTGCGCCGGTCAAAACCGGCAAAGTGTTGTGAATGAAAGAGTCATACGTTGAAGGCTTAGCCAGCTACGGCGGCCCCGAGTCATGCGTGCACATTCGTGAGGGTGTGGGCGAAGCGTTG
>JBOHHM010000065.1:0-3165 GCA_050725495.1 Burkholderiaceae bacterium | reverse complement strand
TTCCCGTCTTTTCATGCGCAAAGAGCCCAAAGCCACCGTCTGGTGGATGCAGTTTGCTATTAATTTTGTAGCTGGCTGCGCGGTGCTGCTGGCCGGCCTGTGGTGGTTGGGGCGCGACGGCAAGATGTCCACCTATGCGGTCCTGGTCGCGGTCTGCGCGACCAGCCAGTGGCTGCTGCTGCGCGGCTGGAAAAAGTAAGGGCGCTCACGCCGTGGCCGGCGTGCCTCGGCCCTGGTCCAGCAGCCACTGCCTGAAGCTGGTCAGCGCCCGAAAGTCGCTCTTGCTCGCGGCCCAGCAGAGGTGGTAGCCGCGGGTGCTGAGCACCGGCGCCTGCAGCGCGATCGCGATGCGCCCGGCCGCCAGATCGTCTTGCACCAGGCAGCGCTGCACCACGGCCACGCCCAGGCCGGCGATCACGGCCTGCACCAGCAGGGCGACGCGCTCGAAATCGGCCGCCGCCCGCAGCGGCGGGTGCGGGCAGCCGAGCGCCTTGAACCAGAACGCCCAGTTGTCCGGGTAATGGGTGTGAAACAGCAGCGGCCGCGTCAGCAGGTCCTGCGGCTCGCGTATGGCCTGCGGGCCTTGCAACTCGGCCGGGCGACAAATCGGCACCAGCTCGCGTCCGACCACATAGTCGGCCGCGATATGCTGCGGCCAGCGGCCGTCGCCGCCGCGCAGCCAGGCGTCGATGTCGCAGGCGTCCAGCGCATCGTCGCGCTGATAGGGCACAAATGACAGGGTGATGTCCGGGTGGCGTTGCCGGAAGTCGGGCAGGCGCGGGATCAGCCAGTGGCTGAACAGCGTGGGCGTGACCGACAGCCGCAGGTGGGCGCTGCCGCGCTGGGCCTGGACCAGCACCGTGGCCGCTTCGATGGTCCGCACGGCCGGCGCCACCGCCTCCAGGTAGTTGCGGCCGGCCTCGGTCAGCACACTGCGCCAGCCTTGCCGCGTGAACAGGGGAATGCCCAGATGTTGTTGCAGCCGGGCGATCGCGCGGCTGATCGCGCCCTGGGTCACGCACAGCTCCTGGGCGGCCCTGGAGAAGCTGTCATGCCGGGCTGCTGCCGCAAAGGCGTGCAGCTCGGGCAGGGAGGGTGAGCGGATGCGCATCGAGTTATGAGCGTTGGTAATGGGTCGACGCCATTTTGTCGCTTTTCCGGCGTGCCCTCCCTGTCCAGAATGGCCCCGGTCATTGTTTGGAGGTTTTCCATGGTTCATCGTCGTTGCGTTCCGGCTGCGCTGGCGGCCGCGCCCTTTGCCCACCCTCTGCCGGCGCTGGCTGCCGACTACCCGGACCGCCCGCTCAAGCTGATCGTGCCGTTCGCGCCGGGCGGCTCCACCGACATGGTGGCGCGGCTGCTGGCCGACAAGATGGGCGCCTTGCTCGGCAAGGCCGTGGTGGTGGATAACCGCGGCGGCGCCGGCGGCTCGCTGGGCGCCGAAGCCATCGCCAAGGCGGCGCCCGACGGCTACTCCATCGGCATGGCCACGGGCAGCACGCACGGCGCCAACCCCGCGGTCTACGCCCGGCTGCCCTACGACCCGGTCAAGGATTTCCAGCCCATCACCAACGTGCTGTCGGTGCCCAGCGTGTTTGTCGTGCACCCCGGCGTGCCGGCCAGGACCATGAAGGAGTTCATCGCCCTGGCCAAGGCCAGCCCGGGCAAGTACAGCTTTGCTTCGCCGGGCAACGGCTCGCTGGGCCACGCCAACATCGAGCAATTCATGGACCTGGCCGGCATCGAGCTGCTGCATGTGCCCTACAAGGGCGCGGGCCAGGCCGTCAACGACGCGCTGGCGGGCGTGGTCAGCGCCATGACCGACAACCTGCCTTCTGCCCTGCCGCACATCAAGGCCGGCAAGCTGCGCGCCCTGGCCGTGCTGTCGGCGCAGCGCGCGGCCGTGCTGCCCGAGGTGCCGACCTACCGCGAATTGGGCTTTGAGGAGATGAGCGAAGGAGGCTGGTTCGGCCTGGTGGCGCCGGCCGGCACGCCCGCGCCGATCGTCAAGCGGCTTCACGACGCCGCCCACAAAACCATGGCCAGCGCGGAGTTCAGGGAAAGAGCCGCATCGATCTCCGGCAGCGTGATGGCCAATACGCCCGAGCAGTTCGCGCTGCAAATCAAGACCGCAATCGAACGCTACCGCCGCATCGCCAAGGCCGCCAACATCCGCATCGAATGACGACTTCCTGCCTGGACATGCCGGTACGGGTGATGCTCCCGGCGACAACATGCCTGCCCCTGGTCTGCGACTCACCGCACAGCGGCACCGACTACCCGGCGGACTTCGGCTTCGCCGTGCCGCTGGCCGCCCTGCGCCGGGGCGAAGACAGCCATGTCGATGCGCTGTGGGCCGATGCGCCCCGGCACGGCGCCACTTTGCTGGCCGCCACTTTTCCGCGCACCTACATCGATCCCAACCGCGCGCTGAGCGACCTCGACCCCGCGCTGCTGGACGGGGCCTGGCCCGAGCCCCTGGCGCCGGGCGAGAAGTCGCGCCTGGGCTACGGTCTGGTCTGGAGCCGGCTCAATGCGCAGACGCCGCTGTACGACCGCCAACTGAGCCCGGTCGAGGTGCGCTCGCGCATCGAGCGCTGCTGGCGGCCCTACCACGCGGCCTTGCAGCAGGCGATAGACGCCAGCGTGCGCGACTTCGATGCCGTCTGGCACCTGAACCTGCACTCCATGCCCAACGATGCGTTTGCGCGGCTGGGCAGGCCCAGCAGCCAGCCGCTGGCCGATTTCGTACTGGGCGACCGCGACGGCACAACCTGTGCGCCGGCCTTCGTGGACCTGGTGGCCCAAACCCTGCGCGGTTTTGGCTACAGCGTGGCCGTCAATGACCCCTACAAGGGTGTGGAGCTGATAGGTCGCATAGGCCGGCCCGAGCTGAACCGCCACAGCCTGCAGGTCGAGATCCGCCGGCCCCTCTACATGGACGAGGCCACGCGCGAGCCCGGCGCGGGCTTTGCGCCGCTGCGGCGCCACCTGTCGGAGCTCATGGGCGTGATCGCCGCCCATGTGAAGGAGTCGCTGGCGCTCAGGACGAGGGGCTGAACAGGTCGACCCGGTCGGTGATCAGGCCGTCGATGCCCAGCGCTTTCAGGCGTTCGGCCTCGGCTTCGTTGTTGACCGTGTAGGCCAGGGCGCGCAGGCCGGCAC
>JBOHHM010000064.1:0-9190 GCA_050725495.1 Burkholderiaceae bacterium | reverse complement strand
ATCGACCAGCGAATGAGTTTGGCGATCACTTGGTGCCCCCCGCCGTTTTCGGTTCCGGTGCCATTGGTGACACGCGGGTGAGTTGCGGCAACCCTTCAGCATCCATGTAGAACTCGAAGCTGACCCGGTCGCCGGCCTGGAGATTGCGCGGCAGCGCCCCGGTGGGCGGAAGCTTGAAGTCCATCGTCATGGGTCCCCATTTGAGCGAAGGAATCGGGCCGTGGGACAGGCTAAGCGCATCGCGGCCGACGGCTTCGACCTTGGCCTGGCCTTCATGGCGCGGCGCGGTGTTGGCGGCACTGGGCTTCGGCACATCTTTGAGCCGGGCCTCGACCCCCTTGAGGCTGGCTTCCGAGTCGATCAGGAATTGGGAGGACACCACGACACGTTGGCCCGCCTGCAGGCCGCGCTTGATCTCGGTCTGGCCACCGCTCTCGATGCCGGCTTCCACCTCGACCGGACGGAAGCGGCCGTTGTCCTCAGCGATCATGACTACCGTGCGCTTGCCGGTCTGGATCACGGCTTCGGTGGGGATCAGCAGGGTCTTCTCGGCGCGCATGTCCATGAATTGCATAGTCACGAACATGCCGGGAACCAGCCGGCCGCCCGGGTTCGCGAGTTCTAGCCGCGCCTTCAGCGTTCGGGTGGCCGGGTTCACGTCCGGCAGGATCGCCTGAACCCTGCCTTCGAAGTTGACTCCCGGTGCGGCTGGGCTGCGGGCCTGCACCTTGGCTCCCGAGCGCAACAAGGCGGCCTGGCTCTCGGGCACCTCGGCGTTGGCCCAGACCGTGCCCAGGCCGTTGATGCGGAACAGCGTTGCGCCCGACATGACCGTCATGCCCTCGCGCGCCATCAACTCGGTGACCACGCCGCCTATCGGGGCAGTCAGCGTGATGCGCGGCTGCGTGCGGCCGGTGGACTCTACGAGCCGGATCTGCTCTTCGCTCATGCCGACCTGGCGCATGCGCTGGCGCGCACCGTCGACCAGGGCGGCCAAGTCGGTGCCTTGCATGCGCCGCACCGACAGAAACTCTTCCTGCGCGGCGATCCAGTCCGGCACATAGAGGTCGGCCAGCGGCTGGCCCTTGGCCACACGATCCAGCGTCGCGCGCACATACAGGCGTTCGACATAGCCGGTGGCGCGCGCCTGCACGATCACCTGGTCGCGCTCGTTGAAGGCAATGCTGCCGACGGCCGACACCTGGGGCGACAACATGCCCTCGGTGACCGCGGCCGTGCGCACGCCGAGGTTCTGCTGGATGCGCGGGCTGACGGTCACCTTGCCCTGGTCGGCATCGCCATCGGCATAGACCGGCGACATCATCATGTCCATGAACGGCGACTTGCCCGGCTTGTCGAACTTGTTGCCCGGCACCATCGGGTCGTGGTAGTAGAGGATCTTCTTGCCGCTGACCGGGTCGATGTCACCGGCCTTCAAGCCCGCCTGCATGTGCCGGCGCGTCGCTTCTTCGCCCTCGGCGACGCTTTGTGGGCCTGCAGCGGCGCTGGAACCCCGATGGGCTGAATCAGGGCCAGCGCCGGCCGGGGCCGCGGCACCGCTGCTCATACCACGCTGCATGCCGAGCAGGTACAGGCCGTAGCCGCCGGCGCCGAGCGCGCCAGCGACCACCAGGCCTGTCACGAGAGGTTTGAGTTTCATTCCTTGCTTTCCATGTGTGTTCATTGACGGGCCATTGACGTCGTGTCGTGGTCCATCGGGATCAAATAGTTGATTTGCGCCCACAGGCGCGCGGCCTCCATCTCCAGGCGCAGGCGTTCCATGCGGACGTCGATTTCCACGCGGCGCGCCTCGAGCACGGAGATCAGCGGTGCGACGCCGCCGCGGTAGGCGGCGATCGCGGCGCGGGTGCTTTCGGTGGCCAGCGGCACCAGCGAGGCGTCGTAGCGGACCAGGCGCTCGCGGTTGCTGCGCCACTCCTGCAGCATGGCCGCCGCCTCGGCGACATGCACGCGCGTCGCCTCTTCGCGTTCGGCACGCAGCTGCTCGACGGCGTACAGCTTGGCCGCCAGTTCCCGGTCCTGGCGATTCCTCTGGTCCCATTGCAGCGGAATCGACAGGTTCAGCGACATCATGTTGGAGAACGCCGGCCCGCGTTGGCTGTACATCAGCTCGACGCTGAGGTCGGACTGCTTGTTGGTCCGCGCCACCTCGGCCTCGGCTCGCGCCATGGCCTCCTGCTTCAACATCACTTCGATCTGCGGGTGATGGGCAAGCTGGGTCTCCAGGTCCTCGGCGCGCAGGCGCACCGTGTCAAGGGCAGGAGGCGTCCCCAGCGCTTGGGTAGCAGCCGTGCCGACCCATCGTGCCAATTGGGTCTTCGCCGTTTCGATCTGACGTTCGGTCTGAACGATTCGGTCTTCGATCTGCGCGACGGTCGATCGCGCGGCAAACAGGTCGGCCTGCGAGCCACGGCCGCCGCGGTAGGCGGCGTCCGCAGCATCGATCTGCAGCCTGGCTTCGTCGCGCTGCGTGACCAGAATCTCGCGCATCCGCTCCTGGTAGAAGCGGTCCAGCCAAGCGACGGCCGTGTCGCGCTGCAGGTTGGCCAGCGCAAGCAGGCGCGCGGCGTCAGCGACCTCGGCTTCACGTTCAAAGCGCGCCGTGCGTGCCTGGCGCTTGCCGCTTCGGGTGAACTCCTGCATCGCGCCCACCGAGCGCATCGTCATGAAGTCGCGCGTCAGGCTGAACCGGTCCGACCCGTTGACCGGCAGGTTGTTGATGCCAAGCTTGAGGACCGGATCGGGCAACTGGCCGGCCGACACCGCCAGTTCACGCGCCGCGGCTTTGGCTGCGCCCTGAGCGACCAGTTGCTGGGAGCGCTCAGCGGCAAGCCGCTGCGCCTCGGCCAGGGACAAGGGCTCGGCCGCCCACAGCGGCGCCCAGAGGTGGGCCAGCAATGCGGCGACTGCGAACCGCTGCATCAGATGAACGGACAGCATGAGACCTCCTTTTTGGCGGCTTCGGCCTCGCGATGGGCCAGACGTTTTTGGCGGTTGGGCGCGTCCTGCGTCCAGCCGATCTGACGCATGGTCATGAACTCGCGCGTCAGGCTGAAGCGGTCCGGGCCGTTGGCCGGCAGATTGTCCACGCCCAGCGTCAGGCGGGGGTCGGGCAACTGGGCGGCGCTGGTCTGCAGCGCCGCGGCGCCTGTCAGGCCGGCCGAGCGTGCCCTGAGGGCGCTGGCCTGCTCAATCGCTTGATCGGCCGACCCTGTGGGTTTGGAGGACGGTTTCGTCCTGATTGTTTTCATGATGACTTTCTCCAAAGCGAGGCTTGAGCCGCCGACCCGCGAAAGCATAGGAGCTTTCTGCGGGCGGCGGACGCACTACGGGTGGGAAAGTCAGCGAATAGGCGGCTTGAGGCTTGGCAGCAGGTCGGCGCTGGCGAAGCGGGCGCCCTCGATCAGCGGGGCAGCCCGAGGCAGGAAAGAAGGGGCTGGGGGCTGGATCGCTGCGGTCACGGCCATGGCAAGGCAGAGATCGCAGCTGCTGCAGACTGCGCTGCTGGATGCCAAAAGTGCGTCTCCAGTGGCTTGGTCTGCGGCCATGGCGAGCATCGGGCAGTCGGCCGGCATGGGCGCCTGGGATGCATCGTTGAATTGGCTTTGAGCCCCCGTGATTTGGGTGCTGGATGCTATTGTTTTTGCAGCAATCAGTTGCTGCGACGTCATCTCCATCGCCATCACGTCACCCACCCAGCCGCGCAGGGGCAGCAAGGCGATCATGAGGACGAGGAGCAGGCGGCGCATACGTGAATGATAGTTCAGGCAGGTGAAAGTTCCATCGCGGACACGTTGCCCACAGCGCGCAGGCCTTCATGTGATCGGCCATCAGCGCGCTGCGCTCCTCGGGCGTCGTTGCGTTCATCATCTTCTCGTGCATCTCGCGCATGGTCTCCATCTGCGGTTCCATCGCCGTCATATGCGCGGAGGCTGCCCTCGGGACGGAAGCGGCCTTACTGGCCGTTTTCGCTGCCGGCTTGGCGGGCGCCGCGGCGCGGTGGTGGCTGGCGTGCTCATCGGGGGTCGCGCTCCACGACAGCGTGCTGGCGGTCACGCAGGTCAGGGCCAGAAGTTTGAGAAAGCGCTTGGACATGGAACATGGATACTCCTGAAAAGAACCTGTTGTGGGAGAGCCGCCACATGACAGCTGCGGCGGCCCTCACGACAGGCCCAGTCTAAGAAGCAGAAACGCCCGGCAGAAGGATCGGAATGTCCAGTCGCAGTTTCTGGGGATCAGTCATGGCGAGATCTTCTCCACCAAACGCAGCCGACAACCACGATGCAGCCCATCCTCGCGGCGTGCCATGTCAGCGATCGCGCCAAACGTGCCCGCCCGGCCGTTTGGGCCGCCCCGGAGGCTTGCCGGTGCGGTGCGAGGCCAACCGCCGATGCAGTGCCTCGCTGTACGACTCCACCGATTGCGCCTTCGCCGGGGGGTGCCGTTTCCGCCACCATCGAAAGATCAGGTATCCCGCGACCACGGTGACGACAATGACCAGCCAGATCCACAGCAGCGTCATGGCCAGCGGAGCGTCCGGCACGTCCATTCTCATCGTGCGTCCCCCCTTCCAAGCTGGTTCGCGACAGGGGCCGACTGTGCTGTGCTTGGGCGAACTCGGGTGGCGTTACTTGAGCGTGAATCGGGCCGACACCGCAGGCTTGCCGTTCAGCGCCACTTCGGCCAGCACCTTGGTGCCGGCGGCCACCTTGAAGCTGCCCTTGGCTTCGAGCTTGTCGCCGGCCAGCGACAGCGGTGCCTCGGTCTTCTCGCTGCCGTTGAACACCGTCACCTTGCCGCTCGCGCTGGTCAGCTTCATCGGCTTGCCGTGGTCGCCGACGTGAATGACGATCAGGTCGGGCTTGGCGACCAGTTCCAGGTCGCCTGCCTTGGTATCGACAACGACGCCGCCGTGCTTGGGCGCAGCATGGTCTTCGGCGGCTTGAACCGGCAGGGTGGCAGCGGAGGCGATCAGCAGTGACAGAAGAATGTGCTTCATGGGTTTTTCCTTCAGGTTGAGTGCAGAGCAATGTGGTGCGATCAATGGATCGGCACCGCCAGGGAGAGATCGGATACCGTGACCCATCCGGCCACGGCCTGCCCGGTACGCGCGGCGGCAACGAGCGCATCGACGAGCGCATCGACCTCGCCGTCCTCGCACAGCAGTTCCAGCTTGAATTCGTTGACCACCTCGGCGCCGAGGTCCACCGAGTAGTGGCGTTCGGCGCTGTCCAGCGGCAGCAGCGATCCCTTGACGACGTAGACGGCCAGGTTGTGCTGGCGGTCGCCGCGCTCGCCGCCCCAGGCGGCGCTGTCCTTCAAGGCCGCGATCACGTCGGCGATGCGGCTGCGGTGGACATAGGCCTTGATTTCCTTCATGGCGTCTCCTTCGTGGGTTGCAGAGGTGCGATGTCTTCATCGGCCGGCTCGCGGGCGAGGCGCCTGGCCTGCGCACGCGACTCGGACCATTCGTAGATCAGCGGCAGCAGCAGCAGGGTCAGCAGGGTCGACGTGATCAGGCCGCCGACCACCACCGTCGCGAGCGGGCGCTGCGTCTCGGCGCCGACGCCGGTGGAGATCAGCATCGGCACCAGGCCCAGGATGGCCACCGAGGCGGTCATCAGCACCGGCCGCAGCCGCAGCGCCGCCCCCTGTCGGACCGCGTCGCGAATCGACAGGCCATGCTTGCGCTGGTCGTTGAGGAAAGTAACCAGCACGATGCCGTTGAGCATCGCCACCCCGAACACGGCGATGAAGCCGATCGCCGAGGGCACCGACAGGTATTGCCCGGTGATGAACAGCCCGACGATGCCGCCGATGATGGCGAACGGCACGTTGGCGATGATCAGCGTCGCGTGGCGCACCGAGTTGAACGCGGTGTACAGCAGGATGAAGATCAGCGCTATCGTCGCCGGCACGATCACCGCCAGGCGGGCCATCGCGCGCTGCTGGTTCTCGAAGGCGCCGCCCCATTCGACCCAGTAGCCGGTGGGCAGCTTGACCTTTGCCGCGATCGCCGCATTGGCCTCCTGGACGAAGCTGTCCACGTCGCGACCCTGCACGTCCATCTGCAGCACGGCGTAGCGCTGCAGGGCTTCGCGGCGCACGAAGGTGTAGCCCTCGTCGAGCTCGATCTTCGCCACCTGCGAGAACGGCACCAGCGCGCCTTCCGGCGTGCGGATGGGGATGGCCGCGATCGCCGACGGGCTGTTGCGGAACTCGTCGGCCAGGCGCACCGAGATGTCGAAGCGCCGCGTGCCCTCGATCACGGTCGAGACGGTCGTGCCGCCGATACCCGACTGCACCACTTCGAGGATGTCATCGGCGTTGAGCCCGTAGCGGGCCGCCGCCGCGCGATCGACCTTGATCACCATCTGCGGCTTGCCCTTGTTGGCCTCCGCCGACAGGTCGGCCACCCCGGGCACGGCACCGATCACGCCCTTGAGCTGGGCGGAGAGATCCTCGAGCTTGTCGAGGTCCTCGCCGTAGACCTTCAATGCCAGGGTCGCCCGAACGCCGGAGATCAGCTCCTCGACGCGCATCTGGATCGGCTGCGTCGCGCCGAAGACGGCGGTCTGTACCTCGACCTCGAGGTACTCCTGCATCTCCTTGCCCAGCGCCGAATACGACTGCTGGGTCGGCCATTCGTCCTGCGGCTTCAGGTCGAGCAGCACCTCCATGTAGTTGACGTCGGCGGTTTCGCCCTTCTCGGCGCGGCCGATCGTCGCCAGCACCGATCGCACCTGCGGGTATTGCTTGCGCAGGCTGGCATCCATCACGTTGGCGACGCGGATCGATTCGTCCAGCGACGTGGAGGGGATGCCGACGACGCGGAACATGATCGCGCCCTCCTGCAACTGCGGCATGAACTCCTTGCCGAGCAGCGGGAACAGGGCGAGCGCCCCGACCAGCAGCGCTACGGCCGCGCCGATCACCCTCTTCTTGCGGTCCAGCGCCCAGTCGAGAAGCGGCAGGTAGGCCTTCTTCGCGCCGCGCACGAGCCAGGTGTCCTTTTCTTCCTTGGGCTTGAGGATCAGCCCGGCCAGCACCGGCACCAGCGTCAGCGACAGCAGCAGCGAGCCCGCCATCGCGAAGGTGATGGTCAGGGCCATCGGCTTGAACAGCTTGCCCTCCAGCCCGCTGAGCGAGAACAGCGGCAGGAAGACGACGATGATGATCAGGATCGCGAAGGCGATCGGGTTCGCCACCTCGCGCGCGTCTTCCAGCACCACGAGCGTTCGGTTGATCGGTCGCCCCGACTCGCGCGCGTGAGACAGCAACCGGAAGGCGTTCTCGACCATCACGATCGCGCCGTCGACCATCATGCCGATGCCGATGGCGAGTCCGGCGAGCGACATCAGGTTCGCCGACATGCCGACTTCCTTCATCAACACGAAGGCGAACAGCATCGCAATCGGCAGCGTCACGATGACGACGATGGCCGAGCGCAACTCGCCGAGGAACAGGAACAGGATGATCGCGACCAGGATCGAGCCTTCGATCAGCGACTTCTCCGCGGTGGCGAGCGCCTTGGCGACGATCTCGCTGCGGTCGTACACCGCCTTCAGCTCGATGCCCTTGGGCAGCGCCGCCTGCGCGGTGGCGAGCTTGGCCTTGACCGCCTCGACGACCGTGGCGGCGTTCTCGTTGATGCGTGCCAGGGCGATGCCGAGCACGGTTTCGCGGCCGTCGCGGGTGACCGCGCCGAATCGCACCGCGGGCGCCTCCTTCACGTCGGCCACGTCGCGGATGTAGACCGGCGCGCCGTTGCGCTCGGCGACGACGATCGAGCCTATGTCCGCACCGTTGGCCACCAGCCCGAGCCCGCGCACCAGGTACTGCTCGACGCCGACGTTGAGGTACTGGCCGCCGACCTGCTTGTTGTTCGCCGCGAGCCGCTCCATCACCTCCTTGAACGACAGTCCGTACTTGACGAGCCGGCGCGGGTCGATCTGCACCTGGTACTGCTTCTCGTGGCCGCCCCAGGTCGTCACATCGTCCACGCCCGGCGCGGTGCGCAGGATCAGCCGCACCGTCCAGTCGTGCAGCGTGCGCAGGTCCATCGCACTGAGCTTTTTGTCGGCGTCCTCGATCGTGTACCAGAACACCTGACCGAGGCCCGAGCTGTTGGGCCCCAACACCGGCTCGCCATAGCCCTGCGGCAGGCGCTCCTTCACCTCCTGGAGCTTTTCGCCGACGAGGCGTCGGGCGAAGTAGATGTCGACGTCGTCGGAGAAATACACGCCGACGTAGGACAGGCCGAACAGCGACACCGAGCGCACGACCTCGACCTTGGCGAGGCCGGCCATCGCGCCCTCGATCGGCACGGTGAGCAGCCTCTCGATGTCCTCGGCGGCGACGCCGGGGGATTCGGTATAGATGTTCACCTGCGCCGGAGTGACATCGGGGAACGCGTCGACCGGCACCTCTCGGAACGCGTGGATGCCGAAGCCGACCAGCACGGCGAAGGCCACCAGCACCAGCACCTTGTAGCGCAGGGCGGCATCAACGATTGCATTGAGCATGGTGTGTCCTTCTCAATGCCCGTGGCCGAGCTGCGACTTGAGCTTGCGCGCCTTCAGCGCGAAGGCCCCCGCGGTCACGACCTGCTCGCCGGCCTTGATGCCCGCCTTGAGCACGGTGCGCCCGCCCGTGCGCTCGCCGGGCTCGACGACGCGCATTTCGTAGGCGCCCTGTTCGAACACGAAGACCGTTGGCTGGCCCTGCATCAGCACGATGGCCGCGTCGGGCAGCGAGATCACCTCGCGCTTGTCACCCGCCGCCTCGATGGTCGCGGTGGCGAACATCTCGGGCTTCAGGCGGCCATCGGCATTGCCGACCTCGATGCGGGCGGCCACCGTGCGCGTGTCCTTGGCGACCGCGGCGCCGATGTAGGTGACACGGCCGTCGAAGGTGACGCCGGGATAGGCATCCACGCTGACCTTGGCGTTCGCGCCCACGCGCACCTTGGCCAGCGCCGCCTCGGGCAGGTCGGCCTGGATCCAGACGCGGCTCAGGTCGGCGATCGTGAAGATCGGCTCGCTCGTGCCCGCGAGATCGCCGAGCGTGGCCTTTTTCTCGATCACCGTACCGCCGAACGGCGCGGTGACCGCGAAGCCGGAGACGCCGCCGCCACCCGCGGACCGGCTGCCGCCCAGCAGGCGCAGCC
>JBOHHM010000063.1:0-6473 GCA_050725495.1 Burkholderiaceae bacterium | reverse complement strand
GTCGCCTTGGTCACGACCGGCAGGAACTTGACGGCCAGCGGGGCGCGGGTCTTGTCGGCAAAGAAGCGGGTGACCGAGGTGTCGCCGCCGGTCAGGATGTTCTTGGCGTCGCTCACGCTCATGGACTTGACGGCGCCGACCAACAGGTCGCGGGCCATGGGCACGGCGGCCTCGGCCGCGCGGTTCATCGCGGTCACAAGTTCATCGACCCGCTGGCCCTGACCCATGGTTTTGAGGAGTTTCGAGGCGTCTTCCAAAAAACCGGGCAAGGGAATGCGAACTTTTGCGTTGCCCAGGAATCCATCAGGTCTGCCCAGCAGGCTGACGGCGGCCAGCGCGCCTTTTTCGAGCGCGGCTTTCAGTCCCTGGGAGGCTTCCGTCTCGCTCAAATCACTGAGCGACAGTGCATGGGCTTGGCCTCGAGGGGCCATCAGCAGTGCGCCCAGCGCCGGGATGGAAGCGGAATTAAACTGGCGTCTGTCCATGGGTGAGCTCCTGAGACAGGGGCGAAGCGGCGGCAACCCATGGTGCGGGCGGTCCTCAACGCAATGACTATGAAACGAATTTTCTATGGTGCCGCAGTGGCGGCGGTTTTGGCAATCGCTGCTGGCGTTTACCTCAGCGCCGGCCCCGCTTCGGCGCCGGAATCCACCTTTGTCCTGCTCGACGGCTCAAGCAGGACCACGGCCGACCTCAAGGGCAAGGTCACCCTCGTGAACTTCTGGGCCACCAGCTGCACGACCTGCGTGGCCGAAATGCCCAAGGTCATCGCCACCTACGACAAGTACAAGGACCGCGGCTATGACACGCTGGCCGTGGCCATGAGCTACGACCCGCCCAGCTATGTCGTCAACTACGCCGAAACCCGCAAACTCCCGTTCAAGGTCGCGATCGACAACACCGGCGCGGTCGCCAAGGCCTGGGGCGACGTACGGCTCACGCCCACGACCTACATCGTCAACAAGCGCGGCGAGATCGTCAAACGCTATGTGGGCGAGCCCGATTTCGCGGAACTGCACCTGCTGATCGAGCGACTGCTGGCCGAGACCTGAGCGCGGCTGCCCGCGTAAAAACGGCCCTTTTCCCGAAGGAAATGGGCCGCTTGTCCAGATGAAACGGACGTGATGCGCTATTATTTTCGTAGCAATTCGCCGCGCTTGTCTATTTGTTGCGGAATGCGTCGTGGCAGGCCTTGCAGGTATCGGCAGTGGAGCCGAACGCAGTCTTGAGGTTGTCCAAACTGCCCGTCTTGGCAGCTGCCGCCAGCTTGACGGTCTCGGCCATCAGCTTTTCATTGTTTTCCTTGAACTTGGCCGGCTCGGTCCAGATTTCGGGCTTGGCCTTGGTGTTCGAGCCCTGATCGGTTCCGGCCATGAAGCCGGCCCAGGGCAGCTTGGACATGTTGGCGACCGTCTCGGCGTTGTCGGCTGCCAGCTTGGCATCGAACGGGATCTTGCCGTTGGCCATGGCGCCCAGGCGGCCGAAATGCTGCCCCATCACGAACATCGCACTTTGACGGTATTTGATCGCGTCCTCGGGTTTGGCAAACTGGGCCGCAGCGGGGGCGGCCAAGGTCACGGCAGCGCCGGCCAAAATGATCGAAGCGATTGCATTCATGGTTGTTTCCTTCGTGGGTTGAGATCGACCGAAAACCAACAGCGACCGTTTTGAGCGAGAACTCGCCCCCCCTGTCCGCTTACTTGCTCCGGTACGCGTCGTGGCAAGCCTTGCAGGTATCGGCCGTGGAGGCAAACGCGGTCTTGAGGCTGTCCAGGCTGCCAGACTTGGCGGCAGCGGCCAGCTTGGCGGCTTCGGCGACGAGCTTTTCGTTGCCATCCTTGAACTTGCCCTGCTCGGTCCAGATTTCCGGCTTGGCCTTGGTCGGCGCGCCGTGGTCGGTGCCGGCCATGAAAGCCGCCCAGGGCAGCTTGGCCATGCTGGCGACCAGGTCGGCATTTTCGGCGGCGGCTTTGGCATCGAACGGGATGCGGCCGTTGGCCATGGCGCCGATGCGGCCGAAATGCTGCGCCATCACGAACAGGGCGTTCTGACGGTACTTGATCGCGTCCTCGGGCTTGGCAAACTGGGCGGACGCAGGGGCGGCCAGGGTGATGGCGGCGGCAGCCAGAACGGTCGATGCGAATGCTTTCATGCTTCTTCTTTCGTGGGTTTGAAGTGGACCAAATGATGGGAGAGTGGGGTTTCAGAGCAAAAGTTCTGCCGGAACTTATCTTTCAGGGAAACCACCAATCAGGCGGCGCGCCGGCTGTGGCGCCGCACAATGGACGCAACTCCAAAAACCCGAGGGTCTCCATGTCAAGCAAAGTTCGCGTCTGGGATTTGCCCACGCGCATTTTTCACTGGGCGCTGGTCGCCTTCGTCGTGGCATCGGCCATCACCGGCTATATCGGCGGCAGCGTCATGGTCTGGCATTTCCGCAGTGGCTATGCCGTGTTCAGCCTGCTGCTGTTTCGCATTCTCTGGGGCCTGGTGGGCGGGCGCTGGTCGCGCTTCGCATCCTTCATCTACTCGCCCACCAGCCTGATCAACTACCTCAGAGGCCAGGGGCGTCCCGAGCATTCGGTGGGGCACAGCCCGCTGGGCGCGGGCTCGGTGTTCGCGTTGCTGGGCTTTCTGAGCGCCCAGGTCGCCACCGGGCTGTTCAGCGACGACGAGATCGCCTTTGCCGGCCCGCTGACGCGATTCGTCTCCAACGCGACCGTGAGCCAGGCGACCAGTTACCACAAGCAGATCGGCCAATGGGTGCTGATCGCCCTGGTCCTGCTGCATGTGCTGGCCATCCTGTTCTACCTCTGGAAAAAGAAGAACAACCTGATCAAGCCCATGATCCTGGGCGACAAGCTGCTGGCCACGCCGGTCCCGTCCTCGCGTGATGACACCTGGTCGCGCGTCGCGGCGGCGGTGTTGTTCGGCCTGTGTGCCGCGCTGGTGGCCTGGCTGGTCGCGCTAGGAGGCTGACCTGGGTGCGCCGGGGCGGCCTCTCCAGCACCCTCGCTGCCTAGCGCCCGCCGGCCCGCTGGTACAGCGGCAAGACCAGCTGGGACGTGGCGGCCAGGTCCTGCTCCCGATTCGCGGGCGAGGGATGGGTGCTCAGGAACTCAGGCGGGCGGCCGCCGCCGAGCCGGTTCATCTTCTGCCACAGCGTGATGGCCGCACGCGGGTCGTAGCCGGCGCGCGCCGCGAGCTCCACACCGATCTCGTCCGCCTCTTTCTCGGCCTGGCGGCTGCGCGGCAAGCCCAGGGTCACGTCGCTGACCATGTCGCCCAGGCGCGCCAGGGCCTCGCTGCCCGTCACAGCGGCAATCAGGATCACCGGCAGCTGCGAGGCGTATTGCAGCGACACCTGCTCGCGCACATGCTCGCGCAACGCATGGGCCATCTCGTGCCCCATGACCGCGGCCAGTTCGGCGTCCGTGACCTGCAGCTTGCTGAGCAGGCCCGAGTAGATCCCTATCTTGCCGCCGGCCATGCAAAACGCATTGACCTGCTCGCTCTGGAACAAATTGACTTCCCAGCGCCAGGCCGGTGCGTCGGGGCGGAAGATGGCGGTTTGCGCGATCAGGCGCTGCGCAATCGCCTGCACCCGCGCGAGCATGGCAGCGTCGCGGTTCAGCGCATTCTTGGCGCGAGCCTCGCGCAGCATCTTGTTGTAGGCCTCGACCGAGGCCTCTTCGATCTGCTGGCGGCTGACCGCCATGCTCTGCGTGCGAGTCACGCCAACGGCGCCCGGCTGCGTGGTCTGTACAGTCTGGCATCCGGCTGCCGTCAAGGCAGCGACCAGGACCAGCGAGGACTTGAAGCGGGTCAAGGGCGTTGGCATGGGCATGACTCGAATGAAGATAAACTGGATGCGACATCATCGCACTCCGGATGCCCTTGGACACCCCCCAGATACAACTGATCACCCCGTCCCAGCCCGGCGAGATCGAAGCCACGCGCGAGATTTTCCGTGAGTACGCCACCGGCCTGGGCGTGGATCTGTGCTTCCAGCAGTTTGATGCCGAACTGGCCGGCCTTCCGGGCGAATACGCCGAGCCGCGCGGCGCCCTGCTGCTGGCGCTGGTCGATGGCGCCCTGGCCGGCTGCTGCGCGCTGCGACCGCTGGACACCGTCGACTATCCGAACGCCAGCGAAATGAAGCGCCTCTATGTGCGCAAGGCATTCCGCGGCTTTGGCCTGGGCCGGCAGCTGGCCGAGGCCATTCTGGATGCCGCACGCCGGGCCGGCTATGCCAGCGTGCTGCTCGACACCCTCGACGAAATGGAGGCGGCCCGGGCGCTGTACGAGGGTCTGGGCTTTGAGGAAATCCCGCCCTATTACCACAATCCGATCGCCGGGGCGCATTACCTCAAGGCCGAGCTTTAAGCTCCAGAGGCCTGCAAGCCCAGGCATAATGACCCCAATTTGCTATTTATTTAGTAGCAAATCGGGTTCCCTCGATCAGGCCTTGGCCTGCGCCAGCAGCGTGGCGGCGTCGCTGACTTCGAACTTGCCGGGCCCCTCGATATTGAGCGTGGCCACCTTGCCGTCCCTGACCAGCATCGAGTAGCGGTTGCTGCGCAAGCCCATGCCCTTGGCGCTCAGATCCAGCGTCAGGCCGGTGGCCTGCGCGAAGGCGGCGCTGCCATCGGCCAGCATGCGCACCTTGCCCGCGGTTTTCTGCTCGCGCGCCCAGGCTCCCATTACAAAAGCGTCGTTCACGCTCACGCACCAGATTTCATCGACGCCGGCCGCCTTGAGCTCGTCGAATTTCTCGACGTAGCCCGGCACATGCTGGGCCGAGCAGGTCGGGGTGAAGGCGCCGGGCAGGGCAAACAGCGCAATGGTCTTGCCTGCTGCCGCCTTGGTCAGGTCCAACGGATTCGGGCCGATGCTGCAGCCTTCGCCCTCGACCTCGGAATATTCCATCAGCGTGGCTGCAGGAAGGGTGTCACCGACTTTGATCATGTTTGCGCTCCTAAAAGTTCAATTGCGTTAGCGATTGTGGTTGGGCTAACAACTGCGCGCAGCGCTTGTTATGCCCAAACAAAAACGACCCACATTGTGGGCCGTTTTTCGGTGACGCGCTGCGCGAGTTCGAGTAAAACTCAGACCACTGCAGCCTTTTGGACCAGTCGGGTGGCGACCCAGTTCTTGGTCTTGGAAATCGGCCGGCTTTCGGTGATTTCGATCATGTCGCCGATGTGGTACTCGCCCTTTTCGTCATGGGCGTGGTACTTGCTCGACTTGCCCACGATCTTGCCGTAGAGCTCGTGCTTGACACGGCGTTCGACCAGCACGGTCACGGTCTTGGCACGCTTGTCGCTGACCACCTTGCCGATCAAGGTGCGCTTGAGGGATGTTTTAGCTTCCGTCATGTGGGCTCCTTACTTGGCGGCTTGCTTCTCAGCAAGAATGGTTTTGGCACGCGCGATGGCGCGGCGCGTGCTGCGCAGCGTGGCGGTGTTGTTGAGCTGTTGCGTGGCTTTTTGCATGCGCAGGCCGAAGTGGGCTTTTTGCAGCTCCTTGACTTCGGTTTGCAGGCCAGCAACGTCTTTCTGGCGCAGTTCAGCAGCTTTCATTTCTTCCTTCTCCTGAATCAGGCGCCGATCATGCGGCTGACAAACGTGGTGCGCAGCGGCAGCTTGGCAGCGGCCAGACGAAACGCTTCACGGGCGAGTTCTTCGGGCACGCCGACGATTTCGTACAGCACCTTGCCCGGCTGGATTTCAGCCACATAGTATTCGGGGTTGCCCTTGCCGTTACCCATACGCACTTCAGCAGGCTTGTGGGAAATCGGCTTGTCGGGAAACACGCGAATCCAGATGCGGCCGCCACGCTTGACGTGACGGGAAATCGCACGACGGGCGGCTTCGATCTGGCGGGCCGTCAGACGGCCACGGTCCGTGGACTTCAGGCCGAAGTCACCGAACGCGACCGAGTTGCCCCGGGTCGCGATGCCGGTGTTGCGGCCCTTTTGCTCCTTGCGGAATTTGCGGCGAGCGGGTTGCAGCATGCTTATTCTCCTTTGGTTCCGTCAGCTGCTGCGGCTGGCGCGCCTACCTTGCGGACGCGCTTAACGGCGGTTTTGGCATCAGCCCCAGTGGCTTCTGCGGGTTTGTCGCTGCCATCGGCCGGTGCGACATTGCCACCGGCAGGACGGCGCGGGCCGCGTGCGGGAGGACGCTCACCGGGACGGGTATCGCGGCGCGGGCCACGCGGGCGGCGCTCTTCCTCGGCACGGGGTTCGACCACGGCGGCCAAGTCACTGCGACCCAGCGTGTCACCCTTGTAAACCCAGACCTTGACGCCGATCACGCCATAGGTGGTCTTGGCTTCAGAGAATCCGTAGTCGATGTCGGCACGCAGGGTGTGCAGCGGCACACGGCCTTCACGGTACCACTCGGTACGCGCGATTTCGATGCCGTTGAGACGACCCGAGGACATGATCTTGATGCCCTGGGCGCCCAGAC
>JBOHHM010000062.1:0-11749 GCA_050725495.1 Burkholderiaceae bacterium | reverse complement strand
CGTGTCGTTTTGCCACAGGCGCCGCACCGCAAGGCCTCGCACGATACTGATCGTGAGCCACAGCAAGTCCTCGGCCACCGATTCGGGCACGCCGGATTCGATCAACGCTTCCAGCCAACTCGCCTCGACGGGCAGGCGCGATGCCGCCGAGATGTCGCCCACCGGGTTGCCAACGTCCGTCGTCAACCGCCCCTGAATGGCCAGGTCCATGGCGATGAGGAACAGCTCGCTGAAGAAGAAGTCCTGGCTGTCGGACAACAGCGTCTTGATGGCTTCGTCCACCGAGCTGACGCGCCGCGCCCGCTTGCGTCCCCGCTCGGCCGCCCGGTGGAACACATGCTCGACCACCGCAACGATCAATTCGTCCTTGGACGGAAAGTGGTGGGTCTGTGCGCCACGCGATACGCCTGCCGCCTCGGCCACCTCGGCGGTCCGAAATCCGGCGTATCCCTTGGTGGCCAGCACGTCCACAGCCGCATCCAGGATGCGGCGCCGAGTCTCCTCGGTTCGCTCGGCCTGCGTGCGTCTCGGCTTCACGGGCGGCTGAGACTGCGGAGCCAGGTGGCCGGACGGTGATTGCTTGCTCATTTTGCGTGTCTGGGAAGTTGAAGCATCGATATGATTTCACAACATCGTGCTCCCGCCATTGACGCTGATGACCTGCCCGGTGACGAAAGCAGCTTCGCGGGAAGCCAGATACGTCACCATCGAGGCCACTTCCTCCAGCTCCGCAGCCCGCGCCATCGGGATCACGCCCATGAACTTCTGCGCAACCTCGGGCTTCTCGCGCACGAACTTGCGCAGCGGCTCGCCATTGACGGCGCAGGGTGCAACCGTATTGACCGTGATCCCCGCCGTCGCGAATTCACGGGCCAGGCCGGTGGTCAGCCCATGGACGCCACCCTTGGCTGCGTTGTAGGCCGCATGGTCGGCCAGGCCGTTGCGCACCGAGTCTGCGCCCAGGTTCACGATGCGGCCGTAGCCGTGCTTGAGCATGGCAGGCAGGAAGGCACGCGTGCACCACAGCGTCGTCCAGAGGTTGCGGTCGATAGTGGCGCGCAGGGTGTCAGGGCTGTGGCTCAGGAACGGCAGGATCACACCGCCACCAGCATTGTTCACCAGCACCGAGGCCTCTCCCAAGGCCAGCTGCGTGCGCTCCAGCAAGGCGTGGGCGCCTGCCTCGGATGACAGATCCCCGCCCACTCCCAGTGCCGGAACACCGAAGTCTTGCTGGATTTTCTGCACCGCGGCCTGCAAGGCCGCCTCGGAGACGTCAGCCAGCGCCACAGACGCGCCTTCGCGGGCAAAGGCTTCTGCGATGGCCAGGCCGATGCCCTGGGCGGCGCCGGTCACCACGACGACCTGCCCCTTGAAACGAGCACCTGCAGCCACGGGAGATTGGGTAGATGTTGTCATGATCAGTGGGATGCGGGCTCAAAGAAGAATACTGACGCGGCCATGGGGGCGCAGGGCGTCCATGTCCAGCATGGAGCGCTTTTCGCGGATCAGGATCTTTCCGTGGGCCACGGCAAGGCGATAGCGGTAGGAGCCCACATACACATCGGCCTGCCCGTTCTTGAAGCGGTGCACGGCAAATGCGGCCGAGACGGTCAGTTCCTGCTCGCTGCGCTCATCGATCAGCACATTGGTCACCATGTGGCGGGTGCGTGAACGCGGCCACTCCACGTGGGCGGCCTTCTTTTGCAAGCGCACCACGCGCTCGCGCAGACGGAGGCGGTCGTCGGCGATGTAGAACAGCGTGTTGTCTGGTGTGACCTCGGGGGCCGTTCCCACGGTCGGCACGTGGTACGTGGCGTCCTCGGTGAACAGGGCCAGCCATTCATCCAGCTTCCAGCCATCGAGCAGCGCTGCTTCACGGTACAGGAATTCTTCGACATCATTGCGCGAGATGTTTGCAGTCATGGGATGCTTCCTTGGTTTGTGGTTGGGTTGGGGGCCTGCGCCCCGGCGTGGTGGGGCGTGCTCTAGACACCGAGGTGTTGCTCCAGCAGATCAGGACGCTGACGCAGCTCTGCGGATGTAGAGCGCTCGGCGATCTCGCCGCGGCTCATCACCAGCACGTCGCCGCAGGTGTCGAAGACGGTCTCCAGGCGCTGGTCCACCAGGATCGCGGTGAGCCCCGACTTGGCCAGACGCTGCATGAGGGCGACCAGTTCATCCACGATCTTGGGGGCCAGCCCCTCGGTCGGCTCATCGAGCAGCAGCAGTTCGGGCTGTGTCAGCAGGGCCCGGCCGATGGCTAGCATTTGCTGCTCGCCGCCCGACAACCCGCCCCCAGGCGCCTTGATGCGCTCTGCCAGGCGCGGGAACATCGACAGCACCGCCTCCATGCTCCAGCGCTCCTTGCGCGTTGCGCCCAGGCGCTGCGCCAGTTGCAGGTTCTCCAGCACCGACAGGCTGGCAAAGATGCCCTTGCGGTCCAGCACCAGCGATATGCCGCTGCGGGCCACCTGTGTGGTCTCCAGCCCGACGATGTTCTTGCCGCGAAAATCGATGGCGCCCGATGACGGCTTGACCAGGCCCGCCAGCGTCTTGAGCAAGGTGGTCTTGCCCACCCCGTTGCGGCCCACGATGCCCAGGAACGTGCCTTCGTTCATGCGAAAGCCGATGTCGGACAGCACGGCAAAGCGGTCATAGCCTGCCGCGAGTTGACGAACTTCAAGCATGCACCGCCCCCTTGAGATACGCGTGCTGAACACGGCTGTCGGCTTTGACGTCTGCCGGCTTTCCATCGGCAATCACGGCACCGCGCTCCAGCACGACGATGCGGTCGGCGATGCGGTCCACCACGCTCAGGTCGTGCTCGACGATCACCACGGTCAGTCCCTGCAGCAGCTCCATCATCAGCTCCAGCACATGGGCGGTCTCGGTCGGGCTCATGCCCGCCGTGGGCTCGTCGAGCAGCACGATCCGTGGCTCGGTCGCCAGTGTGATGGCCAGCTCCAGCTGGCGCTGCTCGCCATACGACAGCTCCTCGGCCGGCGCATCCACCGGACGCCGGATGTTGACGCGCCGCAGCATGGCCGTGGCACGCTCGCGCAGCGCCTCGTCAGCATCGATGGGGCTCCAGGGGTTCCAGTTGCGGGCCAGCTGAAGCGCCTGCAGACCCAGCCGCACGTTCTCCAGCAGGGAGAGCTGCGGAAAGATATTGGTCTTCTGGAAGCTGCGCCCCACACCCAGGCGCGCACGCTTGCCCGCAGGCTCATGGCTCATGTCGTGCCCGTTGATCACGATGGAGCCGCTGCTCAGCGCGAGCCGCCCGCTGATGAGGTTCAGCAGCGTCGTCTTGCCCGCACCGTTGGGGCCCAGCAAGGCACAGCGTTGCTGCTGGGGGATCGCCAGGTCCACACTGCCCACGGCCTGGAACTCGCCGAAGCGCTTGCCAACGCTCTTGAGTTCAATTGCGTTCATCAGCCCACCTCCCCTTTGGTGGCCAGCGGCGCAGCAGCCGGTGCCTTTGGCTGGTGCAGGCGCAGGGATCGTGCAAACCGGTCTTTGATGATCTTCACCAGGCCTTGCGGCGCGAACAGCACGATGGCAATGAAGGCCAGACCCACATACAGACGCCAGTGATCGGTGAACGACACGGCATAGTGCGAGATGCCGATGAAGACAGCCGCGCCCACCACCGGGCCCGCCAGGGACGCCGTTCCACCCAGGATGACCATGAGCAGGGCCTCGCCCGACATGGTCCAGAACAAGGCGCCTGGCCCCACATAGCCGAATAGCGTGGCGTTCATGTACCCGGCATAGCCGCCGATGACCCCGGAGATCACGAAGCCAGCGAGCTTGTACGCCTGCACCGGATAGCCCAGGACCACCATGCGCTCTTCGTTCTCGCGAATCCCTGCCAACACGGAACCCAGTCGCGACCGCTGCAGGATCCACACCAGCCAGACCGTGAGTGCAAACACGGCAACGCACAGGTAGTAAAAGCCGGCATCCGAGTCGAGCGAAAGCCCCAGGGGCTCACTCACCCACGCAGGAAGGCGAGGACGGGGCACGCCCGTGAGCCCGTTGACGCCACCGGTCCAACGGTCGTCCGCCACGGCCAGCACATACAGCAGCTGCGAAAAGGTCAGCGTGATCATCGTGAAGGCCGTGTTCTTGGTCTTCAGGGCAATCAGTCCGAACAGCGCGGCGACCACGGCAGAGCACAGGGCAGCGAAGGCGAACGAGGTGAGCAGGTCCGGCGAAACGCGCATCAGGAAGATGGCGCCCAGATAACCGCCAAGCCCGAAGAATGCGCTGAAGCCGAAGTTGACCAGCCCCAGCAAGGCCAGTTGCACGTAGAGCCCGATGGCCATCACTGCGTAGATCAGGATGTCGGCCGTGAACTCCATGCCCGAGCCCACCGAGAACCTGGGCAAGAGCAACAGGGCCACGGCGATCACGACTAGCGCCACCCACTGGACCGGCTTTCCGGGACGGAGGAAATTCAGTCGGTTCATTCTGGCTTCCCCAAGAGACCATTAGGGCGTGCCAGCAGCACCAGACCCAGTACGAGATACATCCCCACGGGGGCGTAGCCCGCTGCAAATACCTGCCCGAAGGTGAGAACAAATCCGATGATCAGGCTGGCAAGCAGAGACCCCGAAACCGACCCCAGCCCGCCCATGACCACGACGATCAGCGCGGAGATCAGGACTTCATCGCCCATGCCGGGAAAGGCATTGACCAGTGGAATGGCAACGAATCCCGCCAGGCCCGCCACAGCAGAGCCAACCAGGAACACGGCGCTGAACAGCTTGCGGACATTGACGCCCAGCAGCTCTGCCGACTCACGGTCATCCACGGCGGCGCGGATCATGACGCCAAACGGTGTCTTGATCAGCCCCCAGAGCAGCAGCCCGCTCAGCAGCCCGCCAAACCCGATCAGGAACAGGCGATAGCCTTCGATGCGGGCTCCGGCAAACTCATAGGCGCCGCTCAGCGCTGCAGGCCGGGCAAGGCTGTGGATGTCGCCGCCCCAGAGAATGCGCACCAGCTCGTCGAACACGAAGATCAGCCCGAACGAAACCAGCACCTGGGCAAAGGGCCCGCGTGCGTAGATGCGCTGGAACAGCGTCTTCTCCACGGTCAAGCCCACCAGTGCACTGCCGGCCGCCGCCGTGAGAAGCCCGGCCACGAACGAGCCCGACAGCACGGCCACCTGCAGGCCCACGAAGGCGCCGACCATGTAGAACGAGCCGTGGGCCATGTTGATGACGCGCATCAGGCCGAAGCTGAGCGTGAGTCCTGCCGAAATGATGAACAGCAGGAGCCCCGCTTGCAGGCCGTTGACTGCGTATTCGATGAAGAGGTTCATCGGTGATGCCTCGCCAACCGCCGTCTCTTACCAGGCCATCTTGCAGGTGGTGTCGGTGTCCTGAACCTTCTCGTAGGTTCTCAGGATCTCGTGCCCATACCCATTGCCGCGCTTGACCACCTTCGTGATGTAGATGTTCTGGATCACGTTCCCGGTCTGGGGGTCGATCTTGAAGTAGCCGCGCGGGCTGTCGATCTCGGCATCCAGCATGGCCTGGCGCACGGCCTTCTTGTCGCTCAGGTTGCCGTTGAGCTTCTTGACCGCGGCAATCATCAGGTTGGCCGAGTCATAGCCCTGCAGGTCCACGGCCGCAGGCAGGCGGTTGTAGCGCTTTTGGAACGCTGCGATGAAGGCCTTGTTGCGCGGCGTATCCATGCTCACCACGTAGTGGCCCGAGCCGATGACACCCAGAGCGTTGTCCTGCATGGCGTTGAAGAAATAGTCGTCGGCATTGCTCTGCGGCCCCATGCCGACGGGCTTGAGCTTGGCCTGCGCGTACTGGTTCACATAGTTCACTGTGCCGCTGCCGGGGATGAACGACCAGACGATGTCCAGCTCGCTTTCCTTGCCGCGCAAGCCGGTGAAGACGTTGGAGAAATCCGCCGTGCCCATGGCAGGCCAAACCTCTTCCACCACCTTGCCGCCCTTGCCCTCGAACCCGGCCTTGAAGGCTGCCGCCATCTGCTTGCCGGCCACGAAGTTGGAGGCCACGACCGCTGCCCGCTTGCCGCCGCTGGTCCCGGCGTAGTCGCCGAGCGGGTAGTTCCACTGCCAGTTGGAGAACGAGGTGCGAATGATGTAGGGGCTGCAAAGCTCCCGGGTGACTTCGTCGTTGCCGGCGTTGGCCACCAGCAGGAAGGTCTTGGAGCGATGGGCGTCTTCGCGAATGGCCTGCACGATGTGCGAACCCACCGGGCCCAGGAGGAAGTCGACCTTCTCATCCTTGATCAGTCGGCGCACCAGTTGCAGCGCCACCTTGGGGTCATTCTTGTCGTCCTCACCGACCAGCACAATCTTGCGGCCCGCCACCTGCCCGCCGGCCTCGTCCACCGCCAGCTTGAAGCCGTCCATGATGGCGTTGCCATAAATGCCCATCACTTGCGAGAACGAGAGCACGGTGCCGACCTTCAGGTCTTCGGCGGCGTTGGCCCCGCCGGCGAAGGCCATGGCCAGGGCTGCGGCACACAGGCCCGCCACCTTGCGCACGGGCTTGGGTGCAAAGGATGCGCGAGCGTTGGAAGTTGGCTGGTTCATTGCTGTCTCCATCGGGGTAGCGACCCCAGTTACTGATTGATGCCACTGAACGGCTTGCTTGCATGCCCCGTGGCGTGTGGGTTGCCCGGTGGCCTTTCTCACGTCACTGGAGCGAGGGGTCCTCGTCCAGCACAGGATTGCTCAGGGTTCCGACGCCCTCCACATGGACGGTGCAGAGGTCCCCATGCTTCATCCATAGCGGCGGCGTGCGGGCAAGGCCCACGCCCGAAGGGGTGCCCGTCACGATCACGTCGCCGGGCACCAGCGTCATGGCCTCGGACATGAGGCTGATCTGCGTGGCGATGTCAAAGATCATGTCGGCCGTCGAAGCCTGCTGCACCACCTGCCCGTTCAGGCGGGTCGTCAGCATCAGACCCCGCGCACCGGGGGGCAGCTCGTCTGCCGTGACCAGTTCCGGGCCGAAGGCACCGGTGGCATCGAAGTTCTTGCCCACCGTCCATTGCGGGCTCTTGAACTGGTAGTCGCGCACGGACGCGTCGTTGAACAACGAGTAGCCGCTCACGTACTCCAGCGCCTGCTCGCGCGGGATGTTCCTGCCGCGCCGACCGATCACGCACACCAGCTCGCCTTCGAAATCGAACTGCTCGGAACACAACGGGCGCCGCAGGGGCTGGTTGTGCGCGATCAGCGATTGCGCCTGGCGCAGAAAGACGACGGGGTAGGTCGGCATGGCATGCGGGGTGGGCGCCTCCTTCACATGATCGGCATAGTTCATGCCGATGCAGATGATCTTTTCGGGCTGCGGGATGGGGGTCAGCAGCGGTAGGCCGGCGTAAGGCCTGACGGCGCGCGCCGGAGCCCGCTCGATGGCACGGCGCACGGCCTGTTGCCCCTCTGCTCCGAACGCCAGCAGCACCGACAAATCGCGCGGCAGATCGGGCGCAGCCAGCCCCAGGTCGATGACGTCATCACCGTGACGCACCCCCAGGGAAGGGCCGCTGTTGGATGCGAATCGCAGAAATTTCATGGTGTTGTCTTGGATTTACAGCGTGATGGTTTCCACGGCACCCTTGCTGCCAAAGCCTGGCGCTGGCGCACCGCCCCAGCTGTCGAGAATTTCGGGCTTCAAGGGCAGCTGGCGCGGCTCACGAGGCGCTTCTTCAGGAAACTCCTCCATGCCGAAGCTGTACTCGGTGGTCAGTCCATCGGGGTCCAGAAAATAGATGAAGATGGAGTCCGATATGTCATGGCGACCCGGGCCGTAGACCACCTTGACGTCGGCCTTGCGCATGCGATTCATGGCGCGGCCCACATCGTCCACATCGGTGACCATGAAGTTGACGTGGTGCAGGCCATCGGCATCGCCGCGACTGACACCAAACGTGTGGTGGTACGGGTTGGGGAAGCAGCGCAGGAAGGCGACCTGGTCCCCGAACTGGTCCGACACCTTGAAGTTGAGCTTCTCAGTCAGCGTCTTGAGCACGGCATCACGGTCCGCGCAGCGAAGCACGACATGCCCGAGCCGCTGGATCTGGCTGACGGTGGGCGTGTAGGCGTCTTGCCCACGCTCCATGCGCGCATAGAACTCGAACGTGAGGGTGCTCTCCGGAATCTGGAACCGGAAGGTGCGACCCTGGCGCAGGCTCTCGCGCTCCGCATCGGACACTTCGCGCAGGGGCCAGCCCATCTGCTGGATGTGCTGTGCGGCCAGCTCAAGGTCCTGGTCCGATTCGAGCTCGAAGGCCATGCGCTTGATGCCGGGCGTATCGGAGCGGTAGAGCGCCACGTTGTGGTGGTTTTCACTGCAGCGCAGGTAGGCCACGTCTTGCCCCTCCTGAGCCTCCAGCTGCAGGCCGACCAGGTCGCGGTAAAACTTCACCGACTTGTCCATGTCGGTCACGTTGAGCGCCACGTAACCGGGCTTGCGGTAACGAAAGAGTGACATGTTCATTCCTTGGTGTTCGTGATGGGGGGAAGACTTACTTCGGCTGCGCTTGCTGCACCAGGCTGTTCCAGCGCTCCCAGAACACGCGGATCTGGTGCTCGTCCACCGTGGCGGGCTCGGCCTTCTTCATACCGCGAGAGATGTCGTTCCAGCCGGCCTCGCGTGCGTTGGAGTAACCGCGCTGGCATTGCTCCAGCATCTCGACGTCGTCCGGCGTCGCAAAGCCGCCGGGCCCCAGGAATTCGAGGAAGCTGTGCAGGCGGTTTTTGCGCAACCAGCCGCTTTCTTCCGAGGGGCCGATGGACCACGCCGTCACTTCGTTGTAGTCGGGCGACTTGGGATAGAAGGTGCGCAGCGTGAGCGACATCACATCCACAATCATGAGATTGGGGAAGATCAGCAGGTTGCGGCTGTTCTTGGCGATGCGGGTGGCGCGCTCTTCGCCATGCTTGGCCACCAGCCTGTCGTACAGCGCATCGATCTCGCCCTTGCGCTCCTCGCCCCAGGCCGGCACCCAGTTCGCCACTGGGCGGCCCCAGGGGGCGGAGTACTCGACCACCGCATGGCCGTTGCCCAGGTCGCGCGCAAACCCGATCACATTGCCCTGCGACAGAACCCCGTTCATGTTCTTGAGGTAGTCGAAGTAGGTGGCGTGCGTCGAGATGGCGTGGTAGCCGTCAAAACTGTTTTCAACCAGCAGCTTCCAGTTGGCTCGGATCGCGTACTCCTGCGTGCCGCTGATGATTTCCATGCCGGCTTCCGACTGGTCCGCCACCAGGTCCAGATACTCCGTGGCACCGGCGAGGTACTCGACCAGCGACACCGCAGCGGCATCAAAACAGGCAAACCAGAAGTCGCGGTACTGCTCAAGCCGCGGCACAGCCACCAGATCGGCGCAGCCGCTGCCGTTGAAGTTGTCCGAGTACGACTCGATACCCGGCAGATCGCGCATCTTGCCGTCGGCACCGAACACCCAGCCGTGGTAGCTGCAAGTGAAGTTCTTGGCATTGCCAGCAGCCTCGCGGCACACCGTTGCACCCCGGTGAGGGCATGAGTTCAGGAACGCGTGCACCGTGCCTGCGGCGTCGCGGTTGAAGATGAGGTTGCGACCGCCCACGGAGCGCGTCACGAACGCACCCTTTTTCTTCAGCTCCGACGAATGCCCCAGATAGAGCCAGCAGCGATCGAAGATCTGCGCCCTCTCTGCTTCGAACAGCTGCTGTTCGGTGAAAGACCTGCGTGCTACGCGGAACACGCCCGCGTCACGATCAATATCAAGAAGATTGGAAAGGTTGATATCACTCATGTTTTCTCCGAGAGCCTGAAATGGCGTTCTGACAAAAATCATACAGACAGGATTGTTTGTATGTTATCGGCCGCTTCCATCCGGCCTATAGGGGATACCCTACCCATCACGATTGACGGGCATGCACCGAAACACCCATCTCGCTGCGCGAAGCACACTGCCGCTTGTTGCCGCCGCAGCCTGGCCGGACAAGCCGATCCGCATCGTGGTGCCGTATGCGGCAGGTGGCCCGACCGACGCGATGGCGCGTATCCTCGAAGCGCCGTTGCGCGAGGCCCTCGGGACACCCGTGATCGTGGAGAACATGGCAGGCGCCGCCGGCGCCCTGGGTGCGCACCAGGTGCTGCGCGCGTCGGCGGACGGCCATACGCTCTTCCTGGGTAACAACGGGCCCAGTGCCGTGACGCCCTTGCTGCTCAAGTACTCCGCGTTCGATCCGCTGAAGGCCGACCTGGCCCAATCGGCCGTGCCCCGCTATTCGCTTTACTCGTGGTTCGCACTGCTGGTCAAGGCCGGCACGCCGGACGACGTGCTAACCCGCTTGACCAAGGCGATCAACGCGGCCGTCGCCAACGAGGATGTCCGCAAGCGTTTCGCCGCGCTGGGCATCGTGGCCGAGGGCGGCGCGCCGCCGAAGGTCACTGAATTCATCAAGCAGGACGTGACGCGCTGGAGCGCCCTCATCCGCGAGCGCAACATCCAGCCCGACCAGGAGCAGAAACGCCGCGCCCTCGCACGGCGCTGCTCAGACCACCATCGGGGTTGCCGCTCCATCCATCGACACGATGGCGCCCGAAATGTAGGAGGCGCGGGGCGAGGCGAGGAACACCACGGCGTTGGCGATGTCCTCGGGCAGCGCCAGCCGGCCCAGCGGCATGCGCGCCTGCGCCTGGCGCAGCACCTCGTCGGTGCTGATCTTGCGCAGCCTGGCGTCGGCTGCGACACCCTCGGCCATCCGGTCGGTCAGGGTCAGCGCCGGGTTGACCGCGTTGACGCGCACGCCGAGCGGGCCATAGGCCGCGGCCAGCCCAGCGCTGGCCAGCATCAGCGCGGCGTTGGCGGCGCCTCCGGCAAGATGCGTGGTCGTCGCGACCTTGCCGCCCATACCCACGACGTTCACGATGGCGCCGGTGCCGCGTTCGCCCATGCGTTTGATCAGCGGGTCCATCACGTTGATGTAGGTGAAGAACTTCGCCTGCATCGCTGCCTGCCAGGCCTGCGGCCGCAGCTCGTCGAAGGGCGTACGCAGCGCCGCGCCGGCGGAATTGACGAGGACGTCGATCGGCCCACTCGCGTCCCACGCGGCATCCACGGCAGCCAGCGCAGCGTCCGCATCGGTCAGGTCCGCGTCGTAGCCCGTGGCTGCGTGACCTTCGGCCTTTAGCTGCGCGATGGCCGTATCCAGGTGCGCGCGGCTGCGCCCGACCAGGCTCACGCGCGTACCCTCAGCGAGAAATACGCGGGCGCAGGCCAGGCCAATGCCGCGGCTGCCCCCAGTGACGAGGACGTGCTTGCCGGTCAGTTGTAGATCCATTTTTGCTGCTCTGCGATCGCGGCCGCCTTGAAGCCGCTGTCAAATTGCCGGGTGCGCCTGCACGGCCTCATACATCGTGTAGCCCTTGCCGACGCCGTACTCGATGATCCCATAGCCCAGATCGTCGCCATCGCGCACCTCGATCACCTGGTCGGCCAGGGTGCGCACCTTCTCTCGGGCGGCCGGGTCCGTCAGGTCCCAGGTATCGTGTGCAGTGAACAGCTTGCCTTTGTCGTCGCCATGGAACCAGCCGTCCAGGCCACCATACAGGCCGCCTTTGAGGTAGTACTTCGTCGGCAACACGCGAACCGTGATGGGCCGCTCGCTGCCGTCGGCAAAACGCAAATGGAATGTCGCGCCAGCCATCGACTGGCCATGCGGGTCGTTATGCCATTGCGCGTCATGGCGAACGTCTGCCAG
>JBOHHM010000061.1:0-14815 GCA_050725495.1 Burkholderiaceae bacterium | reverse complement strand
CATCCTCGTGGAGTTCAAGGTCAACAACGCGCCCGAGGCCTATGCCGCGCTGGCCGAGGTGGCCGGCGTCAATGCGGCCGAGGTGGGCGAGGCGCTGCGCGCCGGCTCGCGGCTGGAGCGCATCGGCCTGGTCGAAAACCTGATTTCCGAGCACAACATCACCGACCTGGCCGACCTCATGAAGGTCAGTGAAAAGCTGCCGCCCGTGCTGATGCGCGAGTACCGCAACCATAACGAGCTGATGGCCGTGTTCACGCGGCCCTGCAGCAAGAGCGCGCTGGGTTTGAGCGACTTCACGTTCGTGCAGGACGATACCCAGGTGCTGTGCGCGCTGCTGCGCAACGCGGTGCAGCGCAAGGAGCCGGGCGTCAACGTGCTGCTCTACGGACCGCCTGGCACCGGCAAGACCGAGCTCGCCAAGGTGGTGGCGCAGGCGGCCGATCTGGAGCTGTTCGAGGTCGAATACGCAGACCGCGACGGCAATTCCCTGAGCGGGCGCGACCGCTACCGTTCGCTGCAGATCGCCCAGGTGTTCCTGAAGGGCAGTGCGCAGGCGGCCCTGCTGTTCGACGAGGTCGAAGACGTGTTCCCGCCCATCAGCTCCGAGGCGGCGCAGCTGATGGCGCGCGCCGAGCAGGTGGTGGCGCCGGCCAACGGCTCGGTCAGCGGCAAGGCCTGGGTCAACCAGATTCTGGAGTCCAACCCCGTGCCCACGATCTGGGTGACCAACCGCATCGAGCAGATCGACCCGGCGTTTCGGCGCCGCTTTGCCTACCACCTCGAACTCAAGTCGCCGCCGCCGGGCGCGCGCGAAGGTCTGGTGCGCAAGACGCTCGAAGGCGTGGCCGTGTCCGACGCGCTGGTGGCCAAGCTCACCGAACGCAAGGGGCTGACGCCGGCGCAAATCCGCACGGCGGTGCGCTTTGCCGACCTCGCACTGGCCGAGGACGGCGCGCGCTCGGGCTTGAGCACCGAGGCGCTGATCGAGCGCCAGCTCAGGAACGCCGACCTCGCCCTGGGCAACCGCGCCGGCGAGGCCCGGGGACGGCGCAGCGTCACCACCTACGACCTCGACATGCTCAATGTGGAGAGCCGCTTCGAGGTGCCGCGTATCGTGCAGGCGCTCAAGAGCCGCGGCCACGGTACGCTGTGCTTCTACGGCGCGCCCGGCACCGGCAAGACGGCGCTGGCCGAGCACATGGCCCGGGCGCTGGACAAGCCGCTGCTGATCAAACAGGCCAGCGATTTGATGAGCAAGTTTGTCGGCGAGACCGAGGCGAACATGGCCGCCATGTTCCGCGAAGCCGAGGCCGAGAAGGCCGTGCTGCTGCTCGACGAAGCCGACAGCTTCCTGCAGGACCGGCGCGGTGCCCAGCGCACCTACGAGGTCACCGAAGTCAATGAAATGCTGCAGGGCATGGAGCGCTTCGACGGGGTCTTTGTTTGCACCACGAATCTGATGGACCGCATCGACCCGGCGGCGCTGCGGCGCTTCACCTTCAAGATCAGGTTCAAGCCGCTGACGCGCGAGCAGCGCGAGAAGATGTTCGTGACCGAGGTGTTGGCCGGCGACGCCGCGCGGCTGAGCGACGCAGCGCGTTCGCGCCTGGCCCAGCTCGACCAGCTCTGCCCCGGCGACTTCGCGGCCGTCAAGCGCCAGACCGAGATCCTGGCGGCGGAGTTCACGCTGGAGGAGTTTCTGGACCAGCTCGAGGCCGAGCACCGGATCAAGCCCGAGGTGCGGGACGAGCGCGGAATCGGGTTTTTGCGCTGAATGGAGTGCCAGCCTTCAGGATGCGCCGCAGACCCGCAGCACCTCATCGCCATAGGCATCGAGCTTCTTCGCCCCCATCCCGCTGATCCCCTGCAGGTCGTCCAGCGTGCGCGGTGCGCGTTCGGCGATCGCGGCCAGGGTCGCATCGTGGAAGATCACATAGGCCGGCAGGTTGTGCTCGCGCGCGACTTCTGCGCGCCAGGCCCTGAGCGCGGCAAAGCGGGCCTGGGCGGCTTCGTCGAGCCTGGCGGCAGCGGGGGCGGCGGCCTTGTCGCCCGACCGCTCGCGCCGGGGTTTGCGTTCGGCCGGGGTCGAGGCCGATTCGCGCAGCCGCACCAGCACCTCGCCCTTGAGCACGGCGCGCGAGGCCGCTGTCAGCTGCAAGGTGTTGAAGGCCTGGGCGTTGACTTCCAAGGCGCCAATGGCGATCAGCTGGCGCAGCACGCCGCGTAGCTGGACCTCGCTGAACTCAGCGCCAATGCCGAAGGTGCTCAAGCGCTCATGGCCGAACTGCGCGACCTTCTCCGTGGCCTTGCCGCGCAAGATGTCCATGATGTGGCCCGCGCCAAAGCTGATGCCGCTTTGTTGCTGCACACGGTAGATCGTGGAGAGCAGCTTGCGTGCGGCGTCCGTGCCGTCCCACACGGCCGGCGGGTTCAGGCAGTTGTCGCAATTGCCACATGTGGCCCCCACGCTCGGCACTTCGTGTCCTCGCTGCCCCCCGAGGGGGCCGTGTTCGCCTTGGGGCGGCTCGGCGGCGAACGGCTGGCTTCCATACACCTCGCCGAAGTAGGCCAGCAGGCGCACGCGGCGGCAGTCCGTCGCTTCGGCCAGCGCCAGCAGCGCGTCGAGCTTGCCGCGCATGACCTGCTTGAACTCCTCGCTGGCCGGGCTTTCGTCGATCATGCGGCGCTGGTTCACCACGTCCTGCAGGCCGTAGGCCATCCAGGCGCGCGCCGCTGCGCCGTCGCGCCCTGCGCGGCCGGTTTCCTGGTAGTAGCCCTCGATGTTCTTGGGCATGTCCAGGTGCGCGACAAAGCGCACATCGGGCTTGTCGATGCCCATGCCGAACGCGATCGTGGCGACCATCACAATGCCGTCCTCGCGCAGGAATCGGTCCTGGTGGTGCTGGCGCAGCTTCGCATCCAGTCCCGCGTGGTAGGGCAGGGCAGTCAGGCCGGCATCGCTCAGGGTCTGCGCGATGTCCTCCACTTTCTTGCGCGACTGGCAGTAGACGATGCCCGCATCGCCTTCGTGCTCGCGCTCGATGAAGCGCAGCAGCTGCTGGGTCGGGTCTTTCTTCTCGACCAGCTGATAGCGGATATTGGGCCGATCGAAGCTGCTGATGAACTGCCGCGCGTGCTGCAGCTGCAGCCGCTCGACAATGTCCTCGCGCGTCAGCGCATCGGCCGTGGCGGTCAGCGCGATGCGCGGCACGCCGGCGAAACGCTCGTGCAGCACGGTCAGCGCCCGGTACTCGGGCCGGAAGTCGTGGCCCCACTGGCTCACGCAATGCGCCTCGTCAATCGCGAACAGGCTCAAGCTCCCGCGTTCGTGCAGCGCACCGAGCTGGGCCAGAAAGCGCGGCGTCGTCACGCGCTCGGGCGCCGCATACAGCAGCGTGATCTCGCCGCGCAGCAGTCGCTGTTCGACCTGCGCGGCCTCTTCGCCTGAGAGCGTGGAGTTCAGGAACGCGGCTTGCACGCCGGCTTCGTGCAGCGCGCCCACCTGGTCGTGCATCAGCGCGATCAGCGGCGAGATCACGACCGTCACACCCTGGCCGGCGCGCTGGCGCGCAATCGCCGGGATCTGGTAGCACAGCGACTTGCCGCCACCGGTGGGCATGAGCACCAGCGCGTCGCCGCCGGCAACGACATGCTCGACGATGGCCTGCTGCGGGCCACGAAACTGCTCGTAGCCGAAGACTTCTTTCAGGATATGCTGGGTTGACAAGGGCGATGCTATTAAATATGTAGCGCCTCACGCCCGTTTGATCTGGGCTTGAGGGCGTTTTTGTTTACATCTGTTCCCAGGACAGGCCGTCGTGGCGCCAGCCGTTGAGGGTGGAGCGGTGAAAGCCCTGGTCCAGATCGCCTTCAAAACCGTGCACCACATGGGCCACATCGGTAAAACCCCCGGCCTCCAGGGCCTTGCCGGCATCCCGGGTGCGCTGGCCGCTGCGGCAGATCAGCACAATGGGGCGGTCCTTGCGGCCGGCGGCACGCTCGACCGCGGCGGCGAACTGCAGCAGCTCGGACGTGAGCTCGGGGTACTCGTACCAGGGAATGCTTTGCACGCCCGGCGGGCGGCCCACATACAGGGACCCGATCTCCATCCGCACGTCGACAAACAAGGCCTCAGGCTGCTGCTGCAGCAGCGCCCAGGCCTCTCGGGGGAGCAGGTTCTTCATGCCGGTATTGTCCGGGGAAATCGCGGACTTCCTACAATGCTGGGCTTATGAAGCCCGTCCACTACACCCGTGCCCAAGCCCTGCCAGCCATCCTGGCCCGCCGTATCGCCATTCTGGACGGCGCCATGGGCACCATGATCCAGCGCTTCAGGCTCAACGAGGCGCAGTACCGGGGTGAGCGCTTCAAGGACTTCCACAAGGACGTCAAGGGCAACAATGAGCTGCTGAGCCTGACCCGCCCCGACGTGATTGCCGACATCCATGAAGGCTATCTGGCTGCTGGCGCCGACCTGATCGAGACCAACACCTTTGGCGCGACCACGATCGCGCAGGCCGACTACGAGATGGCCGATCTGGCGCGCGAGATGAACCTGGCCTCGGCGCAACTAGCGCGCGCGGCCTGCGACAAATACAGCACGCCTGACAAGCCGCGCTTTGTCGCCGGCGCCTTGGGCCCCACCCCCAAGACTGCCAGCATCAGCCCCGATGTCAACGACCCGGGCGCGCGCAATGTGAGCTTCGAGGAGCTGCGCGCCGCCTACTACGAGCAGGTGCAGGCGCTGGTCGAAGGCGGGGCCGACGTGCTGCTCGTCGAAACCATTTTCGACACGCTCAACGCCAAGGCCGCGCTGTTTGCGGTGGACGAGTTTTTCGGGAACTCGGGCGAGCGCCTGCCGCTGATCATCAGCGGCACCGTGACCGATGCCTCGGGCCGCATCCTGAGCGGCCAGACCGTCACCGCGTTCTGGCACAGCGTGCGCCATGCCCAGCCGCTGGCCATCGGCCTGAACTGCGCTTTGGGCGCCGCGCTGATGCGGCCCTACATCCAGGAACTCAGCAAGGTCGCCGGTGACACCTACATCAGCTGCTACCCCAACGCCGGCCTGCCCAATCCGATGAGCGAGACCGGCTTTGACGAAACGCCCGAGGTCACCTCGCGCCTGCTGCGCGAGTTCGCCGCCGAAGGCCTGGTCAACATCGTCGGCGGCTGCTGCGGCACCACGCCCGAGCATATCGCGGCGATCGGCCAGGCCGTGCAGCCGCTGGCGGCGCGCTCGCTGCAGCGCGAGTTTTTCTACAGGGAAGCGGCTTAGCCTGGTTTGCTTGCACCGATCAGCTCGATGAATCGCCGCGCGCCCAGGCCCAGCGGGCGCTCCTTGGACCAGACCACGTCGACCCAGAGCTCGAGCGGGTTGGTGAGGTTTTCGAACGGAATTTCGACCAGCGTGCCCGCTGCGATCTGGGCGCGCACGAAGGAGCGCGGCAGCCAGCCCCAGCCCAGGCCGGCTTCGATCAGTCCGAGCGCTGCAATGTGGTTGTCGGTGCGCCAGCAGTGGCGCGCAAAGACGAAGCGCGGGTCGGTCTGGGTCCGGTCGCGGCCGGCCACCACGATCTGGCGCGTGGTCGTCAGCTGTTCCTCGCGCAGCCGGCCCGGCGCCCCTTCAGCGCGGGCGGCGACCAGCACCGGGTGCTCGGGCGCCATCACGGCGACCAGGGTTTCGCTGCTGACTTCCTGAAAGCCTTCGCGGCCGTCCAGGCTGGGGCGCTCGAACACCAGGGCCAGGTTGACCCGGCCCTCGTGCAGCAGGCGCAGGGCGTCGGCCTGCGGCGCGGCCAGCACCTCGACTTCGAGCAGCGGGTAGTCCTGTGCCAAGGCCGCCAGCGGGCCGCTCCAGGGGGCCGCCAGCAGCTCGGGCGCGATCGCCAGCGCCAGCCGGCTTTCCAGCCCCTGGGTCAGCGCCAGCGCTTGGGCCTGCAACTGCCGGAGCTGGCGGGCCAGCAGCCGGGCCTGCGGCTCCAGAGATCTGGCCGCCGCCGTAGGCCGGGGCTCGCGGCCGCTGCGGTCGAACAGGGGCAGGTCGAGTTCGGCCTCGAGGTGGGCGATCGTCATGCTGATGGCCGAGGGCACGCGCCCCAGCGCACGCGCGGCCGCCGAGAACGAACCGCGGTCGAGCACGGCCAGGAAGACTTCGATGTTGTCGCTGGAGAAAGCCATCTTTCAATAAAACTGAAATAACCTGACTTTTTATATCAGACGAACCTATATAAAGTCCAGACACATCTTGAATCTTGGAGAGCAAACACCATGCAGGGCTTCAAACGCAGAGTGGTCTATGTGACGCTGTACGAGGCGATTGCCATTGCCGTGTGCAGCCTGGCGTTTGCGGCGCTGTCGGGCCAAAGCGTCGGCCATGCCAGCCTGCTGTCGGCCGCTGCCTCGGCCGTGGCCGTGGTCTGGAACCTGATCTTCAACAGCCTGTTCGAAGCCTGGGAAGCGCGCCAGGCAGTGCGCGGACGCGGTCTGCGCCGGCGCGTCGCCCATGCCATCGGATTTGAGGGCGGGTTGGTTCTGTTTCTGGTGCCGCTGATCGCCTGGTGGCTCGAGGTCAGCCTATGGCAGGCGCTGGTGATGGATCTGGGCCTGGTGGTCTTTTTTCTGGCCTACACCTTTGTCTTCAACTGGCTGTTCGATCGCGTTTACGGCCTGCCGGCGTCGGCGGCGCTGGCGCCTGTGGCCCCCTGAACCCGCTTCGCCCGGCATTCGCCGCTGCCCGATGCGTGGCTGCATCAGGCGGGCCTGCCCGGGCCGAGGCGCATCGCCCGCCATCCCGGCACCGCTTTGCCGCCCTGGGCATCAGGTGGCGAGCCGCCGCTTGCGGGCGCGGCGCCCCTGATCGTCCCGGACAAGGTGCTCGTGAGGAGCGCTTGACATCCCTGAATGTCGACGATATTCTATAAATATATTAACGGCATATCGAAGATTCCCTGTGAAGCAAAGCGAGACCCCCATGACCCACCCAGCCCAGCCGCCATGGCGCGGCGTCTTCCCCGCCGTGACCAGCAAGTTCAAGGCCGATGAGTCGCTGGACCATGCTGAAATGGAGCGTCATTTCGGCTTCCTGATCGCCAATGGCATCGACGGCATCGTGACCTGCGGCTCGCTCGGCGAAGCCAGCACGCTGAGCCTGGAAGAGAAGCTCGAAATCGCAGCGACCGCGCTGCGCGTGGCCGACGGCCGCCTGCCGGTGCTGGCCAATGTGTCGGAAACCAGCACGCGGCAGGCCTTGCGCTATGTCGAGGCGGCGGCCAAGCTCGGCGTGCAGGGCCTGATGGTCATGCCGGCCGTGCTCTACGCCGCCGATGCGCGCGAAGCGATGGCCAACCTGCGCACCATCGCCAATGCGGCCCAGCTGCCGGTCATGGTCTACAACAACCCCGTGGCGTACAAGGTCGACCTGCTGCCCGAGCATTTCGCCGAACTCGCCGACTGCCCCTGGCTGGTCGCGATCAAGGAGTCCAGCGACAACATCCGCCGCATCACCGACCTGCGCAACGCGCTGGGCCGACGCTACCAACTGTTCATCGGCGTCGACGACCTCTCGTTCGAAGGCTTGGCGCTCGGTTGCGACGGTCTGCTGGCTGGGCTGTGCACCGCGTTTCCGGCCGAGACTGTGGCCTTGTACCGGCTGATGCAGGCCAGGCGCTATGACGAGGCCCTGGCCCTGTACCAATGGTTCATGCCCTTGCTGCACCTCGATGTGTCGACCAAGCTGGTGCAAAACATCAAGCTGGCCGAAACCCTGGCCGGCGTCGGCAACGAAAACCTGCGGCGTCCGCGCCTGCCCCTGGTCGGCGCTGAGCGCGATCGCGTGGCCGCCATCATCCAGCGCGGCCTTCAGACCCGGCCCGACGTCAGCAGCTACCTCTGACGCTCACCATGGGCACAGCCGACCCCATCCTGCTCGAAACCTGCCAAACTCCCAACCCCCCATGTCCAAGCCTGAGCCCAGCCGCATTCGCATCGTCGACTCCCACACGGGCGGCGAGCCCACGCGCGTGCTGGTCTCGGGCGGGCCCGATCTGGGCCGCGGCAGCATGGCCGAGCGCCTGGCCCTGATGCGCGAGCGTTTCGACCCCTGGCGCTGCGCGATCGTCAACGAACCGCGCGGCTCGGATGTGCTGGTCGGCGCCCTGCTGTGCGAGCCGGTGGACCCGGCCCACAGCTGTGGTGTGATCTTCTTCAACAACGTCGGCTATCTCGGGATGTGCGGCCACGGCACCATGGGACTGATCGCGACGCTGGCCTATCTGGGGCGGCTCGCGCCCGGTGAACACCAGATCGAAACGCCCGTGGGCCTGGTCGGCGCGAGCTTGCACGCCGATGGCAGCGTCACCGTGGCCAATGTGCCGGCCTACCGCCATGCGGCCCGGGTCAGGGTCGACGTGCCCGGCCACGGCCCGGTGAGCGGCGACGTGGCCTGGGGCGGCAACTGGTTCTTTCTCTGCGACGACCATGGGCTGGCGCTGCAGCGCAGCCAGGTCGAGGCCCTCACCGACTTTGCCTGGCGGCTGCGCCAGGCGCTCGGCGCCCAGGGCATCACCGGGGCCAACGGTGCCGAGATCGACCACATCGAACTGCTGGGCTCGCCGGTAGACCCGGCCCACCATGGGCGCAACTTCGTGCTCTGTCCCGGCAAAGCCTATGATCGCTCCCCCTGCGGAACCGGCACGAGCGCCAAGCTGGCCTGCCTGGTGGCCGATGGCCGGCTCGCGCCCGGCCAGCTCTGGCACCAGGAGAGCGTGATCGGCAGCCTGTTCACGGGCAGTGTGCGGCTGGACGGCGGCCAGGTCTGGCCCAGCCTCCACGGCCGGGCCTGGGTCACGATGGACTCGACCCTGGTGTTGCAGTCCGGCGACCCCTTCGCCTGGGGGATTGCCTGAGCCATGAACACCGCCGTCCCTAGCCCCATCGTCCTGCGCGGTGCAGACCTGTCTGCGCAGGAGAGCGCCCACCCCGACAAGCGGCGGGTCGCCGATGTGGCCTACGACACCATCGAGGCCATGATCGCGACGCTGCAGCTGCGCCCGGGCTCGCCCATCGTCGAGTCCGAGCTGATCGCGCGCACCGGCCTGGGCCGCACGCCGACCCGTGAAGCGCTGATGCGCCTGGTGTCCAACGGGCTGATCGTCCAGCTGCCGCGGCGCGGGCTCAAGGTCAGCGAGATCGCGCTGGCCGAGCACCTGGTGCTGATCGAAACGCGGCGCGTGCTCGAGCGGCTGATCGCCAGCAGCGCCGCGCGCCATGCCATGCCGCGCCAGCGCCAGGAAGTGATCGCCTGTGCCGAGGCGATGGTGGCGGCGGGCGCGCGTGATGACCTCGACGCCTACATGGCGGCCGACCAGGCGCTGGACCATGTCAACCATGCAGCCTGTCGCAACCCCTATGCAGTGGCGGCCGTCGTGCCACTGACGATCCAGTGCCGCCGCTTCTGGTTTGCCTACCAGCACCAGGGCGACATCGTCGAAGGGGCACGCTGTCACATGCTGCTGGCGCGCGCCATCGCCGACGGCGAGCCCCAGCAGGCGGCAGCCGTGGCCGACGCGTTGATGGACTATCTCGAACTGTTCACGCGCAAGGTGATTGGCTGAGTCCAGTGAGGCGCAGGCCTCAACCCGGCATCAGACGGTCGATTTCCTGCTGCATGGCCTGGGTCAGCTGGGCGTACATCTTGAGCTTGTCGGCGCTTTCGCGCAGGCGCTCGGCAATGCGCAGCGAAATCGCCATCATCAGCTTGGCGGCCGTGCGCGGGTCGTCGTCGAGCAGCCGCTTGAGCGCGCCGCGCGTCAGGATCGCGCAGCGCAGCTCGGTGGTGGCGGTGCAAGAGGCGGCGCGCGGCTCGCCGTCGAGCAGGCCCATTTCGCCGATCAGATGGCCGGGCCCGAGCACAGTCACGGTGATCGGCGAGGAGCGGCAGACCACGATGGACTCCACCGTGACCTCGCCATCGAGCACCAGCAGCATGAAATCCGTGCGCTCGGTGTCGCCCTGCTGGATGAAGGTCGTGCCCTGGGCTATGCGGTGCGGCAGCATGTAGCTGACGACGACGCGGGCCTCGTCGCGGCTGAGCTGGGTCAGGGCTGTCGGCGTGGTGAGCATCTGGGCCGCCAGCTCGGCGCTGGACGAGCCTTCGAGGGTGGGCCGCCGCTTGTCGGGTGGGGCGGTTTCGGGTGCTGGCGCGCTTTTCTTGCCAAAAAAAGATTTGAACATGGGGCGGTGGGGTGGGGCGGGCGGCTAAACCTTAAAATCATGGTAACTCAAGGAGCGTTGCAGCGAAATTGCCGTGCCGGCTTTTCGTCAGGCTTGAGTGAATCCAACGACGTTCACCTGTTTCAATGGCTGGCGCCCGAATGCCACGGGGCCTGCCGGTTCTCAAGGTGGGCCATGCACAACACATCCATTCCTCCCATGAAGCTGTCCGGCCTGGAGCCGGTGCAGATTGGCGCGGGCACGCTGTTCGTCAACATCGGCGAGCGCACCAATGTGACCGGCTCCAAGGCCTTCGCTCGCATGATCCTCAATGGCCAGTACGAAGAGGCCCTGGCTGTGGCGCGCCAGCAGGTCGAAAACGGCGCCCAGGTCATCGACATCAACATGGACGAGGCCATGCTCGACAGCCAGGCCGCGATGGTGCGCTTTTTGAACCTGATCGCGAGCGAGCCCGACATCGCGCGCGTGCCGATCATGATCGACAGCTCCAAATGGGAGGTGATCGAGGCGGGCCTGCGCTGCATTCAGGGCAAGGGCATCGTGAACTCGATTTCGATGAAGGAAGGCGTCGACGAGTTCAAGCGCCAGGCCAGGCTGCTGCGCCGCTATGGCGCGGCGGCCGTGGTGATGGCCTTCGACGAAACCGGCCAGGCCGACACCTATGCGCGCAAGATCGAGATCTGCGAGCGGGCCTACCGCATCCTGGTCGACGAGGTTGACTTCCCGCCCGAGGACATCATCTTCGACCCCAACATCTTCGCGATCGCCACCGGCATCGAGGAGCACAACAACTACGCGGTCGATTTCATCGAGGCCACGCGCTGGATCAAGGCCAACCTGCCGGGCGCCAAGGTCTCGGGCGGTGTCTCGAATGTCTCGTTCAGCTTCCGCGGCAACGACCCGGTGCGCGAAGCGATCCACACGGTATTCCTCTACCACGCGATCCAGGCCGGCATGGACATGGGCATCGTCAACGCCGGAATGGTCGGCGTCTATGACGAGGTCGAACCCCAGCTGCGCGAGCGCGTCGAAGACGTGGTGCTGAACCGCCGGCCCGACGCCGGTGAGCGGCTGGTCGAGATCGCCGAATCGGCCAAGGGCGCGGCCAAGGACGACGGCAAAAAGAGCGAATGGCGCGCCGGCACGGTCGAGCAGCGCCTCTCCCATGCGCTGGTCTCGGGCATCACCGACTTCATCGTCGAGGACACGGAGGAGGCCTACCAGGCCATCCTGGCCAAAGGGGGTCGGCCGCTGCATGTGATCGAGGGCCCGCTGATGGACGGCATGAACATCGTGGGCGACCTGTTCGGCCAGGGCAAGATGTTCCTGCCCCAGGTGGTCAAGAGCGCGCGCGTGATGAAGCAGGCCGTGGCCCACCTGATTCCCTATATCGAGGAAGAAAAGCGCCAACAGGAAGCGGCCGGCGAGGATGTGCGGGCCAAGGGCAAGATCGTGATCGCCACCGTCAAGGGCGATGTGCACGACATCGGCAAGAACATCGTGACCGTGGTGCTGCAGTGCAACAACTTCGAGGTCATCAACATGGGCGTCATGGTGCCCTGCCACGAGATCCTCGCCAAGGCCAAGGTCGAGGGCGCCGACATCGTGGGCTTGTCGGGCCTGATCACGCCCAGCCTTGAAGAGATGCAGTATGTGGCGGCCGAAATGCAGAAGGACGAGCATTTCCGCATCAAGAAAATCCCGCTGCTGATCGGTGGCGCCACCACCAGCCGCGTGCACACGGCGGTCAAGATCGCGCCGCATTATGAAGGCCCGGTGGTCTATGTGCCCGACGCCTCGCGCAGCGTCAGCGTGGCGCAAAGCCTGCTGAGCGAGCAGGCCACCAGGTACATCGACGAGATCAGCGCCGACTACGACCAGGTGCGCCACCAGCATGCCAACAAGAAGCAGGTGCCGTTGTGGCCGCTGGCGCGCGCGCGCGCGAACAAGACGCCGATAGACTGGGCCGGCTACACGCCGCCCAGGCCCAAATTCCTGGGCCGGCGTGTGTTCAGGAACTTCGACTTGAGCGAGCTCGCCCGATACATCGACTGGGGCCCGTTCTTCCAGACCTGGGACCTGGCCGGCCCGTTCCCGACCATTCTCAAGGACGAGGTCGTCGGTGCGGAGGCCCAGCGCGTGTTCTCCGACGGCAAGCGCATGTTGCAGCGCCTGATCGAGGGCCGCTGGCTCACGGCCAGTGGCGTGATCGGCCTGTATCCGGCCAACAGCGTCAACGACGACGACATCGAGTTCTACAGCGACGAGAGCCGCAGCCAGGTCGCGCTGACCTGGCACGGCCTGCGCCAGCAGACCGAGAAGCAGGCGGTCGACGGCGTGATGCGTCCCAGCCGCTGCCTGGCCGACTTTGTCGCGCCCAAGGGCTTGGCCCCCGACTATGCCGGCATGTTCGCCGTGACGGCGGGCTTGGGCGTCGACAAGAAGGAGCAGTCCTTCATCGAGGACCTCGACGACTACTCGGCCATCATGCTCAAGGCCCTCGCCGATCGCCTCGCCGAGGCCTTTGCCGAATGCCTGCATCACCGGGTGCGCACCGATTTATGGGGCTATGCGCCGCAGGAGGCGCTCACCAACGACGAGCTGATCGCCGAGCGCTACAAAGGCATCCGGCCTGCGCCGGGCTACCCGGCCTGCCCCGACCACAGTGTCAAGCGCGGCCTGTTCGAGCTGCTGCAGTGCGAAGAGATCGGCATGGGCCTGACCGAAAGTCTGGCCATGACGCCGGCGGCCAGCGTCAGCGGCTTCTACTTAGGCCACCCCGACAGCGTCTATTTCAATGTGGGCAAGATCGGCGCCGACCAGCTGCAGGATCTGGCCCTGCGCCGCGGCGTCAGCGAGCAGGAGCTGCAGCGGCTGCTGGCGCCCAATCTTTGAGCTTACGCTGCGTTACAAAGCCGTGCCGCGCCGGGGCCCGGCGGCGTGTACTTTTTAGGCTGTGATCCGTTATTCAGGCATCGCCCCCTCGGGGACCGGGACTTCCGAGAAGCCTGAGGCGCGACTCCAAGAAAGGGATATGACCATGAGTACCACGTTAGAACCATCCGGCGCGACCACCCCCGGCAGCACCAAGCCCCTGTGGGTGGCGGTCGGCGTGCTGGGCGCGGCTGTGCTGGCCATGGGCGGCACGCTGCTGTACCAGCAGGTCCGGTCTACGGCGGCGCCGGCCCAGCCCGTGGTGGCGCTGAACGCCCCCGCACCGGCTGCCGTCACGGCAGCGGCCAAAACCGCGGCGGACGACCCGGCTCCCACGGAAAAACCGGTTCTTGCCCCCGCCAAGCCGGCGCAACACGCTGCTAAATCTGTAGCAAAACCAGCGGAGAAGAAAGTCGTCGCAGCGGCACAGCCGGCCCCTGTGCCGGCGGCCCCGGCCGTCGGCGCGCCGGCGCCGGTGGCCAGGTCCATCTGCGCCAACTGCGGCACGGTCGAAGCGGTGACCGCGGTCGAACGCAAGGGCCAAGGCAGCGGTGTGGGTGCCGTGGGCGGCGCGGTGGTCGGCGGCCTGCTGGGCAACCAGGTCGGCAAGGGCAGCGGACGCACGGCCGCGACCGTGCTGGGCGCCATTGGCGGCGGCGTGGCCGGCAATGTGATCGAGAAAAACATCAAGAAGGAAACCGTCTACCAGGTCCAGATCCGCATGGAAGACGGCAGCCTGCGCAGCATGGAGCAGGGCGCGCCTGTTGCCGTGGGCACCAAGGTCACGGTGCAGGGCGGCTCGCTGCACACAGCCGACGGCGCCCTGATTCCGCCCGCCGCCACGCCCAAGCCGGCGGCCCCGGCCGCCCCCGCGACCAGCGGGCCGGGTTATCTGCCAGGTTGAGCGGTCTGAGCGTCGGCGCGAGCCGCCTGCTGGTTTTCAGGGATTGAGCAGGGCGCTGCGCTGCGCCAGCAGCAGGGCGACCACGGCCAAGGCGCTGGCGCCCAGCAGCAGCGTCAGCCCCAGGCTGTAGCCCGCCTCCCGGCTCCACAGCAGGCCCAGCAGCAGCGGCGCCCTGGCGCGCGCCGCAGCCGTGGGCAGGCCTAAAGCGCCATTGAGGCTGGCCACATGCTCGCGGCTCACATACTGGGCGATCGCCGTGCCCTTGACGATGGTGAGCATGCCGTTGCCCAGGCCGTAGAGCAGCACAAACAGCCCTGCCAACGCGCCCTGCCCCTGGCCCGCCCAAGGCGCGGCCAGCAGCGCAGCCAGCCCCAGTGGGATCAGGCCGGGAATCAGGCGGTTGGCCCGGTGCACATCGAAGTGCCGCTCAAAGAAGTACAGCAGAGCCCGTCCCAGCACCTGGATCAGGCCGATGCTGGCCGGAATCGCGATGACCCAGGCCTCGGCCAGTCCGTGCTCGCGCAGCAGGCTGATCATGTGGGCCGGTAGGGCAGCGGTCACTGCCATCATCAGCAGCACGAACAGGCCGATCAGCAGGAACGGGGCGCTGCGCAGCTGGCGCGCGAGCGAAGCGGGCGCCGCTGCGCGACCGGCTGGCGTGGCCGGCCGGGGCGCATCGCGCAGCAGCTGCGCATGCAACGGGGCGCAGAGCAGCAGGTGCAAGGCAGCCAGGGCCAGCAGCGC
>JBOHHM010000060.1:0-5332 GCA_050725495.1 Burkholderiaceae bacterium | reverse complement strand
CTTCCTGATGTGGACGGTGAACATCGGGACCGTCATCTGCGACCACGTCCAGATCGCGCGCATCCCGCGGCGCAAGGTTCCCTGTCGTTCAGCCGCAGACCCGATCATGAACCCCGGAATGTCGACCAGATACGCCACGGGGATGTGGAAGAGATCGCACAGCTCCAGGAACCGCCCCTGCTTGTCCGCGGCGTTGCCGTCGAGAGCTCCTCCAAGGACGGTCGGGTTGTTGGCGAGAATCCCGATTGGATGTCCGTTGATGCGGGCGAGCGCCGCGATCAATGAGTTGCCAAAGTACGGCTGGATCTCGAAGAAGTCGCCGTCATCCACCGTCTTGACGATCAGCTCCTTCATGTCGTAGGGCTTGTTCGGGTTGTCGGGCACCAGCGTGTCCAGGCTCGGGTCCATGCGGTCGGCCGGGTCATGGCTGGGACGAACCGGCGCCCTCTCGCGGTTGTTCAGCGGCAGGTAGTTGTACAGCCGCCGCAGCATCAAGAGCGCCTCGACATCGTTCTCGAACGCGAGGTCGGCCACGCCGCTCTTGGTGGTGTGGCTGATGGCGCCGCCCAGTTCCTCGGCTGTGACTTCCTCGTGCGTGACGGTCTTGACCACGTCGGGGCCGGTCACGAACATGTAGGAGCTGTCTTTCACCATGAAGATGAAGTCGGTCATGGCCGGCGAGTACACGGCGCCGCCGGCGCTGGGCCCCATGATCATGCTGATCTGCGGAATCACACCGCTGGCCATCACATTGCGCTGGAACACATCGGCATAGCCGCCCAGCGAGGCCACGCCTTCCTGGATGCGCGCGCCGCCCGAGTCGTTCAGGCCGATGACCGGCGCGCCGACCTTCATCGCCTGGTCCATGATCTTGCAGATCTTCTCGGCATGGGCTTCGGACAGCGCTCCGCCGAACACCGTGAAGTCCTGGCTGAAGACGAACACCAGGCGGCCATTGATCATGCCGTAGCCCGTGACCACACCGTCGCCAGGAATCTTGTTGTCGGCCATGCCGAAGTCGGTGCAGCGGTGCTCGACGAACATGTCCCATTCCTCGAACGTGCCTTCGTCGAGCAGCAGTTCGATGCGCTCGCGCGCGGTCAGCTTGCCCTTGCTGTGCTGGGCCTCGATGCGCTTGGGGCCACCGCCCAGGCGCGCCTGCTCGCGCTTTTTGTCGAGTTGTTCGAGGATGTCGTGCATCAGTTTTCTCCTTGTTGGGGGTCCAGCAGGCCCAGCAACTGCCGGGCTGCGGTGGATGCGGGCAGGCTGCCCCGGTCCACTTGGGTTGCGATGGCGTGCAGCTCGGAGCGTACCAGCGGATGCATGCGAAAGCGCTGCTTGAGCCCGGCGTCGATGCGCTCCCACATCCAGGCCAGCGCCTGGTGCTGGCGCCGCTCGGGAAGCCGGCCATTGGCCGTTTGCAGGGTCTTGAACTGTGCGACCGCAGCCCAGAAGGCATCCACCCCCTCGCTGCGCAAGGCGCTGAGCTGGATCACCTGGGGATGCCAGAGCTTGCGGTGATGGTGCGCATGGTCAGGGTGGCCATGCTGGCCAAACAGGCGCAGCGCGCTCGTGATCTGCGCCTGCGCGCGCGTGGCCGCAGCGGCATCCAGATCGGCCTTGTTGATCACCACGAGGTCGGCCAGCTCCATCACGCCTTTCTTGATCGCCTGCAGGTCGTCGCCGGCGTTGGGCAACTGCATCAGCACAAACATGTCGGTCATGCCGGCCACGGCGGTTTCGCTCTGCCCTACGCCCACGGTTTCGACGATCACGATGTCGTAGCCCGCCGCCTCGCAGACCAGCATGGCTTCGCGCGTCTTCTCGGCCACCCCACCCAGGGTGCCGCTGGACGGACTGGGCCGGATGTAGGCCTTTTCATGCACCGACAAGTGCTCCATGCGCGTCTTGTCGCCCAGGATGGAGCCGCCGGAGACACTGGACGAAGGATCGACCGCCAGCACCGCGACACGGTGGCCCTGGGCGATCAGGTACAGGCCCAGGGCTTCGATGAACGTGCTCTTGCCCACGCCCGGCACGCCGCTGATGCCGAGGCGAAACGCCTTGCCGGCATGGAGCAGCAAGGCCGTGAGCAGCTCATCGGCCTGGGCGCGGTGGTCGGTGCGGGTCGATTCGAGCAGGGTGATGGCTTTGGCGATGGCGCGGCGCTGCACGGCAGCATCGCCCCGCACAACGGCCTCCACCAGCGAAAGCGGAGTCACTTCTGTGCCGCCTTGATTTGTTCGAGCACATCCTTGGCGCTCGCCGGAATCGGCGTGCCCGGGCCATAGATGCCTTTGACGCCGGCCTCGTACAGCATCTCGTAGTCCTGACGCGGAATCACGCCGCCCACGAACACGATGATGTCGTCGGCGCCCTGTTTGCGCAGCTCGGCGATGATGGCCGGCACCAGGGTCTTGTGGCCGGCGGCCAGGGTTGAAACGCCCACGGCGTGCACGTCGTTCTCGATCGCCTGGCGCGCACATTCCTCGGGGGTCTGGAACAGCGGGCCCATGTCCACATCGAAGCCCAGGTCAGCGAAGGCCGTGGCCACCACCTTGGCGCCGCGGTCGTGGCCGTCCTGACCCAGCTTGCTGATCATCACGCGCGGGCGTCGGCCCTGCTGCTCCGCGAAGTCGGCAATTTCCCTTTTCAGGTTTTCCCAGCCCTCGGCCGAGTCGTAAGCTGCTGCATACACACCGGTCACCTTTTGCGTATCGGCGCGATGGCGCCCAAAAACTTTCTCCAGCGCATCACTGACCTCGCCCACGGTGGCGCGCAGGCGTATGGCCTGGATGCTCAGATCGAGCAGGTTGCCCTGTCCGCTGTCGGCAGCGGCTGTCAGCGCGTCGAGCGCCGCCTGCACCTTGGCGCCGTCGCGCGTGGCCCGGATCTGCTTGAGCCGCGCAATCTGCTGCTCGCGCACCTTGACGTTGTCCACCTCCAGAATGTCGACCGGGTCTTCCTGCTTGAGCTTGTATTTGTTGATGCCGACGATCACATCCTTGCCGCTGTCGATGCGCGCCTGCTTCTCGGCGGCCGCGGCCTCGATCTTGAGCTTGGCCCAGCCGCTGTCGACAGCCTTGGTCATGCCGCCCATGGCCTCGACCTCTTCGATGATTTCCCAGGCCTTGTCAGCCATGTCCTGGGTCAGCTTTTCCATCATGTAGCTGCCGGCCCAGGGGTCGATCACGTTGGTAATATGGGTTTCTTCCTGGATGATGAGCTGGGTGTTGCGCGCGATGCGGGCGCTGAACTCAGTGGGCAGAGCGATGGCCTCGTCCAGCGCGTTGGTGTGCAGGCTTTGCGTGCCGCCGAACACGGCCGCCATGGCCTCGATCGTGGTGCGCACCACGTTGTTGTACGGGTCCTGCTCCGTCAGGCTCCAGCCCGAGGTCTGGCAGTGGGTGCGCAGCATCAGGCTCTTGGGGTTCCTGGCGTTGAAGCCCTTCATGATGCGGCACCACAGCAGGCGCGCGGCGCGCATCTTGGCCACTTCGAGGTAGAAGTTCATGCCGATGGCCCAGAAGAAGGAAAGGCGCCCGGCGAAGTCGTCCACGTCCAGGCCCTTGGCCAGCGCCGTCTTCACATATTCCTTGCCGTCGGCCAGCGTGAAGGCCAGCTCCAGCGCCTGATTCGCGCCGGCTTCCTGCATGTGGTAGCCGGAGATGCTGATCGAGTTGAACTTCGGCATGTTCCGCGCCGTGTACTCGATGATGTCGCCGATGATGCGCATGCTGGGCTGCGGCGGGAAGATGTAGGTGTTGCGGACCATGAACTCTTTGAGGATGTCGTTCTGGATCGTGCCGCTCAACTTGTCCTGCGAGACGCCCTGCTCCTCGGCCGCGACCACATAGCCGGCCAGCACCGGCAGCACGGCGCCGTTCATGGTCATGGACACGCTGACCTTGTCCAGCGGGATCTCGTTGAACAGGATCTTCATGTCCTCCACGCTGTCGATCGCCACGCCGGCCTTGCCGACGTCGCCGGTCACGCGCGGGTGGTCGCTGTCATAGCCGCGGTGCGTGGCGAGATCGAACGCCACCGACACGCCCTGCCCGCCGGCCGCCAGGGCCTTGCGGTAGAAGGCGTTGGACTCTTCGGCCGTCGAGAAGCCCGCGTACTGGCGGATGGTCCAGGGCCGCACCGCGTACATGGTGGCCTGCGGGCCGCGCAGGTAGGGCTCGAAGCCTGGCAGCGTATCGGTGTGCGGCAGGTCCCGCGTGTCCTGCGCGGTGTACAGCGGCTTGACGGTGATGCCGTCGGGCGTGTGCCAGTTCAGGGCGTCCAGGTCACCGCCGGGGGCGGACTTCGCGGCAGCACGCAGCCACGCTTCGTGGCTGCCTTGGGCAAACTGTGGCCAGGCTTCGACTTGGCTGGCAGGGTTGGATTCAGGATTGGTTTTGCTCATGGCGCGTTCGGTTTCCGCAGGGTTTCCACGTTTTCCCTGAGTTTACATCATTCATAATTATTGATGCAGAATATTTTCCTGGCTTACAATCCTTCCATGGCTGCCCTGACCCTGACCCCCCGCGCACTTTACGAAGAAGTGGCTGAGCTGCTGCGCCAGCGCATCTTCAAGCGCGAGCTGGAACCCGGCAGCTGGATTGACGAGCTCAAGATCGCCGAGGAATACGGCATCAGCCGCACGCCGCTGCGCGAGGCGCTCAAGGTGCTGGCCACCGAAGGGCTGGTCACCATGAAAGTGCGCCGCGGCGCCTATGTGACCGAGGTGTCCGAGCGCGACCTGGCCGACGTCTACCACCTGCTCAGCCTGCTCGAAAGCGATGCCGCCGGCGCCGTGGCGACCCGGGCGACCGACGCGCAGCTGCGCGAGCTGCAGGCCCTGCATGCCGAGCTGGAGGCCGCTGTCGGCGACCGTGACCAGTTCTTCGCCATCAATGAGCGCTTCCACATGCGCCTGCTGCAAATCGCCGACAACCGCTGGCGCGACCAGATGGTGGCCGACCTGCGCAAGGTCATGAAGCTCAACCGGCACAACTCGCTTCTCAAGTCGGGCCGCATCGAGGAGTCGCTGCAGGAACACCGCGCCGTAATGGCCGCCCTGACCGCCCGCGACGCCGCAGCCACCGTGCAACGCATGCAGGAACATTTTCGCAACGGGCTGGAAGCGGCAGCCTGAAGCCTGCCGGTTGCTATTAAACATATAGCGACCCACGCCCTCCTGGCCAGGGTCAATGGCATTGTTGACTCAGAAACATGAGCCAATCCCGGCGCTGCCGGGCATGCGGCCCCGGGCTTGATCGTTCGCACGCCCGCCGGAATCTGAGCTGGCCCCGATTGCGCCAACGGCCCGAAGCTGGGAGCATGG
>JBOHHM010000059.1:0-7715 GCA_050725495.1 Burkholderiaceae bacterium | reverse complement strand
CCCCACAACCCCGGCATGTCGTCCGGTCGCCCTGCCCCGGCTCAGCCGCCATCGCCCTTGCGGCGGATCCAGCCGCGCTGCGGGTCGTAGCCGCGCACGGCCAGGGCACAGGCCACCGCCAGCGTGGCGAGAACGACCGCCAAGGATGGACCATTGACCTGCCCATGCAGGGCAAAGCGCAGCGCCTCCACCGCATGGGTGAACGGATTGAACTGGGCCAGCCGCTCGATCCACACGGCGCCGGATTCGCGCAGCTTCCACAGCGGGTACAGCGCGCTGCTGATGAAGAACAGCGGGAAAATCACGAAATTCATCGCACCGGCAAAGTTCTCCAGCTGTCGCACATACACCGACAGCCAGAGCCCCAGTGCCGCAAGCATGAGGGCCACCAGCAGCATGACGGGCAGGGCCGCCACGATCTGCCACGCCGGCAGGCCCAGGTCAAGCGCCCAGGCCAGCGCGGCAAACACCCCCATCTGCAGTAGCGACAGCGTCGCGGCCGCGAGCAGCTTGGACAGCAGCAGCCAGCTGCGCGGCAGCGGCGCCGTCAACAGCAGGCGCATGGCGCCGGTTTCACGGTCATGAACCAGGGCCAGCGAACTCTGCATGCCGTTGAACAGCGCCACCATGCCCAAGAGGCCAGGCACCACATACAACCGGTAATCGATGTACGTGTCATACGGCGGCAGGATGGCCACGCCGAACACGTTGTGGAACCCGGCCGCGAACACCAGCAGCCACAGCAGCGGCCGCACGAGCGCGGCCCCGAGCCGGGCGGGCTGGCGCAGGAAGCGACCGACTTCGCGGCGCACGATGGCCCACATGGCGCGCCAGCGGTGCGCGAGCGGGCCCGGCCGGGCGGCCGGAACAAGTGACGAAGAGTGGGCCAGCATGGCAATCCTGTTCATTCAAGGCGCGCCGTGGCGCCGGGTCAGCGCCGTTTGCATGCGCTCTCGCCTTCATCCGCGCCCAGCGTATCCAGCACGTCGCGCGGGTGCATGGCGCCGTCCAGCGGCGCGACCGCCGCCACGCCGTCCCCATGGGCTAGGAAGACCGGCTGGCGCAACTGCCCATCCCAGGGCCGGAAACTCACCGTGCCGCCCTTGAAGCCATCCACGGCGACCACCCCGCTGCGCAAGGCCTGCAGTTGCTGGGCGAGCGACGCCCCGGGCTGCACTTCCAGCGCAGCCGCAATCGACTTGACCGCCACCCAGGCCGCCCAGTCGTGCCCGACCATGGGTCGCCCCGCCTGCCGCTGGAAGCGGCGGCCGAGCTGGGGCGCGCCATAACGCTCCCACCGGGGGTGCCAGGCCAGCGCCACCAGGCCGGCGTGGCCCGCCACCGGACGGGACTGTGCCGTGTTGTAGGGCAGGCCGCGGGCAAACTCACCCTCGGTGTCCAGCACCACCACCGCGTCGTGCGCCGGCTCGGCCGTGAGCAGCCGGGGATTGCCCTGGTCGCGCTGGCGCGGGTCGCCCGACAACACGAACTTGCGCTCGGCCTTGACGCGCAGGCCGTAGCGCTTGAAGGACGCCTGCCACACGTCGTGCAGCGCCGCATCGGCAGGCCGCGGGCCCACCAGCCAAAGCACATCGCGCCAGCCGCGGGCCGCCAGCCACTGGGCCAGCGCATCGGCCCGCATGCGTTCGCTCGGCAAGGTGTGCAGCCACTGCGAATGGCACGATGCCCCGCGCAGTTCGTCGCTGCCCTCCGCGATATTGAACACAATGGGCCTGGATTTGAGAGAACCGTACTCCGCCATCAACGCTTTCTGCTGCGCCAGCGGCAGGTCAAGCAGCAGGTAGTGCGGGCCGCGTTTGGACAACTCCGTCACCAGCGCCGCGATGCTCTGACCATCCCACGCCAGGCTCTGGATCCTGAGCTGGTGCCCTGCTGCGTCGAGCACCGGGCGGCTTTCGTCGGCCGCCACCTGCGCGGCGGCCAGCGGCCGCCCGATGGGGTGGCCGGGGTAGGCCTGCTCGATCCGGGTCCGGTCATGGCGCGGATCGTCCAGCAGGCCCACCACGAGCACATGCCACGATGCGCCCCACGCCAGGGTCGAGAAACCCCAGACCGCTGCCGACAACGCCAGCGACCGGGCCACTGCCGGTTCCAGGAGCGGCTTCAGGCCATATCGAAGGCGTCGCAGGTATCTCGGTATGGGCATCATCTGGCGCTCCTCGATCGATGGCATCCGGCCGCCCGCTACTTCACCAGAATGCTGTGCGGCACCCGCCCGGCAGGCACCGTCTTGATGGCCTTGCCGCTGGCCGTGTCCACAATGGACAGATCGTCCGACAGACCATTGGTCACATACAGGCGCGATCCGTCGCGGTTCAGGGCCAGCCCCCAGGCCCGCTTGCCCACCAGCACCACGCGACGCACGGCGCGGGTGGCCACATCGACCTCGGCCACATGGTTCGCGCGGCCGAGGCCGACCCATGCGGTTTTGCCGTCCGCCGTCATCAACAGCCCCACCGGGGTGATGTCGTTCTTGCGCATGCCGGGCAGCTCGAACGCCAGCGTGTCCTTCACCGCGCGGCTCGCTGTGTCGATGATGCTCACGCTGGACCCCAGCTCGTTGCTGACCCACAGCTCTCGGCCATCGGGGCTGAGCGCAAACCGGCGCGGGCGCTTGCCCACCTTGATCTGCGCCACGGCCTTGCGCCGGACCAAGTCGATCACATGGACCGCGTTGGCCACTTCCGACGTGACATAGGCCAGCCCGCCGTCCGGCGTGACCAGCACGCCCTCCGGTTCGCCCCCTGTCGTGACGGCAAACAGCTTCTTTTTCGACGCAAGATCGTAGGCGGCGAGCACGTTGTCCTCCTCATCCGAGACGTAGGCCGTCTTGCCGTCAGGCGACAGGCTGAAGATCTCGGGGCTCTCGCCGGCCGGCACCGTGTCGGTCAGTTTGCCGGCTTCCACATCCACCATGCCCAGCTGGCGGCTGTCACCGCAGGCGACGAGAATGCGGCGACCGCCGTCGCTCCACGCCATGTGCCGCGGCCGCTTGCAGACCGGAATCGTCCTGAGCGGCGACCCGTCGGCCTGCAAGACCAGGATCTGGTGGTCTTTCTCGCTGCTCACGAAAACCTGCGCAGCGGCCGGCACGGCCAGCGTGCCAAGCACCACTCCCGTCAGCGATATGGCGCGGCCCCATACTCGCGGGATCACCGAAGTTACCTGGTTTTTGGGCATGTCCTGTCTCCTCGTGCGGTTAAAAATCCAGATCGAAAAAATTCAGGCCGACATGGACGCCCTGCGCCACGTCGCCGGTCGCCGGTCGCCAGGAGCCTGGTGCGCGAAAGCGACACGTCAAACGCCACCTTCTCCCGCTTGACCCACCAGCGGTTGCCACCATGCGTCAGGCGGTCCTCGGTGACCCGGCCCCCCAGTTCGCCAAACAGCACGAGGGAGCGCGCAACCGGTGCGTCGACGCCGACGCCCCAGACCACCCGCGTGTTGCCCGCGGAATTCTCGCGCGAGAGGCCCAGGTTGGCGTGCAAGTTGCCGCGCATGCCAGTCAGCGGCCACACGAAGGCGGCCACCGCCGTCGGCCCCTCAAAGGCCCAGGAATGGATTTTTAATTTCTCCCACCCCAGCGACAACCGGTAGGCCAGCCCCCAGCCTTCACGGTTGTGATCGATCAGCACATGGCGCATGCCCAGTTCCAGTTCGTGTTTTCGGCCAGGACCGCCACGCTCGTTCGCCCGGCCCATCTGCAGCTCGGCCGCCAGCGTGGGCGAAAAGTTGTACTCGACGCTGGCCTGGAGGGCGCGCTCGTCTCTGGTCTGCGACAACCGTGTCGACACCTCGAAGCTGCGATCGTCGTCGTCCTCGACCAAGGCCGTGTCAAGCCGAAGAAAGTGACGGTCCTCGGCCAGCGCGGGGCCCGCCAGCATGCAGGCAGCCAGCCATGCGCAGCCCCAGCCACGCAGGGCGTCCCGGCAATCGAGTGGCTGCGCCATCGCATCTGTCTCCGTTGTGGTCGTGGTGGTGGTCGGCTCCCGGTTGACCGGGCTGAATACATGCCAACGACTTGCGCAAAACGCAAGAAGCGGACCAGATGGACCGGACGTGCCAAGACGCCATGCAGGCACCATAATGCGTTGCCATAACGTCTTGTGAATGGCTTGTGGCCCTGGCCCACCCGGTACACCCACTGTTCATTCCGGCACACCTGCTCCATCCTGCAACAACTGCCTGCGACAACCTCCGGCGCCCGTTGCGCCCGCCACCAAGGGGCGGGCCAGCCTGCCCCAGCATCGCCATGAACACCCTGTCGCCACTCCCAGCCTCCGCCCCGGCCGCAACCACCGGGAACACCGCACTCATGGTCGAACGGCTCGGCAAATCCTATGGCCGCAACAAGGCGCTGGATGGCGTGAGCTTCTCCCTTCGTCCCGGGCAATGGGGTGCGCTGCTGGGAGAGAACGGCGCCGGCAAGTCCACCCTGATCCAGCTGCTGTGCGGCCTGTTCACACCGGACGAGGGCCGGATCGAGGTGATGGGCCTGGACCTGGCGGCCAGACCGTGCGAGGCGCTGGCCCAGCTCGGCGTGGTGTTCCAGCAATCGACGCTGGATCTGGACCTGAGCGTTCTCGACAACCTGCGTTATCACGCCGGCCTGCACGGGCTGCCGCCCGACCTGGCACGCCAGCGCATCGACGAGGGGCTGACGTGGGCCGGCCTGGAATCCGTGGCCCGCACCACGGCGCGCACGCTCTCGGGCGGCAACCGCCGCAAGGTGGAACTGGTCCGCGCGCTGCTGCACGCGCCCCGGGTGCTGCTCATGGACGAAGCCACGGTGGGCCTGGACCCCGCCAGCCGCCGGCAACTGCTGGACCTGGTGGAACGCTTGGTGCGCGAACAGGGCCAGTGCGTGCTGTGGACCACGCACTGGGCGCAGGAAGTCGTTCGAGCCGATGTGCTCATGGTGCTGCAGCAGGCCCGGCTGCTGTTCGCGGCCCCGCCGGATGAGCTGCTGGCGCAAACAGGGATGAGCGATCTGGAACAAGCCTTCCTTCACTTTACGCGCCAAGGCCGGCGCTGACCGCCCCGCTCAGTTCATGGGGTCAGGCCGTCCAGGTCAGCTCCCCGCTCCAGGCCGTGGCCAGCACCACGGCGCCAAGGCAGGTGCAGGGGGGGCGGCAGCCCGCGGATTCGCGCGCTCAAGGCGAAGGAGGCGGTCCAGGGGGCGCGTTTTTCACAGGCCCAACGCCCGGCACTCGTCATCGCTGAACACCCGCGACCGGGTGTGAAACGCCTTCCCCTCCGGTCCTTCGAGCGAGAACGTGCCGCCATGGCCCTCGATGACGTCAATGATGAGCTGGGTGTGCTTCCAGTATTCATACTGCGACTTGCCGATGTAGAACGGGCAGCCCCCGATGTCGCCGAGATACACATCGCGCGCGCCGATGGTGATTTCGCCGGGCAGGTAGCAGTTGGCGGCGCTGTTGTCGCAGCAGCCGCCGGACTGGTGAAACATCAGCGCGCCGTGCTTTTTCTTGAGACATTCGATGAGTTCGAGCGCCGCTTCGGTGGCAATGACTTTGTCTACCATGTCGATCTCCGTGTGCATGAAAAAAGGGGCGGTTGCCCGCCCCTTCGAGAGTGGATCGATCCGATGCGCTCCCGATCAGAAGAAACCGAGCTTGTTCTCGCTGTAGCTCACCAGCAGGTTCTTGGTCTGCTGATAGTGGTCCAGCATCATCTTGTGCGTCTCGCGGCCGATGCCCGATTCCTTGTAGCCGCCAAACGTGGCATGCGCCGGATAGGCGTGGTAGCAGTTGGTCCACACGCGACCCGCCTTGATGGCGCGGCCCATGCGGTAGGCGACGTTGCCATCGCGGCTCCACACGCCGGCGCCCAGGCCGTACAGCGTGTCGTTGGCGATAGCCAGTGCCTCGGCCTCGTCCTTGAAGGTGGTCACGGCCAGCACCGGGCCGAAAATTTCCTCCTGGAAGATGCGCATTTTGTTGTGCCCCTTGAACAGCGTCGGCTTCACGTAGAAACCACCCTCCAGCTCGGAACCCAGGTACGCCTGCTCGCCGCCGATCAGCAGCTTGGCGCCTTCCTGCTTGCCCAGTTCGAGGTAGGACAGGATCTTGGTCAGCTGTTCTTTGGAGGCTTGTGCACCCATCATGGTGTCGGTGTCCAGCGGGTTGCCCTGCTCGATCGCCGCGACACGTTTCAGTGCACGAGCCATGAACTCGTCATAGATGGATTCGTGGATCAGGGCGCGCGACGGGCAGGTGCACACCTCGCCCTGGTTGAAGGCAAACAACACCAGGCCTTCGATGGCCTTGTCCAGGAAGCCGTCATCCTTGTCCATCACATCGGCGAAGAAGATGTTGGGCGACTTGCCGCCCAGTTCCAGCGTGGCCGGAATCAGGTTGTTGGCCGCTGCCTGCGCGATCACGCGGCCCGTGGTGGTGGAGCCGGTGAAAGCGATCTTGGCGATGCGGCGGCTGGTGGCCAACGGCATGCCGGCCTCGCGGCCGTAGCCGTTGACAATGTTGAGCACGCCGGGCGGCAGCAGGTCGGCCATCAGTTCGGCCATGATCAGGATGCTGATTGGCGTGGATTCAGCGGGCTTGAGGACGACGCAGTTGCCCGCGCCGATGGCCGGGGCCAGTTTCCACGCGGCCATCAAAATCGGGAAGTTCCAGGGAATGATCTGGCCGACGACGCCCAGCGGTTCGTGGAAGTGGTAGGCCACGGTGCTCTCGTCCAGATCGCTCAAGCCGCCTTCCTGTGCGCGCACGCAGCCGGCAAAGTAGCGGAAGTGGTCGATGGTCAGCGGAATGTCGGCGTTCAGCGTTTCCCGGATCGGCTTGCCGTTGTCCACGGTCTCGGCGTAGGCCAGGATTTCAAGGTTGGCTTCGAGGCGATCGGCGATTTTCAGCAGCAGGTTGGCGCGCTCGGTAGGCGAGGTACGGCCCCACTTGTCAGCGGTGGCGTGCGCCGCATCGAGCGCCAACTCGATGTCCTCGGCCCCGGAGCGGGCCGCCTGGGTATAGGGCCGGCCGTTGATCGGCGTGATGACGTCGAAGTACTCACCCTTGACCGGCGCGACCCATTGGCCCCCGATAAAGTTGTCGTATTTGGCCTTGTAGGCGATCTTGGCACCGGCAGTACCGGGGGCAGCGTAGAGCATGTTGTCTCCTCTGTGTGGACAATGAATCAAAGCGATGCCCTTGCGGGCGCAAGCTTTTCTTCAAGTTCCGTGCCAGCACCGGCGGACAACCTCAAACCCTTGATTTCATTTAACTTTCGATCGTTTCGCCGTACTCCGCCGCCGGCCTGCAACGTTGCACAACGCAACACCTGTCACGAAACGGGATAGCTCGCGCGATGGTCGACGGGTCGTGTGCGCCGTGATGTTTGTGGCCTCGTCGCAAGGCCTGGGTCACCGGCGAGGATCCAGCCGTCCAGTCCCGCTGACCAGGTCGACCGGCGCTTCATGCTCAGGGCCGGCGCCGCCGGCGTGGTCGCCCTGCTGGAGCGCCAGGCTCTCGGCTTCTTCCAGCACCAGCGAGCCATCGGCCATCTCGCCCGACAGGCGGGCGATGCCCACGCCGATGTGTTCCGTCGGTCGCAATTCAAGGGGAACCGGGCCCGTGACGTCCCTGGTTCTTTTGGAGCGGTCTGTGGAGCGGCGCCTTCTTTAGGCTGGGACGAGGCGCAAACAAGATAGGCCAGTACTCCTT